>JBBQXO010000027.1:0-41353 GCA_038209595.1 Chitinophagales bacterium
GCGGCTTGCGCAATACTGCCATACTAAAGATGCGGTTGCCCTTAGTTCGGGTACCGCTGCTATTCATTTGGCTCTTATTTTGTTGGGGGTTGGTCGCAATGATATGGTTTTATGCCAAAGCAATACTTTTTCGGCTACAGCCAATCCAATTGTTTATCAGGGAGCTACGCCTGTATTTATTGATTCTGAGAAGGAAACCTGGAATATGTGCCCGGAAAGCCTTGAAAGAGCTATATCAGATCTTGCTAAAAATGGTAAGCTTCCCCTTGTTAAGGCTATAATGCCTGTACACTTATATGGTATGGCGGCAAAAATGAAGGAAATTATGGCCATCAGCAAGAAATATAATATTCCAGTGGTAGAAGACGCCGCCGAGGCGCTTGGATCCACCTATCTGGGTGAACCTTGTGGTAGCTTCGGGTATTTTGGTGTTTTATCATTTAATGGAAATAAAATTATAACCACAAGTAGCGGGGGTGCCTTGCTTACCAATAATAGCCTTGAGGCCAAAGAAGCTACTAATCTGAGCCAACAGGCAAGAGACGAAGCCCCTCACTACCAACATAGCAAAATAGGCTACAATTATCGACTTAGCAATATTTCTGCAAGCATTGGGATGGGGCAGATGGAAGTTCTCAAGGAAAGAGTTGCCAAAAGAAGAGACAACTTCACCCGATACCAAAACTGGTTTCAAAAGAAAAACGAGCAAGGCTTTAATATTCAGTTCCAGGAAGAAGGTCCCGGGTATTTCAGCAACCGATGGCTATCCTGCATTCTTGTAGATCCACAAACAAATAATGGACTAACCCGAGAAAAAATCAGGTTGGCAATGCTGGAGGACAATATTGAATCCCGGCCTTTGTGGAAACCTATGCATTTACAGCCCGTTTTTTCAGAGGCTCCCTACTATGGAGAACAGGTTGCTGAAAAACTTTTTGAAGATGGTCTGTGTCTGCCGAGTGGCTCCAAGCTTTCAGAAGAAGAGTTCGAAAGGATATTCAACAAACTAGAGGCTATTTTTAGTAACCCTTAAAAAACGGGATTTAAATGACTTCTGCAATAGGTTCAATCACTTCCGGGCCTTCATTACCTGCCCGGTTTACATAGGTACTTACCTTGTAGGATTTTAAGAGTCCTGCTGGCGCTTGTTTGAGCAAATTAGTAAGCAATTCAATGTCAGTACCTTTTCTTAACCACTGCTTTGCTTCCTTATAAGAAAGGATTACCGGCATACGATTATGAATATCCCGGGTATCATTGTTAGCTTCGCAAGTAATAATACTAAACGTTTTTAAGCCCTCGTGCCCCCAATGGTCCCAAAGGCCTGCAAGCAGTATCAGGTCATCAGAAGGATTATAGAATCGCCAAGGCTGTTTAATTGGTTTCCCTTTTTTCCCTTTTGCCGTAACTTCTTCAGGAAGCGTTTGCCATTCATAATATCCGCTACACAGTACAACACATCTTTTGTATTTAAAAATATTACGGAAAGATGGTTTTTCCAGAATACTTTCCATACGGGTGTTTACCATCTTCATCCCGAAAGAGGGATCTTTCGCCCACTGTGGAACCAACCCCCATTTGAAAAACTGAACAACATCAGGGAATTCATTTGTAATAACTGGCATATGCAGGCTTGGCGCAACATTGTATAAGGGCTGCCAATCGGGATTGGGAACCACCCCTACCCCAAGTTTATCAGCGACCTCTTCCAACGGAATAAATAAAGAGTATCTTCCACACATATTTTCAGGTTATAATAGATATTAAAAAATCAGAAGTAAATTGTAAAATACAATAGAGAAACATACCTCTGAATACCATTCCTCATTTTTTTCAAAGATACAACGGTACCTTCCCTTTCTGTTTGCCAAAAAGCAATATTTTTACGGAAATTTACCCCTATTATTGTACTAAATTCAAAAAAATAAACATGAATTCAAAAAACTTAGTATTGATTGTTGTATTGCTTGGTTTGCTGCTGTTTGGTGGTTGCGCCTGTAGTGGTTATAACGGATTGGTAACGCAGGATGAAAATGTAAAAAAAGTATGGAATAACGTACAAAGTGAATACCAGCGACGAAGTGACCTTATCCCCAATTTGGTAAGTACCGTAAAAGGAGCTGCTGATTTTGAGAAAGAAACACTTACCGGATTGGTGGAGGCACGTTCCAAAGCTACTTCAGTCAACATTAATGCAGACAATCTTACACCAGAAAAAATTGCTGAATTCCAACAGGCTCAGTCGGCAGTAAGCAGCGGCTTAGGGCGTTTGCTAGCTGTAGTGGAAAACTACCCGGATATTAAAGCAAATCAAAATTTTCGCGATTTACAGACCCAATTAGAAGGAACTGAAAACCGGATTAAAGTTGCCCGGAACGATTTTAACGCTGCAGTGGAAGCCTATAATGTGAAAGTGCGATCTGTCCCGATGAATCTTTTAGCAGGGATGTTTGGATTTAGTAAAAAAGATGGCTTTACCGCAGATCCCGGCAGTGAACGGGCTCCTGATGTTAAATTTTAAACTTTTTTTATTGTGTCATTATTCTCTTCTTTTTTAGGTAAAAAAAATGCATCCCGATATTTTTCTGTTCAGGAAACGGAGGATATTGTTGCAGCTATACGTGAGGCCGAAAGACAAACAAGCGGTGAAGTGAGGCTTTTTATTGAAAGCCGTTGCCGCTATGTAAGTCCGGTACACCGTGCTGCAGAATTATTTTTTGGTTTAAAAATGGATCTCACCAATGAAAGAAATGGCGTATTGGTCTATATAGCCATGAATGATCATCAGTATGCTCTTTTTGCAGATGAAGGTATATATAAGGAAATGGGTGCTGCCTATTGGGATGAAGAAGCTGCCAAAATGCTAACTGCTTTTAAAAAAGAAAGCTATGCCGATGGCATAGTAACCATCATTGGAGATATTGGCAATGCACTTTCCGCTCATTTCCCCTACGATAACAAGGGAAATAAAAATGAATTACCTGACGAAATAATCTTTGGCAAATAGTAAAGGATAAAAAGAACCAGCCGATATGTTTAAATTACGTGTGTTGAATAAAATAATCCGCTTTGGTTTCGTTTTGCTTTTGATAAGTGGCATTTCGGCCCAGCTTTTGGGTCAGAAAATCCCTAAAAGACCCAACCCGCCCCGACTCGTTAATGATGAAGTTGGCATACTTACACCAGAACAAAAGCAACACCTTGAAGAAAAACTCGTTGCATATGACGACTCCACTTCAGTGCAAATTGCGGTAGTGATATTACCTGATTTACAGGAAAGAGATCCAGTGGATTTTGCCGTAAAGCTTGGAAGGGAATGGGGCGTTGGTAATAAAAAAACCAACAATGGTGTTGTCGTATTGCTGAGCATGGCAGAGGGGAACCGGCAAGTGTTTATTGCTCCGGGCTATGGCCTCGAAGGTGCTTTACCTGATATTACCTGCAGCAAAATTATCCGTGAGGAAATGATCCCGAACTTTAAAGAAGGTAGTTATTTCCGTGGTATTGAAAAAGGGGTAGATGCCATTATTTTGGCTTCCCGTGGGGAATATACAGCCCCTGAAGGTTATGGAGACAAAAGTGACAGTCCCGGAGGTGTAATCTTTTTCATTGTTTTAATTTTAATTCTCGTTTTCCTATTTGCCGGCCGCGGTGGCGGTGGTGGCGGAGATGCGATGAGCCGCAGAGGACACAGATCTATGGGCAGAACACCTCCTTTCATATTTTTCCCCGGAGGCGGTCTTGGTGGTGGTGGACGCGGAGGCTTTGGCGGCGGAGGAGGTGGCGGTTTCGGTGGATTTGGTGGTGGAGGCTTTGGCGGAGGTGGTGCCGGGGGTAGCTGGTAAAACAGTCATGACCCAAGCTTTTGAACAGGAGCTACATGTAACCCTCTTTTTAAGCCGCATTTGTAAGTTTACTTTTCCAAACAAGGGGAATCAATCATTTTATCATACTGAATTGAATGAAAAAATACCCAAATCAAAAGTCCTTATAATATTCGGTGCCTCTAAAAACCACTCAGAAAAGGCCTTACAATTATATAATACCGAAGTTTACTTCTGTAAATAAGAGGATTTTTTCAAATTGGTATTACGCAGTATCTGTGGTTTTTAGAGATGCCCGAAAGAATAAAAATATTTTAAATATAGATAAGAGGCTGTACCTTTTTAAAGGTGACAGCCTCTTTACCTTTGATTCGGTCTAGAGAAAATCCAGAAATGTTTCCCTTATTTTATCTGCGATTTTAGCCAATCTACTGAAGCGACTAATTCGGTATTTTTAGGCTGCTTTTTCAAGGCTTGTTCCTTCTTTTGCAATAAACCCATCAAATCGGAAAGCATATCACTTTTGTAAGTGCCAAAGCCTGCCGGAATACGCTTGTACATATCAAAAACAGGGCTTAAAACAGCTTTAAATTTCTCAAATTCTGTTTGTCTTGCAGCAAATAATATCATCCCTTTTGAAGCACCTACCCTTTGCAGACCTGGCTTTTTTTTATAAATAGCGATAATATTGTCCGTTTCTGACAATGGGGCTGCAGCAATATCAAGTACATCCAGGGCAGAAGCCAATCTACCATCCGCATCCTTTGCCAGGTTTTCTTTTAACTTCAAGGCATCGTTTATAGATCGTTCAGTAAGAGCATCAAGTGCGGCTCCAGCCACCGTATAGCTGCTATCATAAACGGCTAATTTATACAGCGACAGATATTTTTTATTATCTCTTTTAGCCAGTACATCAATAGCACCTGCCCGTGTTGGTTTATGATTTTCATTTTGAGCTATTTGCTCCACCAATACCCAATTCTGATTGCTTTGCAGTTGTTGCGGGTATTTAGCAAAATAGGCAAGTGCTATATTTTTTATCCCATAAAAAGGATCACTCAAAGCAGCAATCATTAATTGACGGGTACCCTCACCCAGCGTATCGAGCGAATTATGTGCATCCAGTGCCTCTTTGCGGCTCACAAAACCTCCCATTCTCCGATACTGTGCTGCCCATGCTTCGGGCGATTTCTGCTCTTTTTTTTGCCATAGCGTGTAGTTTTTGGCATCTGCTTCGTAAAATGTAGGGGTGCCGGATGCTGCTATAAAAAACGTATCCGTTTTTTTACTTAGCATAAAAGCATTAGAGGTGGTTTTCCCATCTGAATTATAAGACAAAATGGTAAGTGGCAATTGAAAAATTCGATCCTTCTGTTTTTGCTCAAAGGCAATAAAATCTTTGCCATTGGCTGTACCATAAGCAATGTCAACTTCAGGATGCCCGCTATTGAAAAACCATTGGTTGAAAAATGGATTAAGATCTCTTCCGCTTACGTGCTCCAATGATAAACGAAATTGATGCGCCTCTGCTGCTTGAAATTTATTGGAATTAAGGTAAACGTTCATTCCTTTAAAAAAAGCACTATCACCCACATATTGACGGAGCATATTGAGGATTCGCCCACCTTTTTGATAAGAAACCTGATCGAACATATCTTCCTTATCGCGGTATGTAAAACGAACCAGATGCTTTGACTGCTCATTAGGGTTGTTCATATAACCCAGCATAGCAGCGTAATTGTAGGCATCCGCCGCATCCTGTCCATATTTATATTCCGTCCAAAGGAACTCGCTATAGTCTGCAAAACTCTCATTTACGGTAAGGTTACTCCAACTTTCTGCGGTTACCAAATCACCAAACCAATGGTGAAAAAGTTCGTGGGCTATTACTACTTCCCACCCATTTCCATCCACAAGCTGACGGGCAGTTTGGTTGGCAAAAGCACCATGTAAAGTGGCCGTTGTATTTTCCATGGCCCCACTTACAAAATCGGTTCCCACCATTTGTGCGTATTTAGGCCAGGGATATTCCACGCCAAGTAGTTTGCCGAAAAACCCAATCATTTCCGGCGTATCTCCAAAAATACGTTGCCCAACTGAAGCATATTCCTTTTCTACATAATAGTCAACAGGGATATCCTCGTATTTGTCCCGGATAACTGCAAAATCACCAACCCCCATAAACATGAGGTAAGGTGAATGTGGCAGATCCATTTTCCATGTATCAGACCGTGTCCCATCATTGTTTTTCACCTGGTTTACCAAAACCCCATTACTGAGACTTACATATTGATCCGGAACCGTCATCCGGATCTCCTGTGTTTGCTTTTGGTTGGGTCGATCAACCGTAGGACACCATACACTGGTTGCTTCAGTCTCCCCCTGCGTCCATATTTGAATAGGCTTGGTACTGTCTTTTCCATCAGGATTTATAAAATAAAGTCCCTTAGCACTCTGAATGGCAGCACTACCCTTCGCCTTTAGTTCATCGGGTTTTGCAGTATAAGCAATATAAAGAACCGCCTGTTCACCTTGTTTGTACGTTTTTGGCAGGCCTATTCTCAAGGTCAGGCCATCATTATAATTATAAGGCAACGCTTTTTTCCCTTCTCCCTGCATCAAAGCCACTTCTCGGATTTCCATTCCTTTTGCATCGAGAATAGCACTGTCGGTGGCATAAAAATAAGGCGCCATGGTTACCCATGCTTTTCCATCCATTTGCTTTTTGGAATAGTCAAATTTCACATCTAGTTTGGTATGCACCAAACTCATTCCTTTCTCAGGCGTCTCCCGATAGGTATTTTTCCAATCAGAAACAGCCTGGGCCCCTGCAACCAAAAATCCAAAACAGGCAAAACCAGCTAGTACAACTCGCATAAATAATTTAATTAATT
The DNA here is from genome assembly GCA_038209595.1 of Chitinophagales bacterium. Classification (GTDB taxonomy): domain Bacteria; phylum Bacteroidota; class Bacteroidia; order Chitinophagales; family Chitinophagaceae; genus Phnomibacter. The sequence continues at coordinate 6,719 of JBBQXO010000027.1, forward strand.
GGTAGGTGGCGAAATTAAGAGGATTTCCAAGGGCATAGATGCCAATAAAACATAAAAAATTACAAAGGATGGTTTCAACTCCCTTTTTTTGCAGAAAAGCAGGCTGAAAAATAATATTTATGGATTTCTTTAACTTTTAGCATCTGCTTATTTGGGACGGGAAAGCATCTATGCGGCAAAGGCTGATAGTATAGCTGTTAAAACCTTTGAAGAGATTATCGGAAAAAGGATACACTTAATCGGTTTCACATAAATTTGCTTCTATGAATGGTAAAATTTTTAGCAGAGTCTGTTTGGTCGTATTGATATCGATCCTTGGGCAATGGTCTGCTCAGGCACAGGTTCCGTATTTTGTTTATATGCAATCTGAAGACAATCAGGCATTTGAGGTTCAGATAGGACAGAAAAAATATGTTTCTTCCTCGATAGGGCATTGCATTATACCTGGATTAATTAACGGCCAATACAAGATTGCCATATTATTGGAAGAATCCAAACCCCCGCAGGATTATACCATTGATATTAAAGATAGCGATCAGGGCTTTTTAATTAAAACCATGAACGGAGGAACCGACTATGCCATTTTAAATATGAAAACGGCTAGCGTGCAACATAGCGGTGCAGAAAAGCAAAAGGCGCTAGATGAACAAAAAGCAAAGAAAGAAGCAGAAGCAGCACAAGCCCGTGCAGAAGAAACCGCAAGATTAGAAAAAGAAGAAATTTTGGCAGCAGCAAATAAAAAGGCGTCTGAGGAAAAAGAAGCACTTATACAGAAACAAAATGAGGAGGAACTTAAAAAAAGAGAACAGGAAACTGTTGCAGAGCCTCAAAATGATACCCTCACCTTGAAACTAACTCCGGAAAAACCAATTGAAAAAATAAGTCCGGCACCAAAGGAACTTAAGGTGTTAACAGAGGAAGAAGCGGCTGCAAAAGTGCTGAAAGAAAAACAGGAAGCCGAAATAAAAAACTACAATGAAGAAAGAAGGTTAGCATTGGAAAAAGAAAATGCGGAAAAAATTACCAGCAATACAGAAGAAAAGAACGCTATCCCGGCGACTGTCCCTCAGAGTGGATTGAGCCGGGCAGAAATCACCCGTTTGCAGGAAGAAGCCCGCAGAATTGATGCACAGGGTAAAAGGGATAGTATTTTAAAAGCTAAAGAACAACCGCAAACACCTGCAAAAAAAGAAAAATCGGCTTTCCTTGATATGGATTTTACCATGCCAGAACCGGCAAAGGACACAGTGGATACAGATATAACTACGGTTATATTAAGCGAACCGCCTAAATCAACGGAAAAGATTGTACCTCAAAAAAAGGATGAAGAAAAGAAATCTGAAATAAAAGTTGATACTGTAAAACAACAAATGGAAGAGGTCTTGCCGGTTGTCCAAACCAAAACTTCAAATCCCGAAGTAGAGACAAAAGAAGTGCCTATATCAGAAAAACCATTGGAAGCAAAGAAGAATCCTGCTTGTAATACTGCGGCAAGCAGCGAAGAGGTAGACCTGATTGCCATGATGATTAAAGCGGAGAAAAACGGGGATGAGGCCATTGACCTGATTCGTAAAATCATCCGTTTGAAATGTGTGAATACCCAACAGGTAAGGATACTGGCAAATGCATTTCCAGGAGAAGAAGAACGCTACCGGGTATTGGATTTGTGTTACAGATATACGCTTGACCAAGAGGCCTACCCTGCACTCGTAAACCTGCTTACAGATATCTATTATATCAACCGGTTCAAATCTTTGCTGCGGTAATTTTATAAAAAATACTGGCGCACTTATGAGATATTTTATTGAACTCTCCTACCATGGCCATGATTATGCCGGATTCCAGATTCAGGATAATGCCCTGACTGTACAATATGAACTCCAAAGGGCCATGGAAACCATATTGCGGGTTCACATACTATTAACCGGCTCATCCCGAACCGATGCCGGCGTGCATGCAAGACAAAATTTTTTCCATTTCGATCTGGAAAAAACACTTACCGATAAGCAGGTTTACAACCTCAATGCAGTACTGCCTGCTACCATTTCAGTGAAATCAATCCGGTCCATGCCTGAAACGGCACATAGCCGCTTTGATGCCATCGGCCGTCGGTATCAATATTTTTTATACTCTAAAAAAAATCCGTTTTATGCTGACCGGGGCTGGCACTATCCTTATCCGCTTAATATAGAAATGTTACAAAGCTGCGCAGGTCTTTTAATGAAATACAAGGATTTTACTTCCTTCAGCAAAAGAAATACACAGGCCAAAACCATGATTTGCAACTTGAATGAAAGCTATTGGCGCAAAGAGAATGATCAGTTAATTTTTGCAGTTACCGGTAACCGATTTCTGAGAGGAATGGTACGCGGTTTGGTAGCCACAATGTTGATGGCAGGCCGGGGGAAAATTACGCTTGCAGATTTTGAAGAGATAATCAAAGCAAAAGATTGTAGCAAAGCCGATTTCGCTGCTCCCGCACATGGTCTGTTTCTGGAAGAAGTACGGTATCCGGAAGGTTATTTTGACAAGAATGAATCGTAGAGATTATTCGCCGGCAATATTGGCCACTACCTTTGCATTCAATCTTTTTCCAATATTTAAAGCCTTAAAAAAATCGCCATAATAAGCCGCTGTATCTACATTCAGGGCAATAACAGGGGAGTCTGCTTTTTCCGCAAATAATCTTCTTAATTCGGGTTCGAGACTATCAATTATGATAGGCTTTTGCTGCAGGTACATCTGCCTGTTTTTGTCTATACTTATAACTATAGTCTGTTTTACCTTGGTATCATTCTTACCCTTTGGATTATCAACCTTAACCACATTGGGATTTGCCAATGTACTTACAATCAAAAAAAATAGCAGCAGGATAAAGAGAATATCATTCAGCGCGCCGGTATGTACTTCCGCATTTGCTTTTAATTTTCTTCTAATGTTCATATTGAAGTTGCCAAATGATAATGATGGGATGGGATACTATATATTTATTAAAAAAATTAGCTATGAGGCTCTTGCAGCAAATCTAAAAATTCTGCACTCGCTACTTCCATTCTATTAGCCGTTTTATCTACTTGTGTATTTAAATAATTGTACAAAAGGTAGGCGATCAAACCGATAATCAAACCAGTAGCCGAAGTAATCATTTTAACATAGATACCTCCTGCGATGGTGTTCAATTCAAACTTTCCGGAAGTATTGATGTCATAAAACATCTGGATCATTCCGACGATAGTTCCCAAAAATCCAAACATCGGGGCCATACCGGCTATCATGCTTAGGATATTGATATTCCGTTCAAGGTTATACAATTCCAGTTTACCTACATTCTCCATGCTCCGCTCAATAGCGTCAATAGGTTTGCCAATGCGCTGAATGCCTTTGTCTACCATACGGGCCACAGGATGGTCGGTATTCTTAGCATAAGAGCGTGCTGCTGAAATATTACCATTCATGATGTGATCCCTAACAATATTCATGAAATTATTCTCCAGCTTTGCCGCCTTTCTAAGTGCCAGGTATCTTTCAATAAAAAAGAAAACAGCAACAGCAAACAATACTGCCAAAGGGATCATAAGCACCCCACCCTGACTGATCATACTCCATAAATTGATGGAAGACCCTTCCTGCGCAAGTTTGGAAGCTTCGATGGCGGCTTGGCCAGCACCATTTGTAATTGATTGAAGAAAAAACATGTTGGTTGAAAATCAAAGATTAATGTAAATGAACGATGAATATATTTCGAAAGTACCTGTGAAATTGATTCATGGTGCAAGTTTATGAATTTGTTAGAAGGTTTCATCAGGAGGTTTTGCACCTTTTAACACTTGCTGCAATACAGCGGCGATAAACAAGACTCCTGCAGCACCTATTACATTCAACCATAGAAAGGAAATAATGTGCATATTGTATATGGTAATTACCAAAACTTCGGTAACTACTGCTGCCCAAAAAACGGCATTGCCTCCAATTTTTTTGGCAAAAAAGGCCACCAAGAAAATTCCGAGGATAACCCCGTAAAAAATAGAGCCCAGAATATTTACCGCCTCAATAAGGCTACCCATATTGGTAGCAAACATGGCCACGGCTATACAGAACAAGCCCCAACCCAGCGTATATTGCCAACTGAGTTTGTATTCAGCAGCCTCCGTAATATCGCCCTTTGAAAACTTGCTGTGAATATCGATAACAGTGCTGGAAGCCAGCGAATTAAGTGCCGCTGCAATACTTCCCCACGCAGCCATTATGATTACTGCAATAAGCAAGCCCACTAACCCCTGTGGCAGATTTTGGGTGATGAAGTAGAGAAAAATATAATTGGTGTCGGTATTTTCGGCTCCCGGCACCGACTCCTGAACAAGATTAGAATAGCTTTTCCGCAAACTATCCATAACAACCTGATTGGTTTTCAAAGAGTCGTAGAGACCCTGATTTTGCGAAACCCTTTGGTACATTTCGGACTGGTATAGAGAATGTACTTTATAGGCGGCTGCTAAACCTTGTAATCTCGGGGCAGCGGATGTTTCCATTGCCTGCGCTTCTGTTGTCTTATTGAAAAAAACAGGTGCTTCTTTATACTGGTAAAAGGCAAATACCATAACCCCCACCAACAAAATAAAGAATTGCATGGGTACTTTTACAATACCATTCATCAACAAACCCAATCGGCTTTCCCTTGTGTTTTTTGCAGAAAGATAACGGCCTACCTGGCTTTGATCAGTACCAAAATAACTCAAGGCAAGAAAAAACCCACCGATGACGCCACTCCATATATTGTATCGATCATTCCAGTCAAATCCCTTCTCTCCCACCCCGTTGGTGATGATATTCAATTTGCCCCCTACCCCACCGGCCTTGAGTACCTCTGAAAAACCAACCCCGGCCGGCAATTGCCTTAGTGCTATATAAGCTGCCAATGCCATGCCACTCATGATGATAAAAAACTGCAACCGTTGGGTGTAGGCTACTGCTTTGGCTCCACCAGCCACAGTGTAAATAATCAAAAAACCTCCCATCAATAAGTTGGTGAGGTAAATATTCCAACCCAATAAAGCACTTACAATAATACTAGGAGCATAAATGCTGATACCAGTACTCAGTCCCCGCCCCACCAGAAAAAGAAAAGAGGTAAGCGTGCGGGTTTTGGAATCAAAACGATTTTCTAAAAATTCGTAGGCCGTGTAAACTTTCAGCTTGTGGAAAATGGGAACAAAAAAAATGCTGATCACAATCATGGCAATCGGCAAACCAAAATAATACTGTACAAACCGCATCCCATCCGTATAGGCCTGCCCGGGTGCAGATAAGAAAGTAATAGCACTTGCCTGTGTACCCATAATGCTTAATAGAACCAGCCACCAGGGCATGCTTCGTCCACCTAAAAAATAACCTTCAAGATTTTTACTGTGCTTACTTTTATACAATCCGTAAGTGATAATACCACCCAACGTAAAAATCAATACCAACCAATCGATAAATGCCATGAACTAAAAATTGAATTTGATGCTCAACCGAAATATCGGGTCATCCAGTCAAATAAAAGAATTTCGGCTAGCAATAGCACGAGTACCAGCAAATACCACCTGCTCCAAAAATTTTTAGAAGGCTCCTTATTAATCATTTCCGTCTTTTAAAATTTATTGCAAACAATAAAGATAAAACCAAGGCAATGGCAAAACCTACCTTGAAATTTTTTAGAATTTTACCCAGCACAAAACCCAGCAACATAGCACCTATTAATAATATTTGCCCACGGGATAAACCAAACATAATGATTACATTTTACTTGTGTGCCGGTAACCCGATTAAATTTGCCAAAAGCCTGTAGGCACCGGGCACTGCAGCAGGTAGTTCCCGGAAAAATACCAATCCAGTATAGACAAAGTTCCCTTTTCCGAAAGGTGCTATCAACAAACTGCCAGACTCTTCTTTTTCATTAAAATCGGTAAGCCCTAGCGGTGCCTTAAAAGCTGCATCGTAACGACCCCCATGGTAAATACTCCGCTCCTGTATCCACCCCTCAAAATCAACCTGGGTAATCTTATTCGGGAAATTAAATACCGGATGATCAGGTAAAAGAAAACTTACCGGAGAGCCTTCGTCGGTTACCCTGGTGCGGACTATGCTCATCTCATAAGGACTTATTTTTGCTTTAACAGGACCTATATTGCTGCTGGTATTGTATTGTACAATCAGGTTACCCCCATTTTTTACAAACCCCATTAACACATCATATTTAGCAGTCAGGAATTCATGCACATTATAAGCTCTTATACCGGTAATCACGGCGTCGAACCGAGCCAGGTTACCCGAAATAATATCCTCCTCTTTCAATAGGGTTACCTGATATCCCATGGCTTCCAGTGCAGGAGCCACCCGGTCACCGGCACCTTCAATGTATCCAATTTTTTTACCCGAAAGATTCAGGTCAATATTCAGAACGGTGATCTTATCCTGATAATAATGTCGGAGGGTCGGAATGTGATCATATTGTATGGTTCTTTGCGCATTGGTGTAGTTGGTTTTTTCCAATACCACATTCATAGTCACTTCATCTTTTGTTTTACCTGAACCGGCAAGGTAATTTTTAAGCACAAAACCATAAGGCCGCAGGCTATTAATATCAGCACTAAAATGCAGATCCTTTTTTGCCTGTTGTAAATAGTCAGAAACCAATCCTACCAATGCCGGCTTGTCTTCTACTTTTTCCCAGTTGCTTACCTGTACTTCTATTTTTGCAGAATCACTTTTGTCCTTTTTAAATAATACGATATCGTTGTTACTGTAAACCAAATGAGGTGGTGTTACAAAAACGGGTTGATACACTTCGCCCTTTACAGGATCAATAAATTTATATTGTACAGGAAGTAATAAATCAATCTGGTAGTCATTATATAGCTTCAGTCGTACCATGATGGTCAAAGGATCGTTTACCGGTTTTCCAATCAGTTTCTGATCCCTTACATCAAACATTTGGCCTTTAAGCCCATTTGCCAGCCAATATGGCTGTGACACCATGAAGCTTTCCGGAATTTGAACCCGGGTGGCTTTATTGAAATTATCATTATTGGAAAGTTTTACCCCTATTTGAATATCATTCATCTTATCAAACCGAAGCAGGCTTGCCTCGAGGGGTATATCACTTCTGTTTACCATATTAAGTACAAAGGTTGCAGAATCCCCTTCTGGTAAAAACTGTGAACCTACAGTTGCTTCTGCATAAAAACCCATACACTCGAGTATCAGACTTTCTAATTCCTCCGTTTTAGCTTGTTGCCAAACGCCTATGCTTGTACCAAACCTTAAAAACTGGTGTAAAGCCACCAAATCCGGCACCATTTTTTCAGGATGGCTGGGATTAAATTCTGAAATCAATTGATCAATTGCTGCCTGAAAGTTAGCAGACCCGGTAAGGGAAGCGTTGAACCTTGATTCCGTGGCGGGAGCCAATCCCGAAATGGCTTTTAACGGAATTCTGTTCCAGGTGAGATCAACTCCATCAAGCAAATCGCTTTGCGGTTTATCACCTCGTATTGGAACAAAAAACTCATTTTGACTTCCACGCGATCTCGGAACACCAAACCCCTGACTTTTATGCTGACTTCTGCTTTCGCCGGCAAGTTCTCCATAACTCAATCCAAGCAACGGATTGTATCCCCCTGCATCCACCCGAAATTGAGTGCTGTCAATGGTACTGTTCCCACCAAAACTAAATGTATTCCATAGCATCCTTTTCGCCTGCCAGATTTGCACGCCTTGTTTCAATTGCTCTGGAAACCGGCTGGGATCAGCAGCTGCATCAAATGCTTCACGGGCCAATATACCTGAGGCACTGTGGTGACCATGGCCAGCCCTCCCATCTTCTGGAAACCGGGCAATGATTACATCGGGCTGAAACTTCCTTACCACCCAAACCACATCTGAAAGAACTGAATCGTGATCCCATTTTTTAAAAGTTTCTTCTGGCGTTTTAGAAAATCCAAAGTCATAAGCACGGGTAAAAAACTGTTGAGCACCATCTACACGGCGGGCTGCCATAAGCTCTTGTGTACGGATCATTCCCAATTCAATTCCTTGTTCATCACCAATCAGGTTTTGACCACCATCACCCCTTGTAAGACTCAGATAGGCAGTACGGAATTGTTTGCCATTTGAAAGGTAAGCAAGCAACCGGGTATTCTCGTCGTCGGGATGTGCGGCTACATAAAGCACACTACCCAATACTTTTAGCTTTTTTAAATCCTGCAGAATTTCAGAAGAAGATTTGGTAACCATTGGTTGGGCCATAGATGAGTGCACCCAAAAACCAAACGCAATCAAAAAAAGAAATAATTTATTTCGAAGCATAAGAAAAGTGATGTGCGGGCGAATTTAGGTAAACAATACCGACCCTTTGTTTAAATGGCGAAAACAGGTATAAATATTTAAAAATTAACTAAATGTAAAACCTGACCCTCCTTAAATACCACGGAAATCGTTCAAAAATCAGCTTACGAAACCTGGAATAAAAAAATATGTACAATACCTTATTTTTGTAAGTAATTACTCACTAACAATGACGGAAAAACAGGAAAATATACTCAAAGCCGGACTTGAACTATTTGCTGCGGAAGGGTTCCATGCCACTTCCACCAGTAAAGTAGCCAAAAAAGCAGGGGTATCTGAGGCATTGATATTCCGTCATTTTGAAAGTAAAGAAGGCCTTCTTAAGGCCATATTGCAAGAGGGTAACCAAAAAGCGCAGGCACTTTTTTCAGAAATAATAGCACAGCCCGATCCAAGGGAGCAAATAAGAAAAATACTGACTTTACCTTTTGAAATTGACCCCAAAGATTATGAAATGTGGCGGCTTATATATGCTTTAAAGTGGCAAACACAACAGTACCAAGCTGCTGAAATGGAACCGCTCAGGCAAACCTTAGTCAATAGTTTTACACACCTCAACTATGAAAATCCGGCTGCAGAGGCTGAAATCATTCTAATGTTTATGGATGGAGCTGCCACAGCACTGCTATTGCATGAACCACCTTATAAATACGACATTCTCAAAGCGTTGATTGATAAATACAATTTGTAATTTTTTTTCATGAAAATTGCAAGTAAGTAATCACTAATGGTATTTTATTCTCTTCTTCTCATTTCAGACGGATGAAATAAATAAAAATATAATCAATTACCCCACCGAAAAAATACAAATGAAAAAATTGAATATAACCTCAATAAAAAACTAAAATGAAAAAGGTGATTTTAATAACCGGAGCAAGTTCTGGAATGGGAAAAGTAACTGCCTTTCAATTATTGAAGGAAGGACATATTGTTTACGGTGCGGCCCGACGTATTACGCTGATGGAAGATTTGATGGAAGCCGGAGGACATGTATTACCGCTTGATATTACCGTAGAAGAGGATATTGTAAACGTTGTGAAGATCATTATTAAAGAACAGGGACGCATTGATGTGTTGGTAAACAATGCAGGATATGGTCTTTACGGTGCCGTAGAAGATATTTCCATAGAAGATGCAAAAAGGCAGTTTGACGTAAACCTTTTTGGGCTGGCACGTCTTACACAACAAGTATTACCCTATATGCGGGAACAGCAGTCTGGAAAAATCATTAATATTTCCTCAATGGGAGGTAAAATTTACACCCCTCTCGGGGCATGGTACCATGCCACCAAACATGCATTGGAAGGATGGAGCGATTGTTTACGGCTGGAGTTAAAGCCCTTCCAAATAGATGTTGTGATTATTGAACCAGGTGCTATAGCTACTGAATTTGGTAATGTAATGTACTTGCCAATGTTAAATAACTCTGGTCAGGGGCCATACGCCACTATGGCAAAAGCTATGGCAAAAACTACCAAAGAAACCTACGAAAAACCAGGAGCAGCCTCACCGCCAGAAGTCATTGCAAAAGTAATTTCCAAAGCCATCCTTGCAGAGAAGCCTAAAATCAGATATGTGGCTGGCAAAATGGCAAAAACGGTTATTTTATTGCGCAAAATTTTTGGAGACCGTATATACGATCGGGTAATTATGAATATGGTCAAATAAATTAAAAATAAAATATGTCCTTTATAAAACAATTTGGCGGCAGTATTACGCCGACACTAAAAGAGAGATACAGTCAATCAAAAAACTGGAAAGAGGGTAAGTTTTTGAATTTACAAGAGACTACCATGGATATCAGTTTGCGGACAATTCCAGGTTTACTGAAAAAACAATTTACGAACCGAAAAGAAAGAACACCGGAGTTAAATCTTCCCACACAGCCCTTTGCATTACAAGACTTTTTGGCTGCATCGGATTCTGTCAAAATTATTTGGTATGGTCACTCAGCTCTATTGCTTCGCATACAAGGCAAAACCATTTTTATTGACCCGATGCTGGGTTCAAATGCTGCCCCAGTTGCCCCCTTTGCGGTAAAAAGGTTTTCAGCCAATAGCCTGCAAACCCTGCATGAATTACCTGATATTGATCTAATGCTGATCAGCCACGATCATTACGACCATCTTGATTATGAAAGCATACAAATTTTGCAAAGCAAAACGAGGCAATATTATGTAGCATTAGGTGTTTCAAGGCATTTAAAAAGCTGGGGAATTGATAGCCATAAAATTGAAGAATTTGATTGGTGGGATCAGCGTTCCTTCGAAGACATTAGAATTACTTTTACCCCTACGAGGCATTTTTCAGGACGAGGGCTAACAGACCGGTCTAAATCACTTTGGGGTGGCTGGGCCATAGGTGGACAAATGGAACATTTATATTTTAGCGGAGACAGTGGCTATGGTGGACATTTCAAAGAAGTTGGGAAAGAGTTAGGCCCATTTGATCTGGGTTTTATGGAATGCGGACAATACAATGAGCTTTGGCATCAGATACATATGTACCCTGAGGAAACCGTTCAGGCAGCACTTGATGCCGGTGTACAGAAAAGCCTTCCGGTACATTGGGGTGCTTTTGCCCTCTCTCTTCACCCATGGAAAGACCCCATCGAACGATTTGCAGCGGAAGCAGCCAGATTCAATCATTCCTTTATAAGCCCTCAAATTGGCGAACTTATCCATAGCAATCAAGCACCAGAAAATTCTTATTGGTGGCAGCTTATTGAGTAATAAAAATGGGTAGCCAATTAACAAATAAAATAAATCCACTATGCCTATTTGTATATTCCTTTAAAATGTTTTAAATTCAGGAATTATTTTTCTGGATAAAAACACAACCGAAGATGCATTTCTCCTGGCTTTTCCTTTTAATATCAATATACCTCTGCCCTATTTTTATTAAGGCACAAAAAGTGCCCTGTCGTGCACTGGAAGGAACCTGGAAAATTGAAAATAAAGATGTTTATGAAGAATGGGAAACGGTGACCGCTCATTTACTTGCAGGAAAAGGATATAAAAAAATAGGTGATCAGATCATAATTACTGAATACCTGACCTTGCAATCCAAAGATGGTGAGGTCGTTTATTCGGCCACCGTACCGGATCAGAATAATGGGGCCACCATTAATTTCATTATGTCAAACCCGGATTCTAAAACCTGGGTTTTTGAAAACCCAAAACATGATTTTCCACAAAAAATAATTTATCAACATGTACTCGATAATAAAATACATGTACAGGTGAGCGGAGCTGGTAAGAAAGGATTTGAATACAATATGTACCGCATTGATAAAAAAATCCCTGAGTGGTATCAAAAAGAAATAGAGCAATCGATTGGAACATGGATAACAGATAATAAAGCGTACCAATCATCTGCTGAACCTTTTGATCATTATATGCTGGAATGGCAAAAAGGAAAAAATGAACAAGAAATAACAGGTAAAATGTATGGAAAGAGCAAAGACATCATATCGGAGCCCATTTGGGAATTTAGACAGTACTGGGATATGGATTTGCATGAAGCAAGGGTCTCTCAGAAAACCGATAACGGTATAACCGGAGGTGGAACCCTTATTAAAGATTCGGATTCTTCAACCTTGCTAATGTTAGAAATTAAGGTCCCTGGAGGAAGTGGATTCTCAGAAAAAAATATCTTTCTAATACAAGAACTTGAAAGAATAAACCAATCCTTTAGGTTAGATACCACTGGAAAGTGGATACCCAACCGATCTTACAAATGGATTAGAAAAGAACAACCTTAATCTAGAACTTTAGACTAAAATCACTTTTATATCGAAAGCAAATACTAAGCCGGAATTTGCTCCTCGTTGAAACTCTTCTCCACCTCATAAATAGCCTTAACAGTTTTCAAATACGAGTCCGGAGTTACCGAAATGGAGTCTATACCTTTTCGTACAAGAAACTGCGCAAAATCAGGATAATCAGATGGCCCCTGTCCACATATTCCTACTTTTACCTGATTCCTTTTAGCTGTATCTATCAATTGGGCAATCATCAACAGCACTGCAGGATTTCTTTCATCATATAATGAGGCTACCAGGGAAGAATCCCGGTCAAGCCCCAATACCAGTTGTGTCAGATCATTAGAACCAATAGAAAATCCGTCTATATGTTTTGAAAACTCATCGGCAAGAATCACATTGGAAGGAATCTCCGCCATCAGGTATACTTCAAGACCATCTTTGCCCCTTTCAAGCCCGTAAGTTTTCATAATATCATATACTTTGTGCAACTCATCAACCGTACGGCAAAAAGGAATCATTACCACCACATTGTTCAGACCCATATTTTTCCGAACAACAGAAATGGCTTTACACTCCATTTCGAAAGCGGGTTTAAACTTTTCAGAATAATAACGGGAAGCACCCCGCCATCCAATCATCGGATTCTCTTCAACAGGTTCAAAATGGTTGCCGCCCAAAAGATTAAAATATTCATTACTCTTAAAATCGCTAAACCTCAGAATCACCTTATTTGGATAAAAAGCACTCGCAATTTTAGCAATGCCAAAGGAAAGCTTTCTGATAAAATAATCTTCTTCCGAATCAAATCCTGCAATCAGCTTTTCAATTTGTTTGCTAAGATCAGCATCACCCAAGGTATTATGATTCAGTAAGGCTAGCGGATGCACCTTGATGTAGTTGTTAATGATAAACTCTTCCCGGGCCAAACCAACTCCCTTTGCTGGCAAAGCAGCAAACTTAAAGGCGAGGTCTGGCGAAGCTACATTGAGCATCACATTAGTTTTCACTTCGGGAATATCACTTTTATTGAATTCGGATTTTTCAAATTCAACCAATCCTTTATATACAAAACCTTGTTCACCTTCTGCGCAAGATGCGGTTACCAAAGTCCCTTCCAACAAAACTTCTGTTGCATTCATACAACCCACAATAGCAGGTACCCCAAGTTCCCTCGCAACAATAGCTGCATGACAAGTACGACCGCCTTTGTTGGTAATAATAGCAGATGCCCTTTTCATAATAGGCTCCCAATCCGGATCCGTAATATCCGTCACGAGTACATCGCCATCCTTAAATTCATGACCATCTAAAACCCGCTTATCAAGTGAAAAAAGAATATTCACTTTTCCACTGCCAATTTTATCTCCGACAGCAATTCCTTTTACAAGCAATTTATCCATACGATGCTCATCCTTGATGGTATAAGCAGTCAGCCTGTCCATAGAATCTTGCGAATGGATGGTTTCAGGACGGGCCTGCACAATATAAAGTTCCTTATTGAGGCCATCCACTGCCCATTCAATATCCATAGGAGTCCATTTGCCACGCAAGTCAGAGTAATATTTTTCAATGGTACAAACCCATTTTGCAAGCTTAAGAATCATATCATCTGCTATACAAAACCTATTTTGAAATCCTTTTTCAGTTGGAATAATTTTTACCCTTTCATCTGGCTTATCACTATACACCATCATCTTGTCCTTGACGCCGAGTTTCTTTTCTATGATAGCCTCAAACCCTTCGTTTAATAATGGCTTATAGGCAATAAATTCATCGGGCGAAATAGCACCCTGCACAATCATTTCCCCAAGTCCAAAAGATCCGTTTATTACGACCACATCCTTAAAGCCACTCTCCGTATCGAGGCTAAATGCAACCCCTGCGGCACCCAAATCACTGCGAACCATTTTTTGTACACATATGCTGAGTCCTACACTAAAATGATCATACTTAAACGTGTGCCGGTAACTAATAGCACGATCGGTAAACAGCGAGGCGAAACAGTTTCTAACCGCATCCATAATGGCCGAAGGACCATTTACATTTAAATAAGTTTCTTGTTGCCCGGCAAAAGAGGCATCCGGTAAATCTTCAGCGGTAGCCGACGATCGCACTGCGACATCAGTAAAAGTCTGTTGGTAATTGGCAGAAAGCTGACTATAAGCATCAATAATTACTTCGCTCATATCCTTGGGTAAACGACCATTGCGTATTAGCAGCCTAACCTGTTGCCCACCTCTTCTCAGCGATTCTATATTATCAAAATCAATAGCATTTACAATGTGCTCAATCACTTTGTCAAGCGCATTGTATTCAACAAAATATCGGTAAGCAGCTACGGTAATAACAAACCCATCCGGTATCTGAATACCTAGTGTGTGCAGGTTTTGAAGCATTTCACCCAACGAAGCGTTTTTCCCACCTACCCTATCTATATCATTAATAGAGACAGCATTCAATGGTAAAATATAGTCCTGATTCATATATAGCAACTTAATATTTAAAAACTTTTACAGGAACGATATATACCAAATTTTTTCAACCTGAAACACCTTCATTTAAACATAAATGCGTGTAATATATAAGCAATAATTATAATAATACATTCATTGTAAATAATGACTGTAGAAAGCAAATGGCAAATCGTTGTTTGTTAAACGGTTATAATCAGGTTTGGTTTAGAATAAAAAAATTAAATATTAATATATTCAAAAAACGAAAGGTTCATTGAAGGATTATTAATTCTTCAATGAACCTTCCCAATAAAATGCTCCCGTAAATTAAATCCGAATGATTTTCACAACCTGAATCCCCTGCCCTGCCCGATAAAAAATACCGAATTGGCAACCATTAGTTTTCCATTTTGCCAGAAAGAACGGAACAAAACATCATCAGCAAAAAACACAACACTACCTCTGCCTGCCGGCAACTGACCAAATACCACCCCATCTTTCATTTGCTCCAGTGCTTTAGATCCTGTAAACCCTGCAATCTGTGCATCCTTTTTCATCACCCCTACATTCCAGCCTTTTTTTACAAAATCATATACCCGGGTATCACCTTTCAGCGTAAAATACTGGCTAGGATATCCGAAAGCAAGTGGGTGTGTATTGTCCATTTCCAGTTTGTAGATACTGCCCGGATTGTACTGCGACAAAGCTTCTCTTTCGCGTTGACTATAAGTTTTTACCAGGTCATAGGCTCCTGGCTTAGGGTCAGCCGGTTCACGTTCTTTTAATCCCATATCGGCATCTGCAACCGCACCTACTGCCCCTTCAAAGGCGATAAGCTGTCCGCCTTGCTGTACCCAATCACGCAAGGAGCCATCTTTGTTTAGCAACTTGCCATAACCACGTCCATCAGGCAGTATTACCACATCAAACCGACGCCAGTCAACATTACCTGCATCTTCTAAATTAAACAGGCTGATGGGATACATCAGTTCTTTATCGAAAAAATGCCAGATCTGTCCTGCATTCAAACTACTTGTTCCTTCCCCTGTGAGCATGGCAACTTTTACCGGACGTATAGTGTGTACATCTCCACTACCAAAATCGGCTCCTTTATCAACAAAACCAGTACTGACTGCTTCAAGCGCTACCTTGTATTTGTCAGCCAATTGCAACAAGGTCTGATTGAAATTAGGAATGGACTGATTGGAGGTCTTTAGAAAAATAAGAGTACCTCTATCGTATTTCTTACCTGAGCTTTCAAATGGCAAATCTGCATACCTCGGCTTGATGCCTTGCTGTAAACAGGCGGCAAGAAACCGAACGTCTTCCATATTGTTCCACTTGGCTATATACCCGTAACTATCTGCAGCAGGCTTAGGAATTGCGGTGGCAACTTCACCTGTGGTGCCAGCTATTTTTTCAGTAACCGCATAAGCATTCAACCCATAAGCATAAGGGACACTCCAGGCGGTTATATCATAGGTAATGCTGTCTTCCAGTTTACTTTGCGGCTCAAACAATACCCTTGCCAAAACCCCTTTAGGCTGATAGGTGCTTACCAGTAAATCACCTTTTGCAAAATTGAATTTTTCTGACTTACCCGTTAGGTAGCTAAATCCGCTGGCACTGCCTTCGCTGGCAAAACTATATTGAATACCACTCCGGTCAAGAAGTGCCTGCAAAGAACCCAAATTGGAGCTATTCTCTTTTTTTACTACAAAGGTTTTATAAGTTCCACTGCCATTGGCAATGGTATTAGCAAAAAACTGTTTGAAATTATTCAGGAGTTCTTTGGAATTTTTAGAAGCCATTTCCACCGTACTGATTCCTGTGGTAAAATGATGTTGCGCCCGGTCTGTTAATTTCAAGGTATCGCCATCTTCATTGATTACCCCTAAACCGGCACCAATGCCCCCTTGCTCATAGGTCATACCAATGCTGCCGTTATAAGTAGGCCAGGTATCACCATAGCTTGGGTAAAACAGATCAAACCGCTCTCTTGTGAAATACAACCAGTTATTTTCATCAAAATACCTGGCATGATTCCTACCGATTTTTGTTTGGAAATCACGCTGCCAGGGTGTAATCACCTCATGGAAAGGTGCAGCTGCAGGTGCAAAATAGTAAGGTTCGTTATATCCCTGCTCATGATAATCCACATGTATTTGTGGCATCCATTGATTATACTTCTTAATTCTTGCCTTTGTTTCTACCTGTGTTTGCCAGGCCCAGTCACGGTTCAGATCAAAATTATAATGGTTGCTTCTTCCACCAGGCCAGGGCTCCCGATGTTCGCGGCTTTGTGGGTCAGGATTCATAGTATTTCCTACCATAGTATGGTACCAATTGGAATACCTCGAATATCCGTCGGGATTAATGCAAGGGTCAATGATAACGACGGTGTTTTTCAACCAGGAATCAGCCTTGGTCAACAGGAAATGTGCCATCAATAAGACTGCCTGACTACTACTCGCTTCGTTGCCATGCACATTATAACTCAGCCAAACAATGGCCGGCTGATCGGTAATGGAGGTACCTTCCATACCAGTTAAGGCGAGATTACTTTGGCGAATTTGCTCCAGCTTTGCAATATTTTCCGGCGAGGAAATATACGCAAGCATCAAAGGGCGGTTTTCATTGGTAGTACCGTAGCGCTCCAACTTCATCTGTGATGGAGCAGCATTTGCCAGTGCCTGCATATAACCAACAATCTCATGATATTGGGCAAAACGTTCGCCGGGTTGATAACCCAGATATTCTTTTGGTGAAGGAATAGCTTGCGCAAGGGAAGTCAAAACCAAACAAAGACTAAAAATGGAAAAAATAAAATGCTTCATGCTACAAATATGAGGAATTTAAATCGGCTATCCATGCAAAGAATGCGCGACAATTAATTTTGATAGATATATTATTTTATCATTCGTGTAAATAGCCATTGAACCCTGTAAATTTGAACATTGAACATACAGTTCAATAAGTATGTCAGCCGGCAAAAAAATGTTTCTTGTATTATGAAATCATCCTTCAGATTTATTTATTACTGCCTCTTTTCAGTTATAGGATTATACGTTTCTGTATTTCAGATTAATGAGGCAAAAGGTCAAACAATTAGTGGTCTTACTCCATTTCAATACGGCTCAGTAAAGCAAATGCATGCAAGCAAAGCCGCAGTGGTATCCGCCCATCCGCTTGCCAGTCAGGCAGGTGCTCTTATGCTACAGAAGGGAGGAAACGCCTTTGACGCAGCCATTGCCACCCAATGGGCGCTTGCGGTAGTTTTACCCGCAGCGGGTAATATTGGAGGAGGGGGCTTTTTAGTAGCTGCTATGGCCAACGGCAATAAATATGCACTTGATTACCGCGAAAAAGCTCCGGGCAATGCTACTGAAAACATGTATATAGATAAGGACGGTAAAGCCAATACGGAAAAATCGCAAAACGGTCACCTTGCTTCGGGTATTCCTGGCACTGTAGCCGGACTTTTTGAAACCCACCGGTACGCAACTCTGCCCATGGCAACTCTTATAGTACCTGCCATACAGTTGGCTCAGGAAGGTTTTGCTATCACCTCAGATGAAGCTAATGGACTTAACAGAAACAAAAAAGCATTTATAACTTACAATACAAAACTCCCGGTATTTGTGAAGGAGACCTTATGGAAACAGGGAGATACACTGGTACAGAAGGATCTCGCAAAGACGCTTCGGAATATTCAATCTTTGGGTGCCAAAGGATTTTATGAAGGAGAAACAGCAGCCTTGCTGGTAGCGGAAATGACAAGAGGAGGCGGTATTATTACACTTGAAGACCTTAAAAACTATAAAGCTGTCTGGAGAAAACCAGTTGTATTCGATTATAAAGGCCATGAAATTATCAGCATGCCTCCTCCAAGTAGTGGTGGCATCCTGCTGCATCAAATGTTGGCTATGCTAAGCCGGTTCCCACTTGATAAAATGGGTTTTCATAGCCCTGAGAGTGTCCAATTGATTACAGAAGTGGAAAGACTCGCTTATGCAGATCGCGCTGAATTTCTGGGTGATCCTGATTTTTACAAAGTTCCCGCAGAAACTATTATATCAGAAAAATATATTACCCAAAGGCTTTCCAATTATAAAAAAGACACAGCGGGTGTAAGTAAAAATGTCGATCATGGTATCTTACCTGAAAGTGAAGAAACCACCCACCTGAGTGTGATGGATAGCTATGGCAATGCAGTATCAGTTACCACCACACTCAATGGAGGGTATGG
The DNA here is from genome assembly GCA_038209595.1 of Chitinophagales bacterium. GTDB lineage: Bacteria > Bacteroidota > Bacteroidia > Chitinophagales > Chitinophagaceae > Phnomibacter. Next base: position 25,572 of record JBBQXO010000027.1, read on the forward strand.
CAGTAAGACGGTTGTGGACGGGGCTGGCTTCTTATTGAATAACGAAATGGATGATTTTAGTGTACAACCCGGGGTAGCCAATATGTATGGTGCCATAGGCGGAAAAGCCAACGCCATTGCTCCTCACAAAAGAATGCTCAGTAGCATGACCCCTACCATTGTAATGAAAAGCAATAAACCTTTCCTGATAGTAGGTTCTCCCGGTGGCACCACCATTATTACTTCGGTTTTGCAAAGCATTATCAATATCATTGACTTTAAGCTAAGTGCTTACGAAGCTGTAAACGAACCAAAGTTTCATCACCAATGGCTGCCCGATGAATTGTACCTGGAAAAGAATTTTCCAGTAGTCACAATGGAAAAACTGAAGAAGATGGGATATATCATAAAAGAAAGGGGATCAATTGGCAGAACTGATATGATTTTAGTAAACGAAGATGGAACCCTCGATGCTGTAGGAGATAACCGGGGCGATGACAGTGCTGCAGGCTGGTAAACTAAATAGTTTTAATAGGAGAAAAGAAAGCATCCTTTCTGGAAATTCACTTAAAAAAAGTAGAAAAACATCTAAGCAGGGTAACTTCGCACTGTGATATCGCAAGAAACCATACAAAAAATAATCAGCCGCATTGATATAATAGAAGTGGTAGGTGAATTTGTGAAACTCAGGAAGAGGGGATCCAATTACATTGGTCTTTGTCCGTTTCATAACGAAAAATCACCTTCCTTTTCGGTTTCACCTTCTAAGGAATTGTATAAGTGCTTCGGATGTGGCAAAAGCGGCAACTCCATTACTTTTTTAATGGAGCATGAAAAGCATTCCTACACGGATGCGCTTCGTTGGTTGGGCAAGAGATACAATGTTGAAATTGAGGAAACACAAACCGATCCTGAATACCGGGAACTGCAGCAAACTGCGGATAGTCTTGCCATTATCAATCAGTTTGCAAAGGACTATTTTTCTACCCAAATGCATGATACCGCGGAGGGTCAGGCTATTGCATTGTCATACCTGACGGACCGCGGTTTTACGGAAGAAACCATCCGGCTATTTCAATTGGGATATTGCCCCGATACACGAGATAGTTTTGCCATGGAAGCCCTTAACCGCAAGTACTCTAAAGAATACCTTTTGAGAAGCGGATTGGTAGCAGAACGCAATGAAGCACTGGTAGATAATTATCGGGACCGCATCATTTTCCCCATACACAACCCCACCGGAAAAGTAATTGGCTTTGGAGCGAGATTGATTAAGAAAAATGACAAGGCGCCCAAATACATCAATACACCAGAAAATGAACTCTATGTAAAGGGAAAGTTGCTTTACGGACTTTATTTTGCCAGACAAACCATTGATAAGCTAGACGAATGCTTGTTGGTAGAAGGCTATACCGATGTAATCAGTTTGCATCAGGCGGGGGTTACCAATGTGGTAGCAAGCGGTGGTACAGCGCTCACCCCAGATCAGCTAAGATTGGTAAAAAAATATACCAACAACCTAACCATTATTTATGATGGTGATGCAGCAGGTATTAAAGCAGCACTTCGTGGGCTTGATCTCGCCCTCGAAGAAGGCCTTCAAGTGCAATTGGTACTTATCCCCGATGGGGAAGATCCCGATAGTTATGTACGTAAAGTAGGAAAAGAAGCTTTTGCCGAATTTGTAAGAACCAATAAAAAGGATTTTATTCTTTTTCAGTTGGAAGTGGGGCTAAAAGATGCCGGGGAAGATAGCCGTAAAAAAAATGAGGTTATTCAAAAAGTAGCAGAAAGCATTAGCCGGATTAATAAGACAGAGCATTTTAGCCTTCAGCAGGATTATATACGACAAACTTCACAGATTTTACAAATTGAAGAAGCCGGTTTGGTAGCACTTGTAAATAAACTTATAGGGGATAAAATACAACGGGAAGAACGCAAAAGGAAACAGGAAGAAAACAGACTGCCGGCTGGAGAAACAGGAAATGAAGCTCTTTCAGAAGAGGAATTGATTCAAAAGGAAGAGCAAATTTTCAACCTGCTTATCCATCATGAAATGCAGGAACGGGCGGTTGTAAAATGCCTTTTGCAATTAGGTCTTACAGAAATAACGGAAGGACAAAAAGTAGCGGATTTCATTTTTGAAGAACTTAGCAACTTCCCATTCGGAAATGTTGTTCTTGATAAAATATTTACCACCTATCATCAATGGTATGTGGCCGGCATGGAACCCACTGAAAAAACCTTTCTTTATTATCCGGATGAAACCATGAGTACCATGATCGTCTCATTACTTGAGTTCCCCTACGAGTTGAGCCCTGGATGGGATGGGATGCAGGATAGCAAAAAAATAAATAAAGAAGAGACAAACAAAAATGACGTAAAACGTTCTGTTCAGTTTTACAAACTAAGAAAACTTAAAGAAATGCTGGCAGAAAACCAAAAGGAGCTTCAACACGAAAAAGATATTCAGCAAATCAGAGCTTTGATGGAATTGCACCTCCAACTCAAAAAATTTGAGATGGAAATTACCAAAGAATTGGGGACAGTAATTATGCACTAAGTAAACTAAAATACGTTTTATAACGTATGAGAGTTTGGTGGTTGGCACTGGTTGGTGCAGGTTTTTTTTTCTTGAATGGGTATACCCAATTACCTTCACAAGACAGGTTTACAGATTGGAGCAGAGCGGGATTATCCGGCTCCTTGCCATCTTACAGACAGGTAACTTTTTCAGGAATTGCTGATGGTATCTCTGATCATTCTCCCTTGCTGCAAAAAATATTGGATTCACTCACAAGGCCTTCAGTAATTCTTTTTGGCGAGGGTATTTTTCTATTCAAAAAAGGACTAATCCTGCCATCCAACGTAGTAATAAAGGGCCTTGGAAGCCAAAAAACTTATTTTGTATTCGATCAGGGGAGTCGCCATGAAGCATCCTTTTTATTGAAGGGTTCTGAACCAACAAAAACGTATCTGATATCTAAATCCATTGAAAAAGGCGACCGGTATATCACATTTCTTCCAACCTCAGAGCCAATACTTCAAACAGGAAATATGATCCGGCTGATCCAAAATGATTCTGCACTTGTAAATGATGCATGGGCACTGAATTCTGTTGGGCAGATAGCAACCATAACTGAATCTCAAAAAGAAAAAGCCGATATAAGATCGTCGTTTAGAATGAGTTTCCAGCAGAACAGTCAACTTAAATTCAGGAAAATTTTACCCATAGAAAATACAGGTATTGAATGCCTTAAAATTACGCGTAAAGATACCAATACCAGTTCCGGCTCTTCAAATATCGTTTTACGTTACGCCCGTAACTGTTGGGTAAAAGCAGTAGAAAGCGAACAGTGTAATTTCGCACATATAGAAATAAATTATAGTTCTAATATTTTGATTGAGAAGAATTACTTCCATCATGCCCTGAATTATGGAGTTAATGGCAGGGGATACGGCATCATGCTACAATACACCACTGGCGAAGTTTTGGTCCAAAATAATATCTTCCGCAACTTGCGGCATTCTATGATTCTGCAGGCAGGTGCCAATGGAAATGTTTTTACATATAATTATTCTTATGATGGGAAAAAGGAAATATTCCCGGGATTTTACTTTACGGGAGAGGATATGGTACTACATGGTAATTATCCGTTCTCTAATTTATTTGAATCTAACGTAGCGCAATTTGCAAGCATTGATAATTCGCATGGAAAAAACGGACCCTTTAATACCTACTTCCGGAATATGGTGACTCATGTGGGTTTTTCCATCAGCAATCCTTTATCAGATGCACAAAATATTATTGCTAATCAACAAATAAACGGCATGGTAAATATACAAGCAGTTGACCATCGAATAACAGACAACTCATGGCAAGGACCTAGTAATCTTTCTGAAAAATCACTAATTTACAAAGACATTCCAAACTTTTTAAAGGGTGACCAATTCGGCAAAATTGGTCCTCCTCTATTTGGTAAATCGTGGGCCATCCCCGCTCAAATAAGAGCAGAAACCCAAAACTATATTGAACATTTATCAGATGTTATACAATGGCAAGGGAACCATTGGAATGATATACTTGTCCCGTCTGAAAACACCACGAATTATTCAATGGAAATATTCCCGGGAAGCCCGGTCATTTTAAATGATGGGGTACGGATTAAGACGATAAAAATGTTACCAGGTTCAGAAGTAAGGGTAGTACCCAATGGCAAAATCTTTATTACAGGCTCTACCGAAAACCAGAAATAAAAAATGGGCTGTTGACAAAGCAACAACCCATTTTAATTATGTAAACAAAAATTATTCCGCGCTTTTTTCTTTGTCTTCGGCAGCAGTTTCTTCTTCAGCAGGAGGCACTTCGGTTGCATTAACATCAGCAACAACCTCCGCTGCAGGAACAACAGCAGCTGTTTCGGTATCTGAATCAGCCTTCTTACGACCTCTACGGGTACGCTTGGTCGGCTCAGCTAACTGATCTGCAGATTTACCATACACTTCATTGAAATCAACCAATTCAATCAAAGCAAGTTCAGCATTATCACCTACCCGCTTACCCAACTTGATGATACGGGTATATCCGCCGGGGCGAGCTGCAATTTTTGGAGCTACAACAGTGAAAAGTTCTTTAACTGCAAACTTATCATTCAAATAGCTGAAAACAATACGATGCTGATGCATGATCTGCGACTCAGATTCGTTGTATTTCGTTTTTGTAATCAGGGGCTCAACATAAGTACGTAACGCTTTCGCTTTAGCATGTGTAGTAATGATCCGCTTGTGCATGATCAGTTCGCTTGCGAGGTTACGCAGCAAAGCCGCCCTATGGGATTTAGTACGACCTAAATTGTTTTGTTTGTCTCCGTGACGCATGACTTTAAAATTTTAAATATTGCACCGTGTCAAGGAATTGCAACATGTGAGGTAAATATGGAAAGGATGAAACATCCCTCAAAAAATATTCCGGAAACCTGAAAACTGATTTCTACAAATTTCCGGAACAAACTATTTAATCATCTACATCAAGACCCATCTTAGCAAGGTCCATTCCAAAAGAAAGACCGCGATCGATCAAAACCTGCTCAATTTCGCTTAAACTCTTCTGACCAAAATTGCGGAACTTCATCAGATCCTCTTGCTCATACTGAACCAATTCGCTTAAGCTGTTGATCTTTGCAGCTTTCAGACAGTTAAAAGCACGCACACTCAGGTCTAGATCTTCCAAAGGTGTTTTCAGAACTTTCCGCAGTTGCAAAGTAGTTTCATCAACAAGATCTTCTTTCTTCTCTTCTTTAGTATCAAAAGTGATGTTCTCATCCGTGATGATCATCAAATGCTGAATAAGAATACGAGAAGCCTGCTTAACAGCCTCTTCGGGATGAATAGTGCCATCAGTTACTACGTCCATCAAAAGTTTTTCGTAGTCCGTACGCTGTTCAACACGTGTATATTCTACAGTATATTTTACATTCTTAATTGGCGTATAGATGGAATCAATAGGGATGTATCCAATTGGAGCATCTTTAACACGATTCTCTTCGGAAGGAACGTATCCACGACCTTTTCCTATATAAATCTCAATATCAAGTTTAGCTGAAGGATCCATTGTGCAAATATGCAGTTCTGGGTTCATCACCTGAAAACTTTGCAAAGCATCTCCAATATTAGCTGCAGTAAACTCGGTGCGATTTTTGAGACTCAGGTTTATTTTTTCCTGTGGCACATCACCTTCAACGAGCTTTTTAAAACGAACCTGCTTCAGGTTCAGTATTATTTCTGTTACATCTTCCGCGATACCCTTGATAGTAGCAAACTCATGCTCAGCGCCTTCAACTTTAATTGCAGTAATTGCGTGTCCTTCCAAAGAACTCAACAAAACCCTGCGAAGGGCATTTCCGATGGTGAGACCGTATCCTGGTTCGAGTGGACGGAATTCGAATTGGGCTTCAAAATCAGTTGCTTTTTGCAATACAATTTTGTCAGGCTTTTGGAAACTTAAAATGGCCATTTTATATTCGGTTTATTTCAGATTGAAAAAATGAAGCAGCAATTATGAGAAGACGCTACAGTTACATAAACCGAAGCGTATCTTATTAATTATTACTTGCTATACAATTCCACGATGAGCTGCTCCTTGATATTTTCAGGAACAGAAACGCGTTCAGGATAAGCAATGAAAGTTCCTTTTTGTTCTGTTTCATTCCAATCAAGCCAGTTGAACTTATTGTTCTTCCCGGTGATAACACTGGTAATAGACTGATTAGCAGAACTTTTTTCTTTAAGACCGATAACGTCTCCCGGTTTAACCTGATAAGAAGGAATATTCAACACATCACCATTTACGGTAACGTGTTTGTGACTTACTAACTGACGTGCTGCAGGACGACTAGGGGCAATACCTAAACGAAAAACAGTGTTATCTAGTCTTGCTTCAAGTAATTTGATGAGGTTTTCACCAGTTACTCCTTTGCGACGGGCGGCTTCTACGAAAGTCTTGTAAAACTGCCGCTCCAATACACCATATGTATATTTCGCCTTTTGCTTTTCTTTCAACTGAAGAGCGTATTCGCCCAACTGCTTACGCTTTCGATTTGCACCATGCTGTCCCGGAGGATTGCTGTTTTTTCCGAGATATTTGCAATTGCCCAGAATGGGCTCGCCGAAAATTCGGCTGATTTTGGTCTTTGGACCTGTGTAACGTGCCATAGAATTGTTTTCATTACGATCTTTTTTGATATCGGTGTAACGATCAGTAAAAGATCGTAAAAATAAATCGTTCACCCTTTGTTTAAATGAAACCTGATAGGCTATTTATGTAGGAACCACTAAACCCCGGCGGGGAATGGGGTTATACTCTTCTCTTCTTAGGAGGACGACAACCGTTGTGTGGTAAAGGCGTAACATCTTTAATGGAAGTTACTTCAATACCGCTTTGAGCAATGGAACGAATAGCGCCTTCACGACCGCTACCAGGACCTTTCACCAACACATCAGCACGTTTTAAACCTGCATCCATTGCCACCCGGGCAGCATCTGCTGCAGCCATTTGAGCGGCATATGGTGTATTTTTCTTGCTACCACGAAATCCCATTTTACCAGCAGAGGACCAGGAAATAACCTGACCTGATTTGTTGGTAATACTGATAATAATGTTGTTGAAGGTTGCATTTACGTGCACATCACCCGCTGTGTCTACCTTGACTACGCGCTTTTTGGCTGCTGCCTTGGCGCTAAGTTGTTGTTTTGCCATGTTTTTGTTCTGTTGGAGGTAATCAATTAAAAAAATAAGTCCCGAACACCCATTTCATATAGGATCGGGAACCGGTTTTATTCTCCTTCAGGCTATAACCCGATATCCAAATATTGCCGGATTTGGTATATAAAAATAGTAGCAGAACCCTTTGGAGGATACTGCTACCATTCTAATATTACTTTTTAGGAGCCTTCTTTTTACCGGCAACTGTTTTACGCTTACCTTTTCTGGTTCGGCTGTTGGTACGGGTACGCTGTCCACGCACAGGTAAACCCTTACGATGACGAAGTCCACGGTAACAAGCAATGTCTAACAAGCGCTTGATATTCATGGAAACCTCACTTCTCAAAGCACCTTCTACTTTGATTTCTTCAGTGATGATAGAACGAATAGCATTCAATTCTTCATCGTTCCACTGATTCACTTTTTTATTTACGTCAATTCCTGATTTTTCAAGAATGAATTTCGCAGTGCTTGGACCTATACCATAAATGTAGGTAAGACCAATTTCTCCGCGCTTATTTTTTGGAAGGTCAATGCCGGCAATACGAGCCATAATCTATTGTAGATTTGAATTTTAAAATAGAGATTATCCCTGACGCTGCTTATAGCGAGGATTCTTTTTGTTAATAATATACAGCTTACCTTTACGACGCACAATTTTGCAGTCGACGCTACGCTTTTTTACTGATGCACGAACTCTCATGATAGAATACAAATTTTTGTTGCCAGACGACCGGTTCACCGGTTACCGGTAAACAGTAACATAATTTTTTTATTTATACCTGAAAATAATCCTTCCTCTCGTAAGATCATAAGGACTCATTTCCACCCCTACCTTGTCGCCAGGTAAAATCCGGATATAGTGCATCCTCATTTTACCGGAAATAGTAGCCAGTATTTCGTGCCCATTTTCAAGCCGCACTCTGAACATTGCGTTGGAAAGTGCATCAACGATTACTCCGTCTTGTTTGATTAAATTTTGCTTCGACATACTGTTTTTGGGAGCGCAAAGATAGTAGTATCCGCTCAAATTGTAAAATGAAACACCTAATATTTTTCAAAATTCTTTCAAAAATGTGTAAAAATACCCGGTTTTAAGGGAAAATAAGGAAAAATAGGGGTTTTGAAGGGTAAAAAAAACGTCGGTTACCTCGTGCTATCGGCCAAAAAGATTTACTGGTAATACAATTTCAAACAGACCAGTCCGGCCGGGGGTTCTTAGATCATTATTAAGTAAATGACTATATCGGATACCTATTGAGAGTGGCTGAACATTCCAGAACTGCATATCGAAAAATAATTCGGTGCCCAGAGTAGCGAATGGGGTAATGATTCCTGTCCGAAGACTTTTCCCCCAGGTATGGTCAAAAAATAAATTACTCCGGATACGACGGAAATAGATCATATCTCCGAAACCCCAGTCGGGATAAAACACAGGCATGTGGTAGTTTACTCCAAGACGCCACATCCTGGGGAAATTCAAACTATTGTATCCCCTTGCAAAAGGAAAGGAGTTATTGAACAAATATTGCAACATGGTATCCCTTGCCTGATAGGCAGCAGTCAAAACCAGACTGTGATTTTTATGCAACCCAGGCAGATAAAGCGCTCCGGAAAGGAGTAACTGATTTGCTTTTTGATTAGAAATGATGGTACGGTAATCTGCAATCAGGGTTTGCCCAAAACGTGGATAGATTTGCTGAACCGCCCGCTGGGTTTGAGCTACATAAACCAGCCGGTTACTGCTGGATATAAATTCCTGATTTACCAGAAGCGACTTGGCGAGTCCTTGCCAAAATTGCTTCTCTATATTTACTGAAGAAGACAAAGTGAGGTTCCGTCCATATTTACCACCCGTAAGATTGAGGGGTAATAGCAGCCCTACACCAAATTCGCCTTCATTCAAATTAAGGGTTGTATCCTGATTTAACTTGATACTTCTGCCGAAAGTAGTATTGGCATTTACAAATGGCATAAGATAAGTATCGCCAAACAACAGCCGCAGTCCTGCCTGATGGCTGGTTTCATTGACGTTGTAATTATAGCTCAGTTCTGAACTTAAGGTTGCCAGTACGTTTTCACCATAAATGGTAAAAGTATAATCAGGCTCGTTGAGTTCGGGTATCCAGCTATGAAAATTGAGTATCCGGTTGCTTTTTTTAAACTTTTCAACCGGGAAAGTATCTACTACAATCTTAGAGAGATCTACTGAGCGGGAAAGCGTTTTAGGTACATACAGATCGGGTATTGCATCAGCAGCAAGGTCATTCTGCACATTTTTGTCAATAGTTGGCCATTGCCCAAGCCGAAATCCACCTGTAGTAAATACAGAACCTTCAAAAAGGCCATTGTGCAAAAAACCTTGATAAATACCGGTTCCATAATCCTCAGAAGCAATCAAACTGCCATTACTTAAAAGCAAAGACCTTAGGCCATCTTTACCGTTGGCCGAATGCGAAAAGGTAAGCGTATCCTCTTGTACCACCGGAAAACCTACCAAACGCGGCGCTGGCGTAAGCAACCATTGAGTGGTTCCGGTTTCAGTATTCCAAAGCAACCAGCCCATATTGCCCGAAGGCTCCCGGGCAGCTACTACCACCCTTTTTCCATCAGATAACCATTTAGGGTGGCTGAAAAAAAGATTGGAATCGGGAAGGAGTTCGTTAAGCATATTCCCCGTTGTATCCAATACGTGCAATAAAGATGGTTTACCAGGAAGCACTTCTACGGCAACGACTTTATCACTTTTTTGAGAAATATCCGGGGAAAAATATCGCGATTTGGTAGAGATGGTTGACTGTTTTTTTGTAACAATATCCAGTATGCGGATAGCACTATATTCCCGGTTTGCCCAGCGGGGATCAGGCTGATAAGCGGCATACACAATTTTTTGATTGTTATAACCGAAATAGTCATCAATGCTGATATCCTTTACCGAGATTTTTGTTTCCCCGCCGTTTTGGTCTCTTATTACAAAAGCCGGGATATCCCGGAAAGTTATTTTAAGTGCTACTGTCCCTCCTGTTTCATAAGGATAAGGATATTTATAATCCACTACATTGCGGGGTTGGTTGTCGGTGATCCATTGAGGTTCCCGGTATTGCTGCTGTTGCCATTGGGTTTCAAAGCGATCAAAGGCCTCTTTTACAAACTGGTGGTATTCTACACCTGTATAGCGTTTCACCGCTTTTTGCATAGGATAAAATAAACCCCGGAAACTGGCCGCATCATGGGTTATATTTCGCCAGATAGTATCCCCGTATTGCTCCCTGCCATGGGCTATTAATAAGTAACCAAGATCATAATGGTTTGGAATATAGTCTTTGAATGAGCCATTGCGCAACTTCATCCAGGAGTAGTTTTTACCTTCCTTATCCAAGCTTCGGTAGGCATTGAAAAAATAAGGTAACCTACCCCGGCCTTGAGGAGAATGAATCGTTTCATTCCAAACGGCATCCCCCTCCCAAAACCAGTCGGGGATAGCCATGTTGTTGGCAATGGCACGACCATATTGGCCACCAAGTAAGGTTCCTACCTTGCTGAGACCAACATTAAAGTTACTGAATTGCTGAACGTGCCGGAACTCATGAATGGTTAATTGATCGGCCCAGCCATTGGATCCAAGGTAAAAAGGATTCTGCGGTGGAGTCATATACATCTCGCTGCGGTATGGCCCTAACCCCACATAAGCATTGGAAACCGTATTCTCGCTTTGAATAATGACATCAATTTTTTGTAAATAAGGCCCAATGGTAGCCCTGTGATTCTTGGCCAATGCTTCTGCAATAGTTGCCACCCGCTGTGCCAGGCTGTCCTGCCCATCAGGAAAAATAATTCGTGCAGCGGAATTGTTGATCTGATGCCACTTGATAGAACCCCTGTTTACCCCAATATCCTGCGCAGAAAGAACCTGCATACCGGCAATACAAATAATTACAAAACAAACAACAACTTTTCTCATAACCCTTATTCTGTTACCTGCGCATGTACTTAAAAGCCAAGTACCAGGTTCACTAATATTACTTTTTGAAATAAAAAGTCCAAGGAAGAATGAAGCTGAAAAACCACCCTGTTCCTTACTTTGAGCTATGGTTAATCTTTTATCATCATTCATAAATAATTAACGAAACTCTCCCTTTTAAATTATCAAAAGGTAAAGCAGTCGCAGCTAAAAAATGAAAATTTGTTCCCTAAGGGGTTCGTTAGAGTTTAAAATAGGGATAAAAAGCGTATTTTTTCCAAAAAAAGGCATTTTAAAGCAAAATACTGCCCAAATCTGAAGGAAGACAAGGCACTTTTTTATTGAATGAGTAACATTTTATAAAGGTAAAATGCACGAAATAATCTGAATGAGTAATCAATGGCCGCAGTCCTCACATTTTCGCCGTTATTTCATAACTGAATTCCAGGCATTTTTAGTTCCTTTATCATTATAAATGATTGCTATTAATTGTTATTTTGCTCAGCTAAGACGAAACTTTGCATAGCTCAGTTTTTTAGATTTTATACCTGTCATCATGCTGTTACTTTTGGCATTCGAAATTTACGCCTTTGTTTCGTGTAACCCTGAGATCATATATAATTGTATTTTAAGAAGTAATGGCAATTGTTTATAACAAAAACTATTGAAAAAATGAACCGACGGAATTTTGTAAGAAATACCAGCCTGCTTTCGGCAGGAAGCTTGTTGGCAACCCCATGGGCAAGTAAAGCCATGCCCATTTTTGCTAAAAAAAGGCTTGCTATGATAGGCACCGGGATAAGAGGTAGTAGTTTTTGGGGTGAAACCGTTAATGAAAATTACAAAGATTTTGTAGAGTTTGTCGGGCTTTGCGATATCAACCCCGGAAGAGTAGCCTATGCTAAAAGGAAAATGGAGGTCAATTGTAAAGTATATACTGATTTGGGTACCATGATAGCGGAGACCAAACCAGATATTGTAATTGTAACCACCCGCGACGATCAGCACGATTTACATATAGTACAGGCTTTAGAGGCAGGTTGTGAGGTAATTACCGAAAAGCCAATGACAACAGATGAGATAAAATGCCAGCGTATCCTTGATACTGAAAAACGCATGGGTAAAAAGGTAATTGTTGGCTTTAATTACAGGTATATGCCACATACCACTAAGCTAAAAGAATTACTAATGGCCAACAGGATTGGCGATATTACTTCTGTAGATTTCCATTGGTATTTGAACACCTATCATGGAGCAGATTACTTTAGGCGCTGGCATGGCTACCTGAGGTTTGGAGGCTCGCTTTGGGTGCATAAAGCCTCACACCACTTCGATTTGCTCAATTGGTGGCTTAATAGTGATCCGGTAGAAGTAATGGCATATGGCAGCCTGGAAAACTATGGAAAAAATGGAAGTTTCAGGGGTAAAAATTGTCGTAATTGTGCTCATACAAAAGACTGTAAATTCTATTGGGATATGACTAAAAGTCAGCACCTAATAAACCTTTATGCATCAAATGAGCACTATGATGGATATTTTAGGGACGGCTGTGTGTTTAGAGAAGATATTGATATATGGGATAAAATGTCGGCACAAATAAAGTATGCCAATGGTGTCATGGTCAACTATAGCCTCACTACTTATTCGCCATACGAAGGCTGGCGCATAGCATTTAATGGAAAAAATGGTAGAATTGATACCTGGCAAGACATCCCTTTTCAGGAAGGAATTTTAGCAAAAATAAGTCAGGCAGAACGTCACAATATGGAAATGTCGCAAAACAAGGAAGAGCCAACCGGATTTGAAGAAATCATTATATCAGATAATTTTAAGCCTTCTTTTGAATCTGTAAAAATTCCAAAATACAAAGGCGGGCATGGCGGAGGAGACAAACGTATGCAGGATTATATTTTTAATAATCAGGGGCTTTCTGACCCAATGTCGCATCAGGCTGGTACACGAGACGGTGCTTTTAGCATTTTAATTGGGATTGCAGCACGCAAAAGCATTGAGCTAAAAAGGCCTGTGCAAATAAGTGAACTAACAGATTTGGTTCCTGTAGCGGTAAGACCAAGAAAAGTTTGAAAACAAGAAAGTCAATATGAAAATGAAGTTTGGATTTAAATCCGTCCCCCCTGTTTTATTCCGCCCAACTCATCACATAACCCTCATTTTCAATTTCAAGCGCTTGCTGAGTAAGTTGCAGGGGGTGAAAAGTATCCACCATCACCGCTAGTTCTTTGGTTTCGCGAAGCCCTATAGATTTTTCAACGGCACCTGGATGTGGTCCATGTGGAATACCTGCAGGATGAAGTGTTATCATTCCCCGGGTCACATTTTTGCGGCTCATAAAATCGCCATCTACATAATACAACACCTCATCGCTATCAATATTGCTATGATTGTAGGGCGCTGGTATAGCTTGAGGATGATAATCATACAATCGTGGAACAAAGGAACATATTACAAAATTATGGGCATCAAAAGTTTGGTGTACAGGCGGAGGCTGATGCACCCTGCCGGTAATGGGTTCAAAGTCGTGAATGCTAAGCGCATACGGATAGCAGCATCCATCCCACCCTACCACATCAAATGGATGATGGCCGTAATGCAACCCATACAGCACCGATTTCTTTTTGACTTTTAGTAAAAAGTCACCCTTTTCATCAAAGGTTTCCAAATCAAGAGGTGGCCTGATATCACGTTCACAGTAAGGACTGTTTTCAAGCAATTGCCCATATTTGCTTAGGTATCTTTTAGGGGGAACAACCGGGCTGAATGATTCTATTATCAACATTCGGTTTTGGAGTGTTTCAAAAGATAGCTGGTAAATAGTGCCTCGTGGAACAACTACGTAATCACCATACTCAAAGGGTATTTTGCCGTATTGGGTTTTAAGTATTCCTTTTCCTTCATGGATAAATATAACTTCATCAGCATCCGCATTCTTAAAAAAATATTGGGTCATGCTTTGTTGCGGGGCTGCAAGGCTCAAATGTACATCACTGTTTACCAAAACAGGCAACCGGCTTTCAAGATAGTCGGCTGCTGGTTTTACCTTAAAACCTTCAAAAGAACGATGTTTCAGCATTCGTTCTTCTGCCACCTTAGGGGCAATATCTACCGGTGCATCGGTACTAATTATCATTGTTGGGGGATGGCAATGGTACAGCAAAGAAGAATCGTTGCTGAAACCCTCCGTGGAAAACAGTTGTTCGGAATAAAGCGTACCGTCTGGTTTGCGAAATTGGGTATGTCGTTTATGGGGAATCTGTCCTAGTTTATGATAATACATGGCGATGAAGGTTTTTAACTAAAGCAATAGTTCAGCAATCAGCTCTTATACTTACCCATAATTGGCGAAGCAGCGAAGATAATCCACCCTAAAGGTAATTGAAAAATTTATCGTAGGGATCGTTTTACATCGGATGAATCAGCCTATAGTCCATTTTCACTTTCCCCTTAGAGATATCGAGCAGCTTTCCCTTTAACAATCTTTTTTTAAGTGGATTGAGGTAGTCAATAAAAAGTTTCCCTTCCAGGTGATCGTATTCATGTTGTATAACCCTTGCAGTAATGCCATGAAAAGTAGCCTTCTGAGGCTGAAAATGTTCGTTGAGCCATTGTATTGTAATTTCCTTCCGACGGACAACATCCTCCCGAATTTTAGGAATACTCAGGCAACCTTCAGAATAGGCCCATGTTTCACCCTGCTCGGAAATGATTTCCGGGTTGATAAATACCTGTTTAACCCCTTCATCGCCGGGAAATTCACCTTTTTCGTCTTCATCTAGATTTTCAATAATCTGAATGGAGTCCATCAAAAAGATGCGTACCGACTGGTTAATTTGAGGGGCAGCAAGCCCTACCCCATTGCTATGATACATGGTTTCCCACATATCATCAATCAGTTTATCCAATTCCGGGTTGTTGTCAATAATGTCTAATGCCCTTTTTCTTAAAATAGGCGAACCATAAGCAACTATAGGTAAAATCACGTGTAATCCTTTTTGATAATGTAGTGCAAATATGCTGCTTTTTACAGAAATTGCTGTTTGCTTTGCAAATAGGACTGGAGCATAATGGTTGCAGCTACTTCATCAATTAATGCCTTGTTGGCTCTTTGCTTTTTTCGTAAACCACTATCTATAATGCTCTGAGTAGCTAATTGGCTTGTATATTGTTCATCTACCGTTTCTATTGGAATGTGGGGATGATCCTTTTTAAACAGCCGGATAAAATCCTTCACCGGCTTAGTACCATGGGTTTCGGAGCCATCTAATGAATAAGGTAATCCAATAATAACCCGTTCTACCGCTTCTGTGGAAAAGTAAGTTTTTAACCATGGCCTTAAGGAGTGAGAATCAATGGTAGTGAGGCCATTTGCTATAATTTGCAGGGGATCTGTAACAGCAATACCGGTTCGCCTGATACCATAATCGAGTGCCATTATGCGAGACATTGTTAAAAAAAATTTAGTAAGATAAATATCTAATAATCCATCAGGCAGTTTTACCAGGATTTTTTTCTTGCGCCGGTCGCTATCAGATCACTCTGCTTTTTCAATAATTACAGGAGCAT
>JBBQXO010000028.1:0-41263 GCA_038209595.1 Chitinophagales bacterium
TTGGAATACAAACATTGAAAGCGATGGTTATAAAGGCTTTATTGATGGGCGCAGAGCTGATGGAACGTTCTTAGATCAAGATGCCAAAAAATACGGAAAATCGTGGACAAACGTCTTTTACGAAGCTAGTTCATGGACATATAGTTATTTTGTCCCACACGAAGCCGAAAAACTAATCAGCCTGATGGGTGGAAATGAAAAATACGCGGAACGCCTTGCCCATGCCATGGACAACAAATTGATTAATATTGGCAATGAACCTGCTTTCTGGATTTTGCGCTCATTCAGCCATGCAGGCAGACCTGACTTGACATCGAAATGGGTTCATTGGATGATGAAAAATAACTATGATATAACAGGTTACACAGGTAATGATGATACTGGAGGGATGTCCTCGTGGTATATTTTTTCCGCTTTGGGCTTTTTCCCAAATGCTGGACAAGATTACTATTACCTGAGTGCTCCGCTTTATAAAAAAACAGTGATGACTTTAGGTAATGGCAAAACACTCACCATAACAGCTCCCGATGCGTCGGAAAAAAACATATATGTGAAATCTTGTAAAATAAATGGAAAGGTGTGGAAAACATCCATGTTCAACCACAAGCTTATTGCCAACGGCGGAACCATTGAGTTTGTGCTATCAGATCAGCCTGGCAAATGGGGTCAATAAAATCTAATGACACCCAATGTTTATGAGATAGAAAAGAATATTTTCAAAATATTCGTGACTCGCATAAATCAATTTTAGTTTAACCACTTCTATTTTGACGTTCATGCGTGGGATGGTAAGAATGAGTAGGTAGTAGATGGAAATCGCTGCTACCAACTATATCTGGGAATTTTTGGCTTTGCGAAAAAGCCTGCAAGCTAAAAATGTAAAATCTCTAAAACAATGAACAAGATTTTTCAATTCTATTTAACTTACGAAAAATATAATTAATAGAAGCTGTAATGAACAATAAAAATTTCCAATGCTTAATAAGGAGGTCGGTATTATTGTACAAGGCCTTTCATAAAACGGTATTACTTTCCGGATTTGTTTTAATAGCTGTTGTCAACACAAATGCACAATCTACAGTACAATCTACATTAGATAACTTATCAAAAGATAGTAACTCAGTAGGCCAAGATGAAGAACAACCTTTTATCTCCCTGATTGCCAATCTCAAAAAAAGGAACACTTTGTTTATCGGATGCTGATTGGAAAAATTTTCCTGATCATCCGGGATTGTTTACCAGCAAAAAACGCCTCACTTCGTTGAAAATGCAAAAAAACACAACCAATAAAAATCATTTTATACTTCTCAAAAGCGGAGCGGAAAAACACTTGATTGCAGAAAAACTGGTCTATCCTAATGGGAAAACTTTTAAATTTAAAGCCAAAAGAGAGGCTCAGGGTTTTATTCTTGCTTTGGCTCATAGTTATCATATTTTCGGCGATAAACGCTACTTAGCTCGTGCAAAAGCAGAATTAATGCAACTGGCAGAACTGCCCGATTGCGGTCTATCGCATTTTATTGATGTGGGGGAAGCCTTCCTTGCTGCTGGTTTAGGACTAGATTGGTTGTATGATGAATTAATTGAAGAAGAACGAGTAAAAGTTGAGCTATCAAAAGTAAAAAACGTACGGGAACCCTCACTGTACTTTAACGAAAACGAATTGGGCGAGGAATTGACAGGGAATTTTAACCATAACCCGGTAAATAATTGCGGGTTAACAGTTGGGGCGCTTGCTATCGCCGAGCGTGAACCGCTGCTGGCAAGTAAAATACTAGGCCGTGCAATTAAATTACTGCCAATTGCCGCGGCACCCTACGCCCCTCATGGGACGTATCCGAAAGGCGCAACTTACTGGTTCTATGGAACCAAGTTTAATGTTCCGGCATTGGAAGCACTTCGTTATTTTTTTGGGGTTTCTCGCGGACTTGAAAAATTCGCTGGCTTGTTAGAATCAACCGACTTCAAGACGCGGATTGTCGGCACCACAGGGCGATACTATAATTTTGGCGATGCATCTTCCGCACCGTTTACCGAAACTGTAAAGCGTTTCACTTCAGAACCTGTTATGGTTTGGAAAGCCAATAAAAGAGGTCAAGGCAATAATGCGGAAGTTGAAATAAAAAGTTTGGCAAAAGCTAAGCCTATGCTGGAAGGTGTTGATGGAGATAAAAACCAGAGGCGCCCGAGCCGTCATTTGGCTTTGGAAGTATTATGGTGGAATCCAACATTACCACCTGCCGGCAAATTTAATAAATTGCCCTTACACTGTACAGCCAGCGGAGGCTTAATGACGTTATGCGTAATGCGCTCAATGTGGGATGATACTTCGGCTTCTTTTATTGCCATAAAAGGCGGAACACCCAATAACTCTCATAGCCAAATGGATATTGGAAGTTTTATTCTTAAGGCCGACGGTATTCGCTGGGCACTGGATATGGAGGGTGAAAGCTATGATAAAATGCGAGCGGCCAAATTGGATATCTGGAACTAAACCCAGAACAGCGACCGCTGGACAACTTTCAGAGCAGGACATGAATCGCAAAACTTATTGCTTTTTAATACCGCAAGGCAAGAAGTTGCGGGCTTGGCGCAAATCCGGGAATTGTATAACGAAAACAGTGCAATGGGTAACGTAGTAGATCTTACATCACTTTACACATTACAAGTTAAGAAAGTGAGTAAAGCTGTAAAACTACATCCAAGCCGTTCAATTACAATTCAAGATGAATGGACAAACGGTGTGAAAACTTCCTTTCAATGGGTAACAGTGGCAAAAGCAACCCTTCAGGTTGACGGCGTTTTGCTTGAGCAAAATGGTAAATCATTAAAGCAAAAGATAGAAACAACTGATTCTACAACAAAACCTGTAATTGTAATTGAAGATCTTTTAAAAGAGAAAAATCCTCAGGATTTTGATGACCAGGGTTTAAGCCGTATCATTTTCAAAGCAAAGACACCAGCCAATAATGCTTTCAGTCGGAAAGTATCGGCTATTCCTTTATTTTAAATGTACACTACAAAAATATGATTTAATTAGTGATCAGTGTTTATGACAGGAAGAATCTTAAAAAACAATAATGGAAAGTAAACCATCATGACTATGCCGCTCTCTAAACAGGATGAATACTTACGATAGCCTCTTAGCAATTAAAAAAACAAATTTTATTATGATAAAAACATACACATTACTCATTAATTTCCTTTTTTTAGGAACGTCAGCCATTATTGCCCAACCATATGCTTAATGGGATGAAGCAACATTAAAATTGAACAATGGAGTAGTGGAAAGAACCATTATATGCCCGGAGATAAGGGAATTTTATAACCTCAGTGTATAAACCGGTTAAAGGGGAATTTAAATACCTGCTACCTGTAAATACCGACTTCCAATTTGAAATGAACGGCACCACTTATTCTGGTAAAGGTAACTGGATGCTTAAAGAGGTAATGAAACATACCGATGCTAAATCTGGTGATGGTGCTGCTGTAACTATATTGAGTGAAGATGAAAAGGTAGAACTTACCCTGCAGTTTTTACTATACCCCAACTTACCCGTAATTCGTAAAAACCTGATCATAAAAAACCTTTCAAATGAAACGGTGCAATTAGAATCCGTAGATATAGAAAAATTTGATTTACCTGGTTATTGGCCCTCCACCTTTAGTTGGGTTTGCCACGATTATGGAATAAGGCGCTCTATTGGACCATACGATGGAGATATGCAAGATGCGTTGGTTACCGTTCACAACAGCGATTGGCGGCAGGGTATTGTAATTGGCAACGAAGCCTCAGGCGTAATGAAACATACTTCAGTGTTTTGGAATGAACTGGCTATTAATATTGGGCTTACCCATAAAAATGCCCGTTTCCCTTTTAAAAAGTATATTCAAAAGGAGAAGGTTTTGCCACGCCGCAGGTATTTACCATGGGGTATAATAACCATAAAGATCCCAATGAAATGTTGAATACCGCAAGGCCGGATTTTGTGCGGAAACACATGGGTATTCGTCCTTCAGAATTAAAACAAAAGCCAACATTTATATACAATACATGGACGCCTTTTGCCAAAAAAATTGATGAAAAGCTAATTATGGAGTTGGCAAAAGCAGCGGCTGATGCAGGTATGAAAGAGTTTGTAATTGATGATGGAAGGCAGGACACTTATGGCGACTGGGGTATTGACCAAAAAAAAATTCCCCAATGGGTTAAAACCGGTTGTGGATTACATTAAGTCATTGGGTATGAAACCTGGCTTATGGGTAAGTATTGGTACTGCCGATCCCAACAGCAAGATTTATAAACAACACCCCGAATGGTTTGTAAAAGATAAAAATGGTAACCCAATTTCATTGGTAATAGATGATCCAGATAAGTATACCGCTTGTTTTAGTACCGAATGGTATGGCTATATAAAAGGAGTGCTCAATAAACTAATTGGTGAATATGGTTTGGAATACCTCAAATCAGACTTTTCGGTGGTAACAAGCCCGTACAGGTTTGATATTGCCGAATCTGGTTGTTATGCTACGAACCGCCCGGGGCATAAAGATCATTCTGAATCATTATACGCCAATTACGAACCCATGTGGAAACTCTTTGATGAGCTGCATCAATTTAAACCTGAATTGTTTATAGATTGCACCTTTGAAACTTTAGGAGGGTTACAATTGATTGACTATGCTATGCTAAAACATGCCGAAAGAAACTGGTTATCAAATTACAACGGGCCGGATTCTAAAATAGATCTGCGTATCCGCAATATGGCTTGGTGGCGTTCGCCGGCTGTTCAGGCAACGGCATTAGTCATTGGAAATCCGTAAATGCAGGATTCCGGATAGGCTCTGCATATTAAATCGTTAGCCGGAGCATTACCTATTATGTTAGGCGATCCCCAAAAATTAACCCCCACAGATTTAAAAAAATACCGGGGTTTTGCAGCTTGGCTCCAATTGATGGATAACCATTATGAAATAATGAGTTTCAGGCAAGATTTAGATGGATTTGGTGAACCTATGGAGGGTATGTGGGATGGCTTTCAACGCATAAATACAGAAACTAAAGCTGGTGGTATTATTGGTGTATTCAGGCATGGTGCAGTAGAGAACAACAGACTTGTTATTGTATATTACCTGCAACCGGATAAAAAAAACTTTGTAAAAGATATGGAAGGTAAAGTAATAGCAAAGCAAACAGGTAATTCATTAAAGATAAAAGAATTTGAAGTGATGCTGAAAAACATCTATGACGGAGTACTTTACGAACTAAGTACGGAATAAAATTTTATTTATATATTACCTGTCTATCTTAAAAATTATATAGTTTTGAATAATGTTGGAGTAAATAAAGATACTTTTGTGAAATCAAATTCTCAGCTTAAAACTGAAAGCTTCCGATGAAAAAAATATTTATTTGTGTTTTATCGCTTATTGGAACCAACTGCCTGCTTGCTCAAACTCCATTGTGGCAAGGCAAGGGTAGAATTGCTATAAGTGCCGATGGCAATGAACATGATCATGACGATTGGGGAGGAACTCCATTAACACTCGCTATTATTGCTGCTAAAGGTTTGCAAAATAATCTGAGCCTATATATTTACAGTGATCATGTGTGGGGTAGTAATCATGAGCATCCCGGAATTGACGGAGTAAACCCCTACCAGCAAATGAAAATCAGTGCAGTTACAGGTGGTAAAATGTTTCGCTTTAAAAAGACAAATTTTTTATGTGCGGTTGACAACCCCGAAATAGCCTATGAAACACTCAAAAACCAAATTAACCAATCAAGCAATGATGATCCACTTTTTATAGTCATATTCGGACCCTCACAGGTAATTGGAGAAGCCATGAATAGATCCAATGTGGCAAATCGAAAATTTGTAACCATTGTTACTACAAGTGCAGACTGGAACAACAGTCATTCGGATAAACCCTATCTTGCATGGGAAAACCACACTGGTTGGACGCTTGATAAAATTAAAAAATTGGAAGGCAATGTTGGAGTAGTAGCCATTGAAAACCAAAATCTGCTGCTTAAAAAAGATTGGCAACAATATAAATGGTTAATTACCGCTCCGGAAAGAAATAACCCTTATTACAAAAAAGGTAGTTGGGAATGGCTATTTAAACGGCTATGCTTAACCACTAAACCTGAGGGTATAGACCGGGATTATTTTTATGCAATAGATCCCTCAGATGCAGGTAAGGTTATATTTTTATTGACAGGTATTGAAAAAACGAGTCCTGCTTTGTGTTATGAAATTATGCGGCAGCCTATAAAAAATAAAAGGGGAAAATGAAAATCACAGGATAAGACTGTAAAAGTTAATAAGTATGTAAGACCATTATGATTTAATATAAAAATTTATAAGAATGAAAAGAAGAACACTCATCAAACAATTAGCATTTGTTTCGGGATCACTGGTTTTAATACCTGCTTGCATGGAAGATAGAAGCAAGGCATCTATGCTACTCAAAAATATTAGCATTGGCGGTGATGAAGAAATGATGATGGCAGATCTGGGAGAAACAATTATTCCAAAAACAGAAACACCAGGTGCGAAAGATATTGGGGCGCATTTATTTGCATTGATGATGGTGGATGATTGTTATAAAGCTGCAGATCAGCAAAAATTTGTAGCCGGACTTAAAGCCTTTGAAGTCAAAACCAAAAATCAGTTTAGTAAAAGTTTTAGTAAATGTAGTATTGAGGAAAGGGAAACATTACTGAATGAGTTGGAAGCAAAAAAGAAAGATATTTCGGATTTACAATATTTTTACATCAATACAAAAAGATTAGTCATACAGGCTTATACAACTTCAAAATTTTATCTGACCGAAGTTCAGGTTTATAAATTGGTACCCGGTAAATTTTATGGCTGTGTACCCCTGAATAAGGCATCATAAACGTGAAAAATTATGGCTGAAAATACATTTGATGCAATTGTGATTGGTTCTGGAATGAGTGGTGGATGGGCTGCCAAAGAATTTACCGGGAAAGGCTTAAAAACACTTGTGTTGGAAAGAGGCAGGGATGTAAAGCACCTAAAGGATTATCCAACAACCAATATGATGCCCTGGGAGTTTGAACATAGGGGGCAAATACCTGTCGCTATTAAGGATGCCAATCCGGTTATAAGTCGGTGCTATGCATTTAAAGAAGATGCTATGCATTTTTTTGTAAAGGACACAGAGCACCCTTACTTACAGGAGAAACCTTTCGATTGGATCAGGGGTTATCAGGTGGGTGGTAAATCGTTGATGTGGGCAAGGCATACACAACGATGGAGCCAATATGATTTTGAAGCCCCTAAACGGGACGGATATGTCGTGGACTGGCCTATTCGGTACAATGATTTGTCGGATTGGTACAGTTATGTAGAAAAATTTGCCGGTATAAGCGGTAATAAGGATGGGCTAAGTCAATTACCTGACGGTGAATTTTTACCACCACATGAATTAAATTGTGTGGAAGAATATTTCAAAAATATCATTACCAAAAAATATAAAGACCGGCCGGTAATTACTGCACGGATGGCGCATCTTACCGAGCCGCAGCCTATACATATTGAGCAGGGCAGGGCACAGTGCCAAAATAGAGTTATTTGTCAGCGAGGCTGTCCGTTTGGGGGCTATTTTAGCAGTAACGCTTCTACCTTACCCTGGGCAGCAAAAACGGGTAACCTCACCATGATAACCAATGCGGTGGTTCAGCAAATACTATATGATGAAGCAACAGGTAAAGCAACTGGTGTACGGGTAGTGGATGCCATCACCAAAGAATCAACCGATTATCTGGCTCCCGTAATTTTTGTAAATGCAGGAGCCATTAATACCAACCTGATTTTATTAAATTCCATTTCTAATCGCTTTCCAAACGGGTTGGGTAATGATAATGGTTTGCTGGGCAAATATGTTGCATTTCACAATTACAGGGGAAGGGTTTTTGGTAAATTCAATCAGTTAACAGATAGTAATTCCGTAGGTCGTTCTCCTTCCGGTGCTTATATACCCCGATTTAGAAATGTATTTACAAAGGAAGCTGATTTTTTGGGTGGATATGCTTCCTTATTTGTTGCCCAGCGTTCACTAAAAATGAATACCATTGGTTTTGGAAACAAATTGAAAGAGCAATTGGCTGCAAAAGATTTAAAAGACTGGGATTTATCCGCTATGTTTATGGGTGAAACAATTCCTAAAGCATCAAATCAGATAACATTGGATAAATTGAATAAAGATGAATGGGGAATGCCTCTGATTAATTTCAATGTGGGCTATGATGATAATGATGAAAAAATGCTGGCCGATTTCTTTGCACAAATGACTGAAATGTTTACCACCGCCGGGTTTACTGATATTGAAACAAAGGACAGTAAACAAGCGCCGGGACTTGATATTCATGAAATGGGGGGCGTTCGTATGGGCAGCGACCCTGAAACCTCTCTGCTGAATAAATGGAATCAATTGCATCAATGCAAAAATGTTTTTGTAACTGATGGAGCCTGTATGACGTCAACGGCTACGCAAAATCCATCATTAACCTATATGGCACTTACGGCAAGGGCGGTAGATTATGCCGTAGAAGAATTAAAGAATAAAAATATTTAATGGTTTCAATTTTTAATATGATGTCGAATTTTAAATTAATATTATTGGCTTTGTGTGTATTTTTATTTTCCACGGTAAAGCTCGTAGCTCAACCGGTTTATAAAAATAAGCTTGCACCTATTGAAAGCCGTATTACCGATCTGGTGAAAAGGATGAACCTTGAAGAAAAAATTCTTCAACTCAACCAATATACTTTTGGATTAAACAATAATTCCAATAACATCGGGAAAGAAGTTACTGCATTACCATCCGGTATTGGCTCACTCATTTATTTTAGTTCCGATCCGGTTTTGCGTAATAAGGTTCAGCAAAAAGCGATGGATTCGTCAAGGCTCGGGATACCCATTCTATTTGGATTTGATGTGATTCATGGATTTCGCACCGTGTATCCCATTTCACTGGCGCAGGCGTGTTCGTGGAATCTGGATCTGGTAACTCAAAATGCTGGTGTGGCGGCTAAAGAAGCGGTATTATCCGGTGTAGACTGGACCTTTTCACCTATGATTGATGTGGCTCGTGATCCTCGGTGGGGAAGAATTTCTGAAGGCTATGGGGAAGATCCTTATGTAAATGCGGTGTTTGGTGTTGCTACTGTAAAAGGTTATCAGGGTAAAAATTTAGCGGATCCTTTTTCTATGGCTGCCTGTTTAAAGCACTATGTAGCTTATGGCATGAGCGAAGGTGGAAGGGATTATCGTTATAGTGATGTTTCTGCTCAATCGCTTTGGGAAACGTATTTGCCACCTTATGAGGCAGGGGTAAAGGCGGGGGCGGCTACCCTTATGAGTGCTTTTAATGATATAAGTGGCGTACCCGCTACTGCCAATAAGTACCTGCTTACAGACATATTAAAGAAGCTCTGGAATCATGATGGATTTGTGGTATCGGATTGGAATGCCATTGAGCAGTTAATAGATCAGGGAGTGGCAAAGGATAAAAAGGAAGCCGGAATGAAAGCATTTAATGCCGGGGTTGAAATGGATATGAAGGATAATATTTATCTGCAATATTTTGACGAGTTGATAAAAGAGAAAAAAATATCCATGAGTAGTATTGATGATGCTGTCTCAAGGGTATTGCGGGTAAAATTTCGTTTAGGATTATTTGATGACCCTTACACTACGCTTGTGGATGAAAAGCAGCGCTACCTGCAACAGGAAGATATAACTTTAGCATCAAAGCTTGCCGAAGAATCCATGGTATTACTGAAGAACAGGAATGGAATTTTGCCCTTTGCCGCTTCTGTAAAAAGTATTGCATTGATTGGTCCTATGGCAAAGGATAAATCTAATATACTGGGTTCCTGGTCTTTTAATGGAAAGGCAGATGATGCAGAATCTATTTTTGAGGGCCTCGAGAAGGAAGTGAAAGGGAAAATGGAAATTCATTACGCAATGGGATGTGGTTTTGAGGGCGAGGACTACAGTGGATTTAAGGAGGCTGTATCAGTAGCGGAAAAGTCGGATGTGATTGTGGTTTGCCTGGGAGAATTGAAAACCTGGAGCGGCGAAAATGCTTCCCGATCTACCATTGCCTTGCCTGCTATTCAGGAAAAACTTGTAGAAGCATTAAGGAAAACGGGAAAGCCCATTATTCTGATATTATCGAATGGGCGGCCACTCGAATTGGTAAGGCTTGAACCTCTTGCAGATGCGATTGTAGAAATTTGGCAACCGGGAATTGCAGGGGGAACCCCTTTGGCAGGTATACTTACCGGAAGGATAAATCCTTCGGCCAAACTTGCTATTACTTTTCCCCTAACCACCGGGCAAATACCAACCTACTACAATATGCGCCAAAGTGCGAGGCCAACACAAGGCATGTATCAGGATATTCCCACTGAGCCTTTGTATTGGTTTGGGCATGGGTTAAGTTATACAAACTATGAGTACAGCAATGCAATTGTTTCTAAAACAAAGTTTAGAAAAAATGAAAAAATAACAGCTGAAGTAACCGTAAAAAATACGGGTAAAGTAAATGGAAAAGAAGCTGTTTTATGGTATATCAGTGATCCGGCAAGTTCTATTTCGAGGCCGATGAAAGAATTAAAATATTTTGAAAAGAAAGAAATTAAAGCGGGCGAAACAATTGTGTATAAATTTGAGATAGACCCGATGAGAGATTTAAGTTTTGTAGATGCATCAGGAACCCGTTTACTGGAAGAAGGCGATTTTTTTATCCATATCGGGAAAGTACAATTAAAAGTGGAGTTGGTTAAGTAATACAATCCAAATTCAAACAATGGCTGTTTTTCTATATATCAATGGATTTTGATTGAACTCTTTCCGGAATAAGCGGTTGAAATTTGAAAGGTTTTTAAAGCCCGTTTCGTAACAGATATCAAGCACAGGCAAATCTGATTCTTTCAGTAGTTTACACGCTTCTATTAAGCGCATTTCAATAACAAAACCCAAAAATGATTTATGCGTTCTTAACTTGAAATATCGGCAAAAAGCAGAAGGGGAAAGATTTGCGATTTTAGCGGCTTCCTGAATGGTTATATCTTCTTTAAAGTTATTGAGCGCATAGTTTAGCACTTTTTGCATTTTGGCGCTGTCATTCAGGTTGATGCCGCTTACAGTTGAAAGCGAAAGTGGTTGGAGTTCTTTAGATACAGACAGAAGGTGAAAAATTTCAAATAAGCCTTTCAGTTTTCTTATTTTTTCTTCCTGCATCATTTGGTACATCACGTTTCTTATCTTTTCTTTCGTTTCTCCGTTAATGAGCAATCCGTTCATTGAGAAAGAAAGCACTTTTTTCATTTCACTCATTTCAGGAGTGGAGAAAAAGGTATTTCCTAAAAAGTCTTCGAGAAACTGAATAACGAGTGAACTTGGTTTGATGACTGCTTCTTCATCATAAAACTGATCGTCTGCTTTGAAAAGATGAGGAACGTTTTTTCCAATCAAAGCCAACTCACCCTGATGGTAATCGGAAAAGCTACTGCCAATAAATTTTTTACCAAAGCCCGTTTCGCAATACACCAATTCGAATTCCTCATGAAAATGCCATGGTGTTTCAAAATAGGGTGATATATACCGGTTAATAACAAAAGAATTTCCTTTTGTTAGGGGCAACTTTTGGTAAAAGGCTCTTTTTTTATTGCGGTTTGTCAATATAGTATCAGTTTAAGTTAAATTGATGAAGCAAATTAAGTAAAATTAACTTTATTTTGAACAATAAAGGTATTTTGTCTTCTGGAATAATATGATACTTGC
This sequence comes from Chitinophagales bacterium, assembly GCA_038209595.1. Taxonomy (GTDB): domain Bacteria; phylum Bacteroidota; class Bacteroidia; order Chitinophagales; family Chitinophagaceae; genus Phnomibacter. The sequence continues at coordinate 11,826 of JBBQXO010000028.1, forward strand.
TCGCTACTTCTACTATTTCAAAGAAATGAGCAGTTATCAGATAGACTAAAAAATAAGAAGAGGTCACCGCCAAATTGCTTCATTCACCATAAAACTTGTTAAATGAGAAATATTCAGTTACTATCGCCTACACCTGCTTTCACACCTGACAGCTATGCCTCCCCTACTCCTTTAAACCAGCCATTTATTTCTTTCCAGTACGATAACAAAATGCTTTCTGAATTGTGCCAAGATAGAGTAGCAATAACTTCTTTTATCGAAAATGATTTTCACCAACTCACTCCGAGAGAACGATCAAGGGTATTCGAAATTATTTCTAGTCCTTCTTTTGCAAAAAAATCCGGTACTGACCTTCGTTTGATGAAGACAAGGTTCGACCCTGCTAATCAATACAGGGTAAAAACTCTTTTTCAGGGCAAAGAGGAGGTTTATGATTGCTTTAGGTTCGAGGGGAGATTTCATATCGGCACCCAACTAATCCTAAAGGAAAGTTATATTACCGGGATCGCAAGACTTTCAAATCTTAGAGGAGTTTAAACTCATTTTTATTTAGCGGGAAACTAAAACCGGACGCGTCGCCCAACACGATGAATTCAATTTTGGGTTGGGATACCGTCCGTTACAAAATTATCTTTTATCAGTTAAATGAATGTTGCCCTTTTTTATCATCTGGCTTTTAAAACTTTTGTAAGTTTGAACGGTAAGGAGTATGTGGTATAAAGATTTTATTTTTTAAAGAAGGTAAAAAAGGAAAAACGTCGCCAATATTGTGAAATCAGATACTATGAAAAATGATATACTATGCCCGTCGCGTAGAAATTTTCTCCGGCATTCGACCTCGTTGCTCGCAGGTGCTTTATTGCTGGAGGACTGTGCCTGTCAAGCTTTGAAGGGGGCAACCGGAAGCAAAACAAAAGTAAATGGCCACCTGTGGGTTTGTGCGAGCAAATTCCCTCCTAACTGGGATGTTACCCCAAACCTTGAAGCCGTGTTTGCCGACTTCAGCTATGCGGGTATTGATGGCGTTGAAATGACTTACCTTCATATTCGCGATTAGCTTGCAGATGGAAAATGGTCTGAACAGGTAGGTCAGGGTGTTACCGATTTTGCAGCAATATCTGCGGCACTTAAAGTACAAAAATTTAAAGATAATGTTGCGATTGAATTAGCTTTTCATGACGATTTAATTCCCGTGAATCCCTTGAAAGAATACTGGAAAATAAGCAGACAATACGTGAAAAAAACATTTGGTTGGTAACTATTATTGAAACAAAAAACTTTAAATCAGATTAGATGAAAATTGCTATGCTGGGTTCTGGATTTATTGCCCGTTTTTATGCTACCTCTTTGCATGCCCAACGACGTAAGGATTCTGTTTATAGCGTATATTCAAGGGATGAAAATAATGCAAAACGGTTTGCAGAAGATTATCAGTTACCTCACTTTACTGTCAGTATGGAAGAGGCCATTAATCATTTTGAAGTGGAGGTTGTATTGATTGCGCTTCCCAATCATTTGCACGAAGTTGCAGTAGTGGCGTGTGCAAAAGCAAAAAAGCATGTACTCTGCACGAAACCATTGGGTCGAACCGCTGCAGAAGCGAAACGAATGCTTGATCTGGTAGAAGCCTCTGGCATCTTTGGTGGTTATCTGGAGGATCTTTGTTATACACCCAAGTTTTTAAAATCAGTTGCAATCATCAGGGAAGGAAGCATTGGAAGAGTTTTGTGGGCAAAGTCAAGAGAGGCGCACTCCGGACCTCATAGCGATTGGTTTTGGGATAAAGAAAAGTCAGGAGGCGGTGCTATTATTGACCTTGCTTGTCACTGTGTGGAGATTAGCAGGAATTTTATAGGGAAGGAAATTAAGCCTATCGAAGTAATGTGTTGGGCCGATACGCAGGTTCATCCGATTGATGCAGAAGATCACGCTATTGGTTTGGTAAAATATGCCAATGGTGCAATTGGTCAATTTGAGGTTAGCTGGACTTTCAGGGGTGGTATGGACCTTCGCGATGAAGTGGTAGGCACCGAAGGGTCTATCTGGATAAACAGTTTTTTGCGGACAGGTTTCGAAGTTTTTAGTACAGGTAAAGGCGGCAATTATGTTGCTGAAAAAGCAGAGACAAATAAGGGGTGGTTATTTCCGGTAGGAGATGAGGCGCATGAGCTTGGCTACCCACACATGTTTACCGACATGTTTGATGCCATTGAAAATAACAGGCAACCATTAGAAACTTTTTACGACGGTTATATTGTAAACGCCATTTTAGATGCAGCCTTCCATTCTGCCAAAACAAAAAAATGGGAACCGGTAGTATTGGATATTTGGCGTGGTGCTGAAACAGCCACAGAAAAAGAAGCATCTATTGCCTATGATGATGAACACGATTTGGTGAAAGAAGAGGTATTGCCAAATGGCGATGTAAAAATGATTTTGAAGAACAAACAAACGGGTATGGTTATTCAAAGAATACACCGCAAATAAAAATGCCAATATGATCTCTTTTCTAATTTCTGTTGTGGTACTGGTAATAGGTTATTTCATTCTTTCAAAAGTAGCAGAACGTATTTACGGTGCAGATGCCGGTAATAAAACACCGGCACTCACCCATGCTGATGGGGTTGACTTTGTGCCTATGCCATTATGGAAAATTTTCCTGATACAGTTTTTAAATATAGCTGGACTGGGCCCCATTTTTGGCGCTGTTGCAGGTGCCATGTGGGGCCCTGTTGCATTTTTATGGATCGTGCTCGGTTCCTTGTTTGCCGGGGGTGTACATGATTATTTTTCAGGAATGCTTTCTATTCGGCACAAGGGTGCAAGCATCACCGAGATTACCGGCCATTACCTTGGTGATGGTGCCAAACATTTCATGCGTTTTTTTTCGGTGCTCGTGCTCCTTATGGTGGGTACCGTATTCATCATCGGCCCTGCTAAAATTTTGGTTGATATCAGTAACAATTCTGTGGGACTGACTTTTTGGGTAATCCTCATTTTTGTTTACTACATACTTTCTACTGTACTTCCTATTGATAAACTGATCGGTAAAATTTATCCCCTGTTTGGTTTGGCCCTTTTGTTCATGGCTCTGGGAATATTAGTCATGATGTTTTACAACCGTTTGCCTATTCCGGAATTAACATGGAACAATCTGCAGAATTTTCATACAAATCCAGGTAAGTTTCCCATTTTCCCTTTTGTGTTTGTAACCATTGCCTGCGGTGCTATTTCCGGGTTTCATGCAACACAATCGCCCTTAATGGCAAGGTGTATGACCAACGAAAAACAGGGCCGTGTAGTATTTTATGGGGCTATGGTAACCGAGGGAGTAGTGGCATTGGTATGGGCTGCCATTGGTATGTGCTTTTATGGTAGCGCTACGCAACTTAACGGAATTATGGAAGCAAACGGGGGAAATGCAGCATTAGTCGTAAATCAGATTTCCAATTCGTTGCTTGGCAAAATAGGTGGTGTACTTGCTTTGCTTGGCGTTGTTGCTGCTCCCATAACGTCGGGTGATACCGCCTTTAGAAGTGCACGGCTTATTATTGCCGATATCATCAAAAACAAGCAAGGACCCATTGTAAACAGGTTGCTCATCAGTGCACCTTTATTTCTGGTAGCTTTTGTCCTGACCCGTCTTGATTTCTCCATCATCTGGCGCTATTTCGCCTGGTCAAATCAGGTGCTTGCCACCGTTGTTTTGTGGACCATCACAGCCTTTCTTTTAAAAGAAAAGAAATTCTATTTTATCTCACTGATGCCAGCCGTTTTTATGACGGCCGTTACTACTTCCTATATTTTAATTGCCCCCGAGGGCTTTGGCTTACCTGCATCTGCAGGGCAGTTTACCGGTGCTGTGTTTGCTGCAGTTCTATTAGTATGTACGTTGGTGGCGTCAAAAAAGAAAAAGAAGACGGGACTTGTAATCGGTTCAGGGTTGTAGTTTCCGGTATTCTTTTATAGCAAATACCCATAAAAGGATGTAAGCCCCACACAGCTATTCATTCATTAATTTCATACTCCAAGGGCGGCAGTTGCGTGGCAAATGTATGTGGCAGTATTATAATTAAGAGATTCTTTACGGAAGCAAGAGACAATTTTACCAATCATTTTATTCTGCTGCTCGCTTATTGCAGGAAGGCAAATAAATAATATTGTACCTGAGTTTTTAGAGATGTCTTACAGCAAGCCTTCCTTTTGTGTTTATACCCGGCATTATATTTATTTCGTATCATCCAAAACGCCTACTATTATTATTTGCAGCATTTGGAAAAGTTGGCAAGGCTGCATAATCCAAAGCAAGTTCCAATCCTTTCGGTCGAACCTTGGGCACAATGCCGAGGGTTGAGTGTATCGGAACATTTTTTAATGCCTGCCTCATATAAGTACTTAAAAATCAAATTGTTATAACTGATATATATTTAAACTTTTCGAAGGAATTCAATATTTCTTTAAATGGGTAAAGGTGAAGGGAACTGCAAAGGCGTTTGTCCTACATTTTTTATGAAAAAAAGCTGAATTTAAATATTTTATACTATTTTTATTTTTTATTGATGAATACTTATTCAATAATATAAAATTACAATGTTGGCTTTGCTATATTTTGGGTAAAAAGAACAACGTATTTTTTAATTTTAAAATTAGCTTCTGGCCAAATATGTGGTTTAGGTTTATTTTAAAAATACTTGCTATAATACTTGCTTCAATTATAAAAATGTAAAATGGATGGAACAAAAAATTAGTTTACGGCGGTAAGTTTTGCTTTGTTGTTAACTTTTAAATAGTTAAAAAACTATCCACTGTTCTATTTATGATATATCATATTCTTTTGTATGATCTACATAGGAATTGAAAATATTGAGATTAAGGAAATTATAGCAGGCGTTGGTGAATAGTAGAATATTGATGTTGGATTTCACACAGCTTTTTAATTTATTGAATTAATCCAATAAGGACTGCTGTGTATCAAAAAATTTTTTGTGTTATGAAATTTAAGAAATACGTATACGTTTTAGATGCTGGAGGATATTATAATTTCTTATTAATTTTGATATTTTTTACAGCCTGTAATTCCACCGAAAATAAATATCAAACATGGGAAATCTACGGTGGCGATAACAGCAGAAGCCAATATTCGTCGTTAATGCAGATTGACACCAATAATGTTAAAAATTTAAAAATAGCATGGACACACAATACAAAGGATTTTACGCCGGGCAGCCAGATACAGGTAAATTCTATTGTGATTGATAATATTTTTGTATGGTGTATCTCCCCAATTAAAAGTGTTTGCTTTAGATGCAGCTACAGGACAGCAAAAGTGGGTATTCGACCCCGCTACCCAAAAAGTAAAAGGTACCGAAGGCGAGCCATTATCCATTAACTCCTGTCGTGTTGTTGCATATTACAAGGGTGAAGGTGATGTTGAAAGCCGTATTTTTTATACAGCGGGTTCCTCTCTCTTTTGTATTGATGCGCTTACTGGAAAACCGGTTTCCTCTTTTGGTAAGAACGGTACCATTGATTTACATGATGGGTTGGGTAGGGATGTTCACGATCAGTATGTTACATCCACCACACCTGGAATTATTTATGAAGATCTTATCATTATGGGTTCCCGTGTTGCCGAAGAAGCAGGTGGTGCTCCTGGTCATATCAGGGCGTATGATGTGCAAACCGGAAAAATGCGATGGATTTTTTATACCATCCCCCAACCGGGCCAGCCCGGTTACGAATCGTGGGAAGATAAAGAAGCTAATAAACATGCAGGTGGTGTAAATGCATGGGCCGGATTTTGTTTAGATGCAGAAAAAGGGGTTGTTTTCGCTCCTATTGGTTCTGCTACCTATGATTTTTACGGTGGTAAGCGAAAAGGCAACAACTTATTCGCTAATTGCGTGCTAGCGTTAGATGCTAAAACAGGAAAACGAATTTGGCATTATCAAACAGTACACCATGATGTATGGGATAGAGACCTGCCAACCGCACCTGTGCTTGTAACTGTTACCAAATCTGGTCAAAAAATAGAAGTCGTGGTACAGGTTACAAAAACGGGTTTCATATTTTTATTAGATCGAAATACAGGAGCACCATTATACCCAATTGAAGAAATGCCAGTTCCTACAACTTCAGATTTAAAAGGAGAGCAACTTTCTGCAACACAGCCTGTACCAACTTTCTTCGAGCCGTTTTCACGCCAATCGTTTACAGAAAAAGATTTAAACAATCTAGTCTCCAAAGAATCATACGAAGAAATCAAAAGAAAATATCAGGGCTTTTTAAAACAAGGATTGTACACGCCGCCATCTAAACAAGGTTCGCTGGTTTTTCCGGGTACTTTGGGAGGTGCAGAATGCGGCGGGCCGGCTATAGACCCCGAAACGAGCATACTCTACATCAACTCCAATGAAATTGCCAATGTTATTACTATGGTGGATGTGAAGGATGTGAGCTTAACAACCAAGCAGAATAATCTGGAAGCTGGAATACTTTTATACAAATCTAACTGTATGGGTTGCCATGCCAGCGATAGAAAAGGTGGCAACAACTATCCTTCTCTGATTGGGGTTAACAAAAACTACAGTCAGGAATCATTATTGCAATTATTAAATACTGGTAGAAGAATGATGCCTGCGTATAAACATTTAAATGCCGAGGAGAAAGATGCTATTGTTTCCTATATCTTAGATTTAAAAGAAAAGCAGAAAGAGCCCTATTTAGGAACTGGAAAGCCAAAGGATTTTTATTCAAAAGTACCTTACTCTGCCACTGGTTATAATCGGTTTTATACCAAGGATGGTTATCCGGCAAATTCGCCACCCTGGGGCACACTAAGTGCGATTAGCCTCAATACTGGTAAAATAATTTGGCGGGAAACGCTTGGCGATGATGCAGAATTTAAGGCGAAAGGCATCCATACAGGTACCTTAAATTTTGGTGGTCCGGTAGTAACTGCAGGTGGTTTGCTATTTATCGCTGCTACAAAAGATTCTAAATTCAGGGCATTCAATAAAAAAAGCGGCAAACTTCTTTGGGAAGTTGATTTACCAGCAGCCGGAATTGCCACACCTTCTATTTACCAGGTTAACGGGAAACAATTACGCTGTAATAGCGTGTGGGGGTGGCGGTAAAGGTGGCGCTAAGTCTGGTGATGCCTATGTTGCATTCGCTTTACCTGAGACCAAATAATTTACACTTTAGTAAAAAAACATGAGTAAACTAACCAGTTTTCTAGTTATAGCCTGCTTCTTTTTTATAAACACTTCAGCAAACAGTTTTACTCAGCAACCAAATCTTGTTGATGATTACGATGCCCTAAGAATAAAGTGGAAAAAAACCTTAACAGGTTCAGGTGCTAGTTGGTCCAACAAATACATCGCTGCCAAGAAAAAAGCAATTACCAAAGAAGCGCAAATGCAATGGAGTAACCTTGATAAAAGTGACGAGCGCACTTTTTTATGGCTCGATCTCACCAGCACTAAAATTTCTGCCGAAATAACCTACGCTTACCGCAGAATTTATGCGATGGCACTCGCTTACAATACCCAAGGTTCGCTACTTAAAGGCAATAAAAATTTAAGGGACGATATTATTGGTGCTTTACTCTGGATGAATGAAACCGCTATGTTAAACTATATAACGATTGGTGGGATTTCCAGATTGGTGCCCCACTGGAATTAAATAATTGCATTACCTTAATGTACGATGAGCTTTCAGAACCCCAACGTGATGCCTTAAATGACAGTGTAGCAAAACTAACCGGAAACCCAACTACAGATAACGGTGCCAACCGGGCCTGGAGGGCATTTGTATATGCCTTAAATGGTATTTTGAAAAAGGATTCTTCCAAAATAGAAATTGCAAAGAATTCCTTAAGTGCCATTTTTGAGTATGTAGAAAAAGGCGAGGGTTTTTTTACAGATGGTTCATTTGTTCAACACAATGACCATCCCTACAATCTGGGTTATGGTATAGCTGCTATAGCTAAAGTTTCAGATTTAATGAATCTGCTCCATGGAACAAACTGGCGGGTAATAGACCCTAATAGTCGATACTTGTATAGTTGGATATATGATTCTTATGAACCATTTATTTATAAAGGGGTTGCAATGGATATGGTTAGAGGTAGAGAAATGGCCAGATCATACACAGAAGATTACAAAGCAGGCTTTCTTATGATCGGAATTATTGCAAATATAGCTCAGTTTGCCCCTCCAAAACATCAAGTTGCTTTTAAAAGCATGGTTAAATATTGGCTTATATCAAATAAACAAAGAAACTATTTTACAGATGCCATTCAAAATCCTGGTACATCAGTCAATACTATTTTGCAAGTGCAAACCATTCTTAATAATCCAAATATAAAACCTCAAGCTGTGACTAATAAATATACACAATACGTTTTGATGGATAGAGCCTTAAAACGAGGGCCAAGGTTTGCTTTTGGCATAAGTATGCACTCTGCCCGCATTGCCAATTACGAGGCCGATATTAAAAATGAAAATAAAAAAGGTTGGCATACTGCCGATGGCATGACCTACCTGTACAATGCGGACTTAAATCAGTTTAATGATAATTTTTGGCCAACGGTAGACAATCATCGTTTACCTGGTACAACCGTACTTGCCTCCACTGCTATTAAAAATGATAAAAGAAGTGATAAAAATTGGGTTGGCGGTGCTTCTCTTTCTAACCTCTATGGGATAACCGGAATGGATTACCATGCAATTGGCTATGATTTACAGGCAAAAAAATCGTGGTTTATGTTTGATAATTAAATAGTAGCAATTGGAGCGGGAATTACAAGCAATGATAATATAGCAGTAGAAACAATTATAGAAAACCGTAAGCTAAATAGTAAAGGAAATAATAAGTTTAGCATTAACGGTTTGAGTAAATCATCGAATTTGATATGGGATGCTCCAGTCCCACAAAATGCAAACTACGCTCATCTTAAAAGCAATGTACAAGGTTCTGATATTGGATATTATTTCCCTCAAGCTGCACCTTTAAAAGGGTTTAAAGAAAAAAGATCAGCAAACTGGAATTCTTTAAATGGAAATCCGGCTATGAGTGATAGCACTAATCATTCTAATAGTTTCCTTACCATGTGGTTTGACCATAGGGTAAATCCAAAGGATGCAACTTATTCTTATGTTTTACTACCCGGCTTTACACCCAAACAGGTGAAAAGCTATGCCGCTGCCCCTCAGATAGAAATTTTAAGAAATGATTCTCTTGTACAGGCGGTTAAGGAAAAAGGCCTCAAAATAACAGGAGCCAATTTCTGGACCGATACCGGGCAGTCGGTTGATCTGATTAGTTGTGATAAAAAAGCTTCAGTAATTTTACAGCAAAAAGATAATGAGTTGGCGGTTTCCGTTTCAGATCCTACCATGCTGAACGAAAAATTCATCCGGCTTACTATCAATAAATCCGTAAAAGAGGTAATTTCAAAAGATACCGCAGTGGAGGTACTACAGCTCCACCCAACTATTATATTAAATATTAATGTTAAAGGTGCTTTTGGCAGCACATTCAAAGCAACGTTTAAGTATGATTAATTTAAAACCACCTTTGCAAAGTACTATCCTGCTTATTGTCTTACTATTGGGTTTCTCTTTACATAGCAAACCTCAAAAACGAATATTGATATTTTATAAAACCGCCGGTTTCTACCATAAATCAATCCCTGCCGCCATAAAAGCCCTGCTAGTTCTGGGCAAAGAAAACAATATCGTTGTTGACACTACGACGAACGCAACCTGGTTTAAAAAATCTACACTCAAAAATTATCAAGCAGTAGTTTTTTTAAGTACGACAGGAGATGTGCTAAACGAAAAGCAACAATTAGCTTTCCAAAAATACATTCGTTCGGGGAAAGGCTATGTCGGTATCCACTCGGCAACTTCAACCGAACGCGATTGGCCATGGTATAACAAACTTGCCGGAGCTTATCTGGATTATCATCCCGAAGTGCAAAAAGCAACCATTAACGTTATTGATAAAACACATCCGGCTACATCATTTCTTCCTGAGAAGTGGGAGCGGGTGGACGAATGGTACAACTTTAAAAGCATTTCCCCCGAAATTAAGGTTTTGGCAACATTAGATGAAAGCAGTTACAAAGGCGGCATTAATGGCCCCAATCATCCGATAGCCTGGTATCAGGAATTTGAAGGAGGTCGGGCTTTTTACACTGCCGGAGGCCATACAGATTCCTGTTTTTCCGAACCCCTTTTTCTTAAACATTTGTTGGGAGGCATCTTTTACGCAATAAATATGATTCCACAAGATAGTTCTGCTCAAATCCGTACAGGTTCAGTAAATACCAGATATTTAAAAAATATTACATCAATAAAAGGATTAGTAGCGCTGTGGGATTTTAAAGAAGAAACCGGCCAAAACAGAGAAGCATACGGCTTAGGTAAATTTCCGTTACGTGAAGTTGACGGTGGAGTAGAACGGGTAAACGAGGGGCCGTTATCCGGGTATTCGGCATTATTTACTGGCACTTCATTTTTGCGATTACTTAATAGCGAAACCGGGAAACTAAATATCCACGGAAAAAAACAAGCAATAACAGTAATGGCATGGGTAAAATGGAACGACAAAACTGGTTTTGTCGGCGGCATGTGGAACGAGTATCAGGATGGGGGAAAGCGACAATACGGATTATTTGTTTCTTTAACACATTATAATGGCGCCAATCAAGTTTGCGGCCACATTTCCAGAACCGGAAAACCCACTCCGCCTTTCCCTTACTCCATTGATTATTCGGCCAGTAAACAAAGTGTAGAAAAAAACAAGTGGCAGCTTATTGCTTTTACGTATGATGGTGGATATATGAAATCGTATCTAAATGGAAAATTAGAACGCCGGGAACCTGAGTTAATAGACAATACAAAAGATTTTAAAGGGTATCCTAATGGATTGATCCAATCTAAAAATCCATATTACTATCCTTATGGCATTGGCAACAACGGTTCCGACTTTACCGTGGGCGCTGTATTGCTCCACTCGTGTATGGGTAATTTTTTTCGGGGGCAAATTGGCGGATTAGCCGTTTTTAATCGGGCACTTACAGAGCATGAATTAGTTAAGTTAAACAATTTATGAAAAAAAGCTGATTTTAAATATTTTATACTAATTTTATTTTTTATTGATGAATACTTATTCAACAATATAAAATTACAATGTTGTCTTTGCTATATTTTAGGAAAAAAAACATCGTATTTTTTTCATTTCAAAAATCGGCTTATGGCCACAAAAGTGGATTAGGTTTATTTTAAAAATACTTGCTATAATAATTGCTTCAATCATGAAAATGTATAATGGATGGAACAAAAAATTGGTTTACAGCGGTAAGGATTGCTTTGTTGTTAACTTTTGAATAGTTAAAAAACTATCCGCTGTTATATTTCTGATTTATCATACTTCATTGCACGTTCTATGTAGGAATTGGAATTATTGAGATAAAGGACATTAAAACCGGCGATAGAGAATGGTACAATGTTGTGTTTGATGCCAGGAGAATATTAAGATAAACAAAGGCAATGGGTGACATATTATAAAAAATTAATTACTTTATGCTTGTAGGTAATCATAATTTAAAAATTTAGCTAATTGATTAAAAGGATGCCTCTTTTTATTAAAATATTTTTTTTGGTTTGCTTTGTTTTTGTAAACAGTCAAGCATTTACACAAAGCAAAGGAACAAAATTTATTAAAGCGAACCACAGCAGGTTAAATTATACAGGAAGAATCGGTAAATCTGATTCTTGTGCTGCATTTTATTGGTCGGGTAGGCAGGTATCATTGGTGGTAAAGAATGTAGATACATTTAAAGTTTTAATATCAGATACAAGGGATAATAATTTTTTTTATGTAATTATTGATGGTGATAGCAGTACCGCCAAAAAAATAAAAATCAGTTCAAAAAAGAGGTGTTATACATTAGCAACCTTTGAAGATAAACTGGAACATGAGATCCAATTATTTAAGATTACAAATACCGATGGTCATATTACCCGCTTATATGGTTTTGAGTTAAATAAAAATGCCACATTATTAAAGGCTGCTAAAAAACCCAAACGTTCTATTGAGTTTTTCGGAAATTCTATTACCTGTGGCCACGGTGTAGTTGTACCCGCTGACAGTGCAGATTCAGGTGCTCCTGAATATTTTAATAATTACAGAACGTATGGAGCTATTACCGCAAGGTACTTTAACGCCAATTATCATTGCACAGCAAAAAGCGGGATTGGAATGACCGTAAGTTGGTTTCCTCAAATAATGTCTGAAATATATAATCGCTTAAATCCCGATGATTCTTTAAGCAGATGGAACTTCAGGCAATTCATACCTGATATTGTAGTGGTGAATTTATTACAGAATGATAGTTGGTTAGTAAATACTCCTGAGCATAATGAATTTAAAATAAGATTTGGTACGGTAAAACCAACTGATGAATATATCATAAATGCTTATGCTTCATTTATTCATTCAGTGCGGTCAAAATATCCATGTACAAAAATCATTTGCAGTTTAGGAAACATGGATGCCACAAAAAATGGTTCTAAATTTATGGAGATCATTGAGCAGGCAGTTGCCTCCTTAGGTGACAAAAGGGTAGTGACTCATTTCTTTGTTTACAAAAATTCATCAGGCCATCCAAAAATATTGGAGCAGGAAGCCATGGCAAAAAGTTTAATAAAATTTATAGAAAAGAAACTAATCTGGAAATAATTTATTTTCAAATATTTTAAAAAAAAGTCAATATGAAACACGCTACATTAACAACAGAACAAATTGCATCTTTTCATTTAGATGGCTATTTAATCATTCCCGAATTTTTGAATGATGAAAAAATGGATAAATTATATAGTATTGCTACAGAAGATGATACTATGAGTAATCATGCTTATGATGTGCTGGATCAATCGGGTAAAAAATCAAAATTGACTTTATGGTTTACTCCCGGTAATGATGCTTATGGCCTTTTGTCAAAAAGTGAAAGTATTGTTTATGCTGTAGATCAATTAATGGACGGAGATTCTCCTGTTTGTCATTTTCATTCAAAGTTGATGCAAAAGGAACCAAAAGTAGGTGGAGCCTGGGAGTGGCATCAGGATTATGGATATTGGTTTAAAAATGAATTTCTGCTTCCTGATCAATTGATCTCTGTTATGATAGCAGTTACCGATGCCAACATAAATAATGGTTGTCTGCAGGTAATTAAAGGATCGCATAAAATGGGCAGAATTGCACATGGGTTTGCAGGTGAGCAAGTTGGTGCTTCACAACACCATGTTGACTTGGCGCTTAAAACAATGGATTTGGTATATGTAGAATTAAAGCGTGGGGATGCTTTATTTTTTCATAGTAATATTTTGCATAGGTCTGCAGCTAATTTGTCAGATCAATCAAGGTGGTCGCTTATTTCATGTTATAACAGACAGGCCAATGTGCCATACAATGAAAAATCCACCTCCTGCATTACTCCATTGAAAGTAGTTCCGGATAATGCTTTGCTTGAATGGGAGACTACCGGGCTAGGAGAAGTGGTTGATTTCTTAAGTAAAGACGCAGATGTTACCTTAAAATAGGGTACATTCTTTGGAAAATATTGTAGGTGATAGAAAAAAGATTGGAACAACACATGGTCAATTTATAAAAGTACATGGCAGTAATTTTATCCTCCCAAGTTACAAGTGTGGACAATGGTAGCCTGGTAATCAATGCAAAATATCTTTATCCGGTAAGCATTGTAGTGGCATTAGGCGGTGTGTTATTTGGTTTTGATCTCGTCATCATTTCTGGTACTGTTCCATTTTTTACAAAGAACTTTCAATTGGATGTTTTTGATACAGGTTGGGCAGTGGGCTGCATCAATATTGGTGCCGCCTTGGGTGCATTAATTGCAGGTAAAATAAGTGCAGCTATAGGCCGCAAAAAATTGTTATTATTTTGCGCCTTTTTGTTTGCCGTTACTGGAGTGGCTACTGGTTGGGCACCCAGTTTTACATGGTTCATTACCGCACGTTTATTGAGCGGGGTAGCCGTTGGGGTAGCTGCATTGGTTTGTCCCATGTACATTGCTGAAATTACCCCTTCCTCCATTCGCGGCCGGTTGGTAACTTTTTATCAATTGGCCATTGTTAGCGGGCTTCTGCTTGCTTATCTTTCCAACTATCTTTTGCTTAATTCTGGTATCAACAATTGGCGCTGGATGTTTTCTTCACAAACCATTCCATCGTTGTTATTTTTTGGTGGTTTAGTGTTTGTTCCCGAAAGTCCAAGGTGGCTTATTAAGAAAAACAGGCATGCTATGGCCGAAGGGATTTTGCGTAAAATTGGAGGAAAGGATTTTGCAAAACAGGAAGCAGATAATATTGAAGCGAGTTTTAACCATGAAGTAAAAGAAAAAATCAGCGACCTATTTAGTAAAAAACATTGGCATATTGTATTTATTGGTATTGCAGTTGCTTTTTTTTCGCAGGCAGATGGTCAAAATTCACTCTTTTCCTATGCTCCTGAAATTTTTAAACAAGCGGGTATGGATGAGAATACTGCCTTTTTGCAATCAGTAATTGTAGGTATTGTAAATTTTGTATTTACATTTATCGCCATTGCGTTCATTGATAAAATAGGCAGGCGGAAATTATTACTGTATGGTTCATTTCTTTTAATGCTGGATGCGTTGGCGCTTGCTTACTGCTTTTATGTGGAGGCTTCCGGTTGTTTGACCCTTGTTTTTGTTCTGGGCTTTATTGCAGTATATGCGGCAACATTAGGCCCGGTTACCTGGGTTATTTTATCCGAAATATTTCCTAACCGCATAAGAAGCAGTGCTATGGGGCTGGCAACGCTTGTATTATGGATAGCCAATTTTATCACTACGGCATCTTTTCCAATATTAAAAGAAAGCTTTGGATTGCATATCACTTTTGCTATACATGCAGGTATTTGTTTGATTTATTTCCTTTTTGTAAAAGCCAAAGTACCTGAAACAAAGGGTAAGTCTTTGGAAGAAATTGAGCAAATGTTGACAAGAAAATAGCCTGAGTAATCGATGAAAGAAGGCTACGATAAGATATTTATAAATAGAATAGATAAACTTTTAGAAAAAACATCAGCTATGCAATACGCATTGTTCGCAAATACAGGAAAGAAAGTTTCAAGAATTGGGTATGGTGCCATGGGGCTTGGTGGTGCTTTTGGCGCCTTTGATGCAAAGGAAGGGATTCGTTCCATTCTAACATTTTTAGACCAGGGAGGAAACTTTATTGATACTGCAAGACATTACGGCAATTCAGAAGAAATAATTGGCAAGGCATTAAAGCATTGGAAAGGGGAACAACCGTTTATTGCTACTAAAATCCAAAGCCATGGTCCCGACAATACACGATGGGCTATCCCTGAAAAAGTGGAAACTGTTTTTCCAAAACACTTGATCAGGCAAAATGTAGAAACATCCTTAAAGCTATTGGGTGTTGATTTTGTAGATAACCTGCAATTGCATTTGTACTGGCCAAACTGGGGTACATCCGGTTATTGGTTAGATGAATTGCTTACCTTAAAGCAAGAAGGAAAGGTTGGTTCTATTGGCGTATCGCTACCCGATTGCCGGGCCGATGTAGGGCTGCCATTAATTGTGTCGGGCCATATTGATTCAGTACAGTTAATCTATAACCTTTTCGACCCCACTGCATTGGATTGTGTAATTCCCATTTGCCAGCTACACCAAGTAGCAGTAATAGCAAGATGCGTAATGGATGAAGGCGGCTTGTCTGGATTTCTTACCGAGGACATTCCTTTTGAGACACAGGATTTCAGAAAAACATTTTTTGATGAAGTACCCCGTAGTATATATATTGAAAGAATAAATGAATTGCGAAAGTATATTCCTGAGCATGCAGCATCGTTGGCAAAGCTGGCATTAAAGTTTGTATTAAAAGATGCTGGCATTACCACAGCTATTAGTTCAATGCATATAGAAAAATTTGCACAGGAAAATATTGAAGCTGCAGATGAGAAGGAACTTTCCGATGAAGTGTTTTATGAACTTCGTACAAAGCATAGATGGATTAGAAATTTTTATACTAAAAAATACTGGATGAAAAATGATCTGGATATGGCCAATGAAGCTGAAAAAATAAAGAACTTACCTAAAAAGACATTTACATAAAACGATAGCTAAAATTAGTAATATGCAAAATGTTAGGAAAACCCGATGGGCAGATCTGTTTCCACAGGAATTCTTGGAACGGCAAGCACAACTGCCATTGGTATATCTACCTCTTGGTATTTGTGAACCACATGGATATATTTCAACGCTTGGCCTCGATACTTATAAGGCCGATTATTTGTGTGATGAAGCGGCGAATCGTTTCGGTGGTATCGTGGCGCCTACATTGGGGTATCAAATTCATGAAGCGGGTTACCATGCCCCCTGGCTTGCCGAAGTATTAGGTGAACAAAATGCCATGATGACAAGCATGCCACCGCATGTAATGCTTTACTTTTTTTTATATCAGTTGCGCAGTTTTTATAATGCGGGTTTTAGTACGGCGCTGGTAATTACTGGCCATTCGGGTGGTAATCAGCAAGATTTTCGGTTGGCAGGCGAAATTTTCGAAAGCCATTCCCAAATGAAAGTATTTGTATTTTCTGATCCTGAATTAGTGACCGGGATGTACAAAGGAGACCATGCCGGAAAATACGAGATTTCGCAATCACTATATCTGCGGCCTGATACAATTGATTTATCAGCTATTGATAAAATGCACGAAGCAAACAGTCTTGGTAGGTTTGCACAGGGAACCGATGCAGGGGAAGCCAATGCAGCAACAGGAAAGGATATTATTGAAAAATCTTTGACCTATATTGGCCAAATTGTTGAACAATCTATGCGTAGGCAAAACTTACCAACGGAATCCATGAATTATGCGCAGGTTGAAAATATGTACAAGGAATTAACGCAACGAAAAAGTGAATGGTGTACCTTACGAACAAAGCCGGAACAAACCTTAGCACCCTTTGGTTCTAAGTGGAAAAAATTTGAAACTATTGATTTAGCTTCATCTACGATTTAATAAATAGGCTATGAAAAATAAATGTAAAAAAATACTAATTACAGCGATTATTTTGCTATTCAATAGTTTATTGACTTTACAGGCTCAGCAAAAACGCCTTTATATTGCAAACGATGATCATACGGATTATATGTGGACGGCAGATGAATCAAAATATGATTCAGCCTTTTTGCGTATGCTGGATTATTATTTGTTACAAATAGATTCCACCAAAGCAAATCAACCGGATTATCAGGCAAGGTTCAATACCGATGGAAGCATATGGTTGCAAGCGTATGAAAAATATCGAACGCCTGCACAGTTTAAAAAATTGATGGATGCTATAAAATCTGGTCATATCAGTAGTCCGCTGAACATGTTGGTAAGCTGCTATGGTGCACAGCCTGCAGAGGCGGTAATCCGTGGCATGTATTATGCCGGGCAATTGGAGCGGAAGTATAACCTGCGTTTTACAATGGCAGGTAGTATGGAAAATAATACATTGCCTTTAGGACTTGCCTCTCTTTGGGCCGGTTCAGGCGCCAAATATAGTTGGAAAGGAATTGGCGGGTACGGTAGCCAAATGAGCTACGAAATGCGTAAAACCCGTAAACACCAAATGTATCGCTACAATGGACTCGATTCCTCTGGGGTACTGATGAAATGGTATGCTTACAATGAGCAAAAAACGGCACCCCTTGGAGGTTATGCAGAATGTAGATTGGTTATAAAGTACAAGCATGTAGAAAAAGATTTGGGAAATGTGATCAATACCTTAGATCATTTTTGTGATACAATAACGCAGGGATCAACTTACCCTTACAATGTGGGTGGTGCTTTTGGTTTTGGCCACGATGATCTGGAAACACTTATTTCAAATCCATTTATTAATGCAGCAAGAAATGGGACCAATGAAAACCGTAAAGTGCGGGTATCTAACGAAGAAGATTTCTTTATTGATTTTGAAAAGAGTTATCCTAAAGTGCCTGCACAATCCGTAACTTATGGTAATGAATGGGATTTATTGAGCGCCTCCATGAATGAAATAACTGCTAAGGTGCGCAGGTCAACAGAGAAGCTTCGTGCTGCCGAAGCACTGGCAACGATTGTTTCTTTAAAGGATAAGCATTTCATGGATCAATTTTCAACAGCTAAAAACCTTGCCTGGAATACCTATGGTGTCTATTATGAACATAACTGGACGGCTGATGGTCCGGTAAGTAGAAATGTTAGAGCTGACTGGCAAACCAATATGCAGCAAAATTTATCTTCATATGTAGATGCTTTGTACAATCAGTCGGTAAGCAAGCTCGGGAGTCAATTATCCAAATCAGCTAATGCCACGTTTTTTGTTTTTAATCCTTTAAGTTGGGTGAGAAATGATTTTGCTGATATTGAATATCAGGGCAGCGAGCCGATCAACATCATTGATAAAACAACGGGTGCAGCCGTAAAAAGCCAGGTGATTCATAAAGGCGGAAAAAAGTATGTACGCATTCAGGCGCAGGATATTCCTTCCGTTGGTTACCGGGTTTTTGAAATGGTAAAAGCGTCTGCTGTAAACTTACCCGATGCTGCTACATTTCAGGATGGATATTTTAGCAATGCTTATTACAAACTAAAATTGACTAAATCGGGTGTTATTTCTGAATTATTTGATTTAAAAAATGGCAACAGGCAATTGGTGAAAATGCATGATGGAAAATTTGTAAATGATTTGGGTAGTACGGATTTAGAGGATGGCGCTGAATTAATGGTAGAAAATGCAGGCTCTGTTTCTGTTACTTTAAAAGCGGTTTCTACAAATCCCATGCTGCATACGGTAAGAGTAACCTTATTTGCCAACAGTTCAAGAATTGATATTGAAGACAGCATTCAGGCAAATTTCGGTGGAGTGCAATCATGGGCTTTTTCTTTTGACCTTGACAATCCCACCACAAGACACGAAGAGTTGGGTGCCATAATCACCGCAAAATTGGAAACAAGAAAAGGGCATTACGCCAAAGACAATGCCCGGTACGACTGGCAAACCTTCAATCATTTTGCTAATGTAAGTGAAGCTGATTATGGCATCACCTTATCTAATGTGGATTGTAGCTTTTTTAAGTTAGGCAATAGTTCGCTTGATTCCCTTTGGGAGCAGGCTTCGCAAATTTATGCCTTGGCAGGTGGAAATATAGACAAGAAAGTGGAAGACGGCGGAATTCTTGGCATTTTAAATCAGCATGGAAATAAGGACTTTTTATACAATTTTTCTTTAACAACGCATCAGGTTGGTTTTGATCCTTTGCAAGCCATGAAGTTTTCATTGGAACATCAGAATCCTTTGGTAAGCGGTACTATAACCGGTGCTTCTAACGCGGAATCGACCAATAGCTATTCGTTGCTGAGCGTAAAAGATCCAAGCGTTGTTTTATGGAGTGTAAAACCTTCTGAAGAGGGCATGCAAAATGGACTTATTACCAGGTTTTGGAACTTAGACGCAAAGGAAAAAAATACGGATATTACCCTTTCCGCATCTATAAAGCAAGCATGGAAAACAAGCCATATTGAAACCAATGAAGAAAAATTGAAGCCAAGTCGAAAGGTATTGACTGTAGGATATAAACCACATCAAATAAGGACCTTTAGATTGATAGTTCCGGTAAAATAGGGACGGATCTTTTTCTGATCGGTGTGGTTTGAAGTGAAGTGTTTCCTCTTCGCAATAAGGGTATTCCTGTTGAATAGTGTCTTAAGTAGAAGCGATATAGTTTTAATTGATTAATTTCCATAATGAAAAATAAACTCAAGTGCCATTTTATGGCCTTTATTAGTGTTTGTTGCATTGCATTCGCCCAAAATGCATTTTCCCAAAAAGTAAATGTACCCTCCGATGCTGAAATTTATGCAAAAATTGAAGTCCAGCTCAGTCAAATGACCCTTGCGGAAAAGGTGGGTATGTTGCATGCAAACTCGTCTTTTACTTCTACAGGTGTGCCACGGCTTAATATTCCAGAGCTTACTATGAGTGACGGGCCGCATGGGGTAAGGCCAGAACATGGACGCGATTGGAAAATAGATAATGATAATGTGCCGGACAGCGGTACTTATTTACCTACCGGGGTATGCCTTGCAAGTACCTGGAATACAGATTTGGGATATCAATTTGGATCAGTACTCGGTAAAGAGGCGAATGCAAGAGGTAAAGATGTAATTCTTGGTCCGGGCATTAATATCATCCGAACGCCGTTAAATGGAAGAAATTTTGAATACCAAAGTGAAGATCCTTATCTGGTTTCAAGATTAGCAGTGGGATATATTAAGGGGGTTCAGGATCAGGGTGTGGCAGCTTGTGTAAAGCACTATATAGCCAACAATCAGGAAGTGCTTCGCGATAAAATAAATGTGTTGATAAGTGATCGGGCTTTGCGGGAGATATACCTGCCTGGTTTTAAGGCTGCGGTACAGGAAGCGGGCGTTTACACCTTAATGGGTGCTTACAATAAATTCAGAGGTCAATGGTGTGCCGAAAATGATTATTTGCTGAATAAATTGCTCAAGCAGGAGCTTGGATTTAAAGGGTTAGTAGTGAGCGATTGGGGTGCTATTCATAATACACTTGAAGCTTTGTGGAGCGGTACCGATCTTGAAATGGGTACGGATCTTGCCAAGGTAGATTATCCAAATTTCTTTTTGGGTGATACGGTTATTGCCCTCGTTAAAAACGGGGTGATAGATGAAGCATTAATTGATGATAAGGTAAAACGTATTTTATATGTAATGCATAAAATACACATGTTTGGCAATAGGCCTGCAGGTGCTTTTGCCACCAAAGAGAATTTTGCTGTTGCAAAAAAAGTGGCGGAAGAGGGCATCGTATTATTGAAAAATTCCAATCAAATGTTACCTCTTCAAAAAGCTAAGATTCGTTCCATGGCAGTTATTGGTGCCAATGCTACCCAATTGCAATCTATGGGTGGGGGTAGTTCGCAGGTGCGTACCAAATATGAAATCACCCCCTTTGAAGGTTTAAAAAACTTGAGTGCGGGTGCTTTTACATTAAGCTTTTCACCCGGATTTAAAGTAAAACGAAATGCTAAGGCAGACGCGGCCATGATAAAGGAAGCAGTAAAAGCGGCTAGTGAAGCCGATATTGCCGTAGTGGTAGGTGGATGGGTGCATGGTTATGATTTTTCCAAATGGAGTGATAACGCCTATGATGCAGAAGGAGCCGATAAACCAGATATGGAAATGCCTTTTGGCCAGAATGAATTAATAGAAGCAGTGTTGAAAGCCAATCCTAATACCATCATTGTTTTAATGGGAGGTGGCCCAATAAATATGAGTAAATGGGTAGATAAGGCACCTGCCATTATTCAGGCATGGTACCCGGGAAGTGAAGGTGGAAATGCCCTTGCTGAAATTATTTTCGGATTGGTGAATCCTTCAGGAAAGTTACCTATGACTTTTCCAAAAACCCTTGAGCAGAGCCCTGCACACTCCATTGGACAATACCCGGGTGATAACGTAAATGTTTATTATAAGGATGATATTTTTGTAGGCTACAGATACTTTGACACGTATAAAGTTTCACCACTGTTTGCTTTTGGACACGGGTTATCTTATACCAAATTCGATCTTAGCGATTATCAGGTTACACCCGGTAATCAGTCGGCTCAGGTTACGCTTACCCTGACCAATAGTGGTAAAGTGGCCGGCGCCGAAGTAGTACAGCTTTATGTGAAGGATGATGTATCATCTTTACGCAGACCGGAAAAGGAATTAAAAGGTTTTGAGAAGGTTTATTTACAACCTGGTGAAAGTAAAAAAGTTACTTTCTCTCTTCCAAAGGAAGCATTTCAATATTACAACGATATTAAACACGAGTGGGTATTAGAACCGGGAGCATTTACCATTATGGTAGGTAATTCTTCCGCAAATATTTGGGATAAAAAGAAAATTTCTTTATAAAGGAAAGTCGTTTCCTTATAAAAAAAAGCCTGTTATCACGTAACTATTATTCATTATTCTCAATGAAGTAAAACAATTGTAAAGACATTAAATAATGGTAAGAATTATTGTGTTACTGCTAATCGTTTCAGGCTTCACATTTGCAGTGGCTTCTGGTTTACATGTGCAAAAAGAGAGTTGGCAAAAAGAAACACGACAGCTTCCCGATACAGCAGAAGACAGGCGTTTATTTTCACCCTCAAGTTTCTGGAATCAGCCCATAGATGATAACCCCGAAATAGATCCAAATAATGATCATTTTGTAAAACTATTGAAAAAGGAATGTTCGGGTCCATTTTTTAAAATCAACTTGAAATCCTGGACAATTCCCATTTATAGTGTAAATGATTCTACGCCTACCTTTAAAGTACAACTCCATTATCTGAGCAAAGAGGATCAAGAGAAATGGAATACCAACCGCGAAACCTATGGGCATGGTAAAGATTTTGATAGCGAACCTGTACCCATACCTTATGATGCACAAGCCGATCCAAGAGAAGATGCACATTGTGCTTTGATAGATTGGAAGAATGGTATCGCCTGGGATATGTGGGGTCTGACAAAAAATAAGGACGGCAGCTGGACATCCAAAACAGGTATGAAATATAGCATCAATGGGGAGGGTACTTTTGACCCTCAGCAATTCAAGATTAAAAATGGGGAGAGCATTCATTATTTTGGGCCAAGTCGTGCTGCAGGGGTTCCCGCTATTGCCGGTTTAATTATGTATCATGAAATTTTAAAAGGGGAGATCAATCATAAATTAGCATGCGCTACCCGGGTAAACGCCTATCAGGAGCATGTATTTCCTGCTTTATGGACGGATGGTTTTATCAAAGGTGGCATTCCCGAAGGATCTGTTATTCAATTAGATCCGTCACTTGATTTATCAAAATTCGATTTATATCCCGAAGAACGAATAATTGCCAAAGCCATGCAGCAGTATGGAATGGTAGTGGTTGATATTGCAGGTGCCAACACTTTGTATGGAGAGGGCTTGTGGAGTAAACCCGGTAAAAGCTGGGATGGTAAAGTAAGGGAAATTGAAGGTGGAATCAGTTCAATACCGCTTGATCATTACAGGATATTAAAAATAAACAACCGGGTTAAAAAGGGAGATAGTTATACAAAAATCTTACATGATCAAGGATTGTGGTAATTTTTCGACAGAGCGATCAAATCACCTTCATGTTTACAAAATCTATACTAAAGTAGATTTATAAAAGATAGGATGAAAATTAAAATAAGGAAGGATTATGATATCAGGATATATATTTCTTAATTTCTCAGGTAGTAAATCATTTGATCATAATAGCATGATGAATAAATTTATTAGTATGCTGAAAGGAAGCAGGGAACTACCTGATATAATTTATAAGAATTATCTCTTATGGGGTATTAGTTTTTTCTTACTTGCTATAAACAATGATGTATATGCACAAAAATTAGATACTTCAATCAATCGGGTAAAAACTGATTTTAAAATAGATTTACCGCTTATAGGTTCTGTAAAAGCTCGTAGTACCAACGAGATAGGATCTTCTAACTGGATGATTGGATGCGAAACCCTTGACCGTGATTACACAGATTACGATCAATACAAGGATTATCTTGTTCCATTAGGTATTAAGCTCCTGCGCATGCAAGGCGGTTGGGCTAAAACAGAGAAAGTAAAAGGGCGATATGATTTTGCCTGGCTTGACCATATTATCAATGATGCAGTAAGCAAGGGATTAAAACCCTGGTTGCAAACATCGTATGGAAATGCATTGTATCCGGGTGGTGGTGGCGTAAACCTTGGCGCGGGGATGCCTCTTTCTAAAGAAGCTTTGTTGGGGTATGATAAATGGGTGACGGCAATGGTTACCCGCTATAAAGATAAAGTTTTTGACTGGGAGGTTTGGAACGAGCCAAATTTTGGAGATAATATCGTAAATACCCCCGAAATTGCCGCTGATTTTAATATCAGGACTGCTCAGATTATTAAAAAAATACAACCCAATGCCAGAATTTCCTGCCTCGCCATGGGGCATCATCATTACGATTATATTGAAGCTTTTTTAAAACATATTGCAAAAAAAAGGAAAGCCCATTTATTCGATAACATGACCTATCATGATTATGTGTATAATCCGGATGCCAATAATCACATTATATTTGAAATGCGGCTTTTGCTGGATAAATATGCTCCAAAAATAAAATTAAGACAGGGCGAAAATGGCGCTCCTTCGCTCAATGGATTTGGCAGAGGCGCTTTGGGCGATTATGATTGGACAGAACTATCGCAGGCAAAATGGGATACCCGCAGGATGTTGGGCAACCTTGGTCACGATGTGGAAAGCAGCTTGTTTGCTATTATTGATATGGCCTATACCAATGGCCCCATCCGTAGCTTAAATGTAAAAGGTCTCCTTCAATCTGATTCTACCAAAAAAGTGATTAAACCCAAAATTGCATATTACTCAGTGCAAAATGTCGCATCTGTTTTTGATAATACTTTGGAACGCATAAAGCCTCTGGAGCCTTCGTATAATATTGCAGGTGCAGGACCCGATCAGCACTGGTATTCAAAAGGTACCGATAGAAGCCTTGCCGTATATGGCTACCGCAACAAAGTAACTAAAAAGCAATTATATGCTATTTGGATAGATGACTATATTCCGTTGAATACCAATGAAACAAGGCAATTGACCCTTTCATTTACCAATGCGGATTTTGATACGCCTGTTTATGTGGATATTATTACGGGTTTGGTATTTGAGATACCTGCAAGCAGTTGGAGTAAAAAGGGGAATACTTATACCTTTAAAAATATTCCGGTATATGATGCCCCTATTTTAATAGCTGAAAAAAGTTTAATAAATATATCAGAAGTAAAGACCAAGGATAACCATTGAAAATAACCAATTAAAAGAAATTAATATTCAAAAATGGATTTTGCACTACAGTCTTTAGATTATTGGGCCATATTAATTTATATGTTGCTGATGGCTGGTATCGGACTATTTTTTGGATGGTTTATAAAAGATGCAAGTGCTTATTTAAAAGGATCGGGAACCATACCCTGGGCCGTTGCTGGCATCAGTAATTTCATGGCCTTGTTCAGCACATTTGTGTTTGTGGCCTATGCCGGTATAGCTTATGATGATGGTTTGGTGGCAGTTACCGTTATGCTTACTACCGTACCAGCCTGTTTGTTTGCCAGTATATTTTTAGCAAAGCGCTGGCGCAGGTTACATATGACGAGTCCTATTGAATACCTCGAAGTTCGCTTCAATGTGTCAGTAAGGCAAATTGTGGCATGGGGAGGTATTGTAATGCGCCTGCTTGATAATATGGTGCGCTTGTATGCCATTGGTGTTTTTCTTACCGTGGTTACACCATTAAGTTTAAATCAAGCCATCGTATTAACGGGCGTAATTGTTACGGTTTATACGATAGTGGGTGGGCTTTGGGCCGTTACGGTTATGGGCACTGTTCAGTTTGTTGTTTTAATTTGTGCCACGCTTATTTTATTGCCCCTGTCACTCAGCGAAGTGGGCGGTATTAGTGGTATAGCTGAAAAGTTACCAAACCACCTAAACTGGTTTAATGGGCCAAAAGGGATGCCCTTGTGGCTAATGGTTTACTGCCTGATGATTATTATCAAATACAATGAAAACTGGACTTTTATCCAACGTTTCTTTTGTGTACGTGATGAAAAATCGGCAACCAAAGTGGGTTATCTTACCGCTATTTTATTCTTTGTATTTCCAATCGTATTTTTATTACCAGCTATAGCTGCACGGGTCATGTTTCCCGATTTGCCCAATAGCGAAATGGCTTATGTCGCAGTATCAGCCAAGTTACTACCTACCGGATTAATGGGTGTTATGATTGCCTCTATGTTCGCTGCCACTATGTCGTCGCTTACAGCAGAGTACAATGTAATTTCTTCTGTATTGACAACGGATGTTTATCAGCGGATTTTTCGAAAGGATGCAACCGATAAAGAGTTATTAAGAGCAGCTAAAGTTTTTACCCTTCTTACCGGTCTATTGGTTTTGGTTGGTGGCGTTTTTGTTACTGTTTTTGGTGGGGCATTTGAAGCGAATAAATTGTTTACCGGCATCTTCGCTATTCCAATTGGCATACCCCTTATCCTTGGCATGCTTTTTAGAAAGCCAACCGCAAAAGGTGCCATTATCACTGTTTTATTTGGCGCTTTTATTGGCCTTGTGTTAAATCTGTTTCCGCAGTATTTAAGCTGGGAAATAGCTACGCTTATTGAAACCCTGATTTGTTTGGCAATCTTCTTTATTTCAGGATACCTCAAACAGCCTGCTAAAGTTTATGTTGATCGGGTGGCTCAATTTTTTAAGCAAATAACGACGCCTATTTTGGAGCAGGATAAACCAAAAATAGAACCTGCCTTCAAATCGGCGCTCAATGGACTTTTTGCCGTTTCTCTCGCTATATCAGGGCTTTTATTTTTAGCCATGAGTATCCCATCTATAAAGCTTATAAGTGGAATATATTCTTTGGTTGCAGGAGCAATTTGTATGACACTCGGAGCAGTGATGTGGTTTACCAATCGTAAACCTAAAAAAGGTAGAGTAAATATAATTTAATACTTAGTGAAATGATGGAGTTTAACGATAAGGATTTTATGCTGTTGAATAAGTATGGTAAAGAATTATACCATAAATCCATTGCATCTTTACCCATCATTGATCCGCATAACCATATTGATACAGCAGCCTTAGCGACCAATAAAAAATACGAAAATATTTATCAGCTTTGGGTGCAAAACGATCCTTACAAGCACCGGGCTATGCGTATTTTTGGTGTAGAAGAAGCACTGATTACCGGCAAAAGAAGCGATGAGGAAAAATTTATCGCATGGGCAACCTGCTTCCCTGCCACCGTAGGTAATCCTTTGTTTCACTGGACCTGTATGGAACTAAAGGTATTGTTTGGCATCAATGAAATACTAGGCCCTGCAAATGCTATACAAATCTGGGAGCGGGCAAATACTGTTTTAAAAGATAAGGATTGGGGTGCCCTTGACTTTATCAAAAACTTTGGCGTAGAAATGCTTTGTACCTCGGATGATCTTTTGGATACCCTCGAACATCATATTGCTTTAGCCCAACAGCAAACAGATGTTTTATGTCTGCCCTCTTTGCGGGCAGATAGTATAATTGCATTCAATCAACCATCTTTTTTTACCTGGTTATCTAAACTCCAAACCATTACTGGCACTACCATCGATGGTATTGAATCATACAAGGCGGCTATTATTCACCGACTTAACTTTTTCGATGAGGTTGGTTGCTTATTAAGTGATCATTCATTGGATAGTGGATTTACCTATCAAAACAATGTTATTCAGAATGCCGATGATTTGTTTCAAAAAATACTGGATGGGTTTATAATAAGCCATGATGAATTTGTAGCGTTACAATCCTATTTTCTGCATTTTTTGGGGAAAGAATATGCCACTCGAAATTGGAAGATGCAGTTGCATATTGGAGCCTATCGCTATACAAGTTCTGTACTTCGTAGCAAGGTAGGGGCTGCTGGTGGGTTTGCCTGCATAGGCCATACCGCTGATGTGCGTTCAGTTTGCCTTTTTTTAGATGAATTGGATGTAGAAAATAGTTTGCCTAAAACAATTCTTTATACACTCAATCCTGCCGATAATGCGGTATTTGCAAGTATCACCGGTTCTTACAGCGAAGATGGAGTACCCGGTAAAATTCAATTTGGTCCGGCATGGTGGTACAACGATCATTTTGAAGGGATTTTACAGCAACTGTTGGCGTTAAGCAGTTATGGATTGCTGGCTACTTCTATTGGTATGACGACCGATTCAAGGAGTATCGTCTCCTTTTTACGACATGATTATTTCAGGCGAATCCTTTGTAATTTAATAGGATCCTGGGTAGAAGAAAATAAACTACCCAAAGATTGGGATTATTTAGAAACGATGGTTAAAAATATTTCTTATTTTAATATAAAAAATTGGATAAAAAAATGAGTGAATCAGTAAATGGAAA
This sequence comes from Chitinophagales bacterium, assembly GCA_038209595.1. Lineage (GTDB taxonomy): Bacteria > Bacteroidota > Bacteroidia > Chitinophagales > Chitinophagaceae > Phnomibacter. Next base: position 39,940 of record JBBQXO010000028.1, read on the forward strand.
GGTGGCGGTGGTTACAGGGGCAGGCGGTACGCTTTGCTCGGTAATGGCAAAGAACCTGGCAGCACAAGGATACAAAGTAGCCTTATTGGGCAGAAGCCTTGACAAACTAAAAGTAGTTGAAGCGGAAATTGTTAAGTCAGGTGGTAAAGCTATTTCGGTAAGTACCGATGTGGCAGATGAAACTTCTGTAAGGGCTGCTAATTACATTATTGAGACCGAATTTGGTATTTGCGATGTATTAATAAATGGAGCTGGTGGTAATCAAAATGATGCATTAACCAACATTACAGAATATGATGAAAAGGAGTTACTTAACGATGGATCGGTAAAAGGATTTTTTAATTTGAAGATGGATGTTTTCAAAAGTGTGATTGAAGTTAATACCATGGGAACTGTTATTCCAAGTTTTATTTTTGGAAAAGGGATGGCAACATTGCAGCGAGGCGTTATCATCAATATTGCCTCAATGAACAGCTACAAACCATTGACAAAAGTGGGCGCTTATGGTATTGCCAAAGCAGGTATTGCCAATTTTACGGAGTGGTTAGCGGCGTATCTGGCACCGGCCAATATCCGGGTAAATGCTATTGCGCCGGGTTTCTTTTTAAACGATCGTAGTCGTAAGATAATGTTTAATGAAGATGGCAGTCAAACAGCAAGAGCCAAAGCAGTTTTGGCGCATACACCCATGAAACGTTTTGGTGAAGCGCCGGAGTTAATAGGTTGCATGAATTGGCTGATTAGTGAGGAAGCAGCAGGTTTTGTTACAGGTATTGTGGTACCGGTGGATGGAGGTTTTTTATCTACGGCAGGGGTTTAGGGGGATTGGGGAATTGGGGGATTGGTTGATTGGGGGATTAGTTAATTAGTGAATTAGTGAATTGAGGAATTAGTGAATTGGGTAATTAGTTGATTGGGGATTGGGGAATTAGTTAATTAGTTAATTAGTGAATTGAGGAATTAGTTAATTGGGGAATTGGTTAATTGGGGAATTGGTTGATTGGGGGATTAGGGAATTGGGGTATTAGTTAATTAGTTAATTGAGGAATTAGTGAATTGGGTAATTAGTTAATTAGGGAAATGAGGGATTGGTTAATAAGTGAATTGGGGAATTGGGGCATAAGTGAAATGGGGGATTGGTTAATAAGTGAATTAGGGAATTGGGGCATAAGGGAAATGGGGGATTATGAATGAGTGAAACGTGAAAGTTTTGATAGATGAATGGCAATTAAACTTTTCGCGTAAGCCAACCATAAACCACAAACCATAAACCACAAACAAAAGAATACCATCCCGCATGAGGCGGGAGCAACCAAACAAAAAA
>JBBQXO010000029.1:0-39788 GCA_038209595.1 Chitinophagales bacterium
GGTAACTATCGGATTAATGTCAATTTTGTTACAGGTATGTATCAACTTACCAAATTGTAATAAAAAGTGTATTTTTAAGAATGGGTGGCAGATCATTTCTGCCACCCATTTTTGTTTTACTCAAGTGATTGTTTGTGTGCAGTAATGCTGATAACGTACATTTACGTCTAAAGATTTATGAAAACACGGTCTATATACTCCATGACAGGCTTTGGCAGAGCCGAAAAAGCTGTTGGCGACTGGCAGGTGCTGGTCGAATTGAAGTCGCTCAATGGCAAACAATTTGAACTAAACCTAAAACTACCTCCCTTGCTTAAGGGGAAAGAGTTTGACATACGCAATAGCATTGCTAACCAACTGTTGCGGGGCAGCGCTGATTGTGGAATTACGCTGAAACAAAACGGAGCTACCAAGCCAGTGGTGCTTAATACAGATTTGCTTCGTAGCTATTACCACACTGTTAAAGCACTAAGTGATGAACTGAAGCTGGATTCCTCCAATATTTTGGAGGCTTTACTAAAGCTGCCGGAAGTAGTACTACCGGTAACAGAAGCTGTGAGTGATGATGGCTGGCAACTTGTGGATGAAACCCTGAATGAAGCAGTCGAATTGCTTTTAAAGCATCGTCGCGAAGAAGGAGCAGTTTTGGGGAGTGATATCTATGATCGGATTGCCACCATTGATTCGCTCACCAATGAGGTAGAGGCTCTGGCAAAGTCAAGACCAGATTTTATCCGGGAAAACCTCAGAAAGAAAATTGAGGAGAACATGGGTAAGGATAATTATGACCGCAACCGGCTGGAACAGGAAATCATTTATTACATTGAAAAAATGGATATTAGTGAGGAGCTTGTGAGATTGCGTAACCATTGTGCTTATTTTTTCGAGCTTCTAAAACAGGATGAAATAGCAAAGGGAAAAAAATTAGGATTTTTATTGCAGGAAATTGGTCGGGAGATCAACACCACCGGGGCAAAAGCCTACGATGCTGAAATGCAGAAACTGGTTGTGATGATGAAAGATGAACTTGAAAAAGCCAAGGAGCAGGTATTAAATGTCTTGTAGATCATCCTTTTCAATTGTTTTTTGATGAAAAATATTTTCTTGAAAATGAACTGGATTCATAAAGCAGGGTTAGGTTTTTTTTTAGCTGGGCTAACTTTGCTTGCGGCCTGTAACCAACCTTTTTTATATGAAAAACTATCTAACATTCCCGGTGCAAGCTGGCGAAGTAAAGATACCCTTCACTTTACGCTGGAAATTCCTGAGGATACAACTGCTTACTACCTTATAGCTACCATAAGGCATACCAGTAAGTATGAGTTCAGAAATGTTTGGATTAAGCTGGGACTAAAAGCCCCAGGGCAGGATAGTGCGGTTTTTACTGATTTTAATCTGCCACTTGCTACAGCCGAAAACTGGTCGGGTACAGGCATGAATGATGTTTATGAGCGAAGGGTAAGGTTGTTTAAGAACCCGGTTAGGTTTGCAAAAAAGGGAACCGCCGTTTTTACCCTGCAGCATATTATGCGGGAGGATCCTTTAAACAATGTGTTGCAGGCGGGGTTAAGACTCGAACCAGTTCGTCGTTAGGATTGTTGATACTTACGGCGAAGTTCACCAACATTATTTTAACTCCTGTTATATGCAATTTCGAAAAAAACTGGCTTTCATTACGGTAGTTTACTGGTTTTTACTGGTGTATATAACTGCTGCATTGGTATGGTGGTTTATTTCGCTATCTCAGCAAAACAGCGAAATGGCCATGTTAAGAATTGCTCAACTGGATAAAACAGCGCCCGATTTCGGCAAAAAGCTTTTGGAAGCAAATGATTTTAGAAGGAGGAAGGAGGCCCAGTATATCGGTGAGGGGGTTATGTTTATGTTGCTCATTTTTGTAGGAGCTATTTTTGTGTACAGAGCCACACGAAAACAATTGCAACTGGGACAGCAGCAGCAAAATTTTATGATGGCCATTACCCATGAACTGAAAACGCCGATTGCTGTCGCCCGGCTTAATGTGCAAACCCTGCAAAAAAGAAAATTGAATGAGGACCAAACAAGGAATATCCTTGATAAGACTTTGTTAGAAACGGATCGTTTGAATGATCTGACCAATAATATTCTTTTAGCGAGTAGGTTGGATGGAGGCAAACAGGTGCAGCACAAGGAAGAGTTTGATTTCGAAAAAGTTATTCGTGATCTGGTAGTGTCGATGGAAACACGTTATCCTGAACGGAATTTTGAAGTAAGATTAGCCGGACCATTGCTCTTTTCAGGAGATCAGCTTCTTATTAAAATTATGCTGAGTAATTTAGTGGATAATGCAGTAAAATATGCTGAAAAAGGAACTCCTATTTCTATTGAGGCTTCCGCTTCCGGCCATCAGTTGGTATTACAGATTTTAGATAACGGTTCTGGTATACCGGATTCTGAAAAGAAGAGGGTTTTTGAAAAATTTTATAGGATGGGAAATGAAGCAACCCGCCAAACCAAAGGAACAGGGCTCGGATTGTATCTTTGCCAGCGGATTGCCGTTGAACATGGCGGAAAGATTAGTATTTTCGATAATACGCCAACGGGTACTATTTTGAAAATCATCTTACCCAAAGCAGAGGGTTTTCTGGCAAAAAGCAACAAAAGCGAAGCATGATAGAAATAGCAAGCATTTTAGTGGTGGAAGATGAGCAAAGCCTGCACCAAACCCTTCGCTTGAATCTTGAGCTGGATGGATATGAAGTGACCTCTGCTTATGATGGTTTACAAGCGCAGGATATTCTGCAGGGTGCCCATTTTGACCTCGTGATTCTTGATGTCATGCTGCCGAAGTTAGATGGCTTTAGCGTTCTGGAAGGTATGCGTTTGAATAAACTGGATACGCCGGTTTTAATTCTCAGCGCTCGAAATTCATCCGCTGACCGGATTTCAGGACTAAGAAAAGGAGCAGATGATTACCTTACCAAGCCCTTTGAGCTGGAGGAGTTACTATTGCGGGTAAGTAATCTTGTAGCCAAAAGCATTATACAAAAACAAACGCTTTCCCCAAAGGACACCTACAGTTTTGGAGGGCATACCATCGATTTCCGTTCGCAACAGGCAAACCTTAAAAATGAAACCATCATTCCTTTAAGTAAAAAAGAGATCATGCTGCTGCAATTGCTTGTTTCTCATCCCAACGAAGTGGTAACCCGGGAAAGAATATTACAAGCAGTTTGGGGTTATCAGGTTTTTCCAAACACCCGTACCATCGATAATTTCATTTTATCGTACCGAAAGCATTTTGAGGAAGATAGCAGGCACCCCCGATATTTCCATTCTGTAAGAGGTGTTGGCTATAAGTTCACTCCCTGATACTACCCGGCATTTTGTTTTTTAAAAAATCTCCAACCAGCTTCAAGTTGCTCTGTTTCTGCTTTTTCGGGTTCAGGCCCATAAATCATTTGTTCGGCCTTGGCATAAAGTTTACCGTAGGAAACAGCAGTCTCATTTGAGAATTCCTCCATGAAAATCAAAGCATTATCTTGTTTCCATATTTCCATATCCTTCCTAATCGATTCGACAGTTTTCTTGGGGCCATTTAAAAATGCGGAGGATTTTGCCGCCATTTCCTGTTTTTCGATAATATCCTTTCCCGAAACAATATTTTTTTCCTCTTGGGTTGGTTCAGAAGGTTCGTTATTTTTTTTGCGTTGAAAAAGCACTACCAATAAAAAGATAACCGCCAGCGGAATCAGCACCACCATAATCCTGGTAAACCATTTTGTAAAATCTATTGGCCCTGCTCCTGTTTTCGTAAGATCTGGTTTTACAGCCTTGCCGGCAACCGTCCATTCAAGGGGAAGGGTTTCAACGGTTTGATATTCGTCTTTGGCAGGATTAAAAAACGTAAATATTAATCCCGGGACATTATAGGTGCCTATTTTCTTAACCGTAAAAGGAAAGCGAAGGGTTCGTTCTTCGTAAAGCGGTATGGCATCTTTTCGGATCTCTTCTTTCAACTTAGGTTCAAATACTTCAATACCGGGTGGCCATTTTATTTTAGGTAGAATAATATCATGCCAGTTGCCGGATCCTGATATTTTCACGGTAAAGTAGCCTGTTTCGCCAGGTGCAAGGGTATTGGAGGATGTTTCCGCAGAAATTTGAAACTGCCCTACCGCCCCAGAGAAATTTTCCGATTGGCTATGAGGCAGTGGCCTTATATCAATCTGAACCGGTTGGCTTTTAAGCGTGTAGGGCACCAGCGTATCTGCTTGAATGATGCCATAGTTTTCAGAAGAAATGCCGCTCCTTTTCCATGTATTTAAACGAACTACAGCCTCTAGTTCAACGGGTTCCAGCCTTTGTATGCCTGATCTCAGGGCAAACAACTGAACTTTTTTTATCGTATACACTTTGAAAGGAGTACCCCTGATCTCCTCCACGGCATAGCTATCCGCGGCATGTTGAATATCATAGCTGGCAAATCCACTATAGGAGGGAGCCTTGGTAACCTTGCCCTGTATATCAAGGGCAACATAAAGTTTGTAAGTTGCTAAAATGCATTCGCCGGTCCATGCAGAGGCTTTGTTCACCTCTACAGCCATAAAAAAATACTGATCAATTCTCTGCATCAGGTCATCGCCCTTTTTTATGAGGTCAGGATAACCACGTTGCTGTTGAGCAGCTATAAAAAGTGGCGAACTTAGCATCCATACCAAAAGGGGTATGAGAAACTGAACCTTACGATAGCAGCACGGCATCTTTAAAAAGGATTTCTTTAAAATCTCCTGGCTTCTGCCATCAGGTCTGTACATATTCTTGAATAAATGCAAAACGAATAAGCGGAAAATAAGGCAAAAAATGACATGAAAAACAATAAAAAAAACTAAAAAACCTGATATATGGGTTTAGCCTACCTCATTTTATAACCCTTGTGAAACCAAACTGTTGCAAAGCAGGGATAAATTTCCACGCATTCGGGCGTATTGTTTGTAAATAGGGGTTTTACCCAACCCTATTTGTGGATTACCTTCACACTTTCGAAGTGTCAGCTTGAATCTTTATAATATTTTTGAATATGGAATTTACCAGCATTTACGATTTTGTGGATTCGGTTGACTTTACCACCATTGGTGGCGATGAAACCTATGTAAAAGGACAGATAGGGAGTTTACTGCGTGAAAATAATGATGTAGCGACAGCAGACCTTGTGGTTGTAGGTTGCAACGAACATCGTGGAGACACTTTGCAGAAAACCAATAACGGGACCCATGCCATCCGTCAAAAGTTTTATCAATTATATCATTGGCATACAGAGGTAAAAATTGCTGATATTGGAGATGTACAAAGTGGTAAACGCCTGAATGATTCCTACGCGGCGCTCGAATTGGTTTTAACAGAACTGCTTTCGGCGGGTAAAAAAGTGCTGGTTTTGGGTGGCAGTCATGATAATACGCTGGCCATTTACAATGCTTTTGCCGCTAAAAAACAAATAGTGGAAGCTACCGTAATTGATGCCATGATAGATATTGACCCGGATGGAATGAAGCCTGCTCAGCGATTTTTACTGGAAATGTTGATTGCCCAACCCAATTATGTCCGGCAGTTTAACCTGCTGGGTTTTCAAAGCTATTTTACTTATCCCGGTTTGCTGGAGGCTATTGATAAATTACGCTTTGATTGCGTACGAGTGGGTAAAGTGCAGGAAAAAATGGAGGAGGTAGAGCCTATAATCCGGAGTAGCGAATTCCTGTCCTTTGATCTCAAATCAATGGCGCATGCTTATTTACCGGTGAATGAACTTTCTCCAAATGGTTTTACGGGACAGGATGCCTGTAAACTCATGCAATATGCCGGGCTGAGCAGTACCTTACAGGTAGCAGGCATATTTGGACTTGCCAATGATGATGCGCAAGGGATGAGCTCTATGCAGGTAGCGCAAATGGTCTGGTATTTTATTGATGGTATTCAAAAGTCAAAACACGAAGCGAGTCTCGACAACCGCGAAGGATTTACCGAATACCATACGCTCTGTGCCGAAGTGGATACCGTCTTTTTACAAAGCAGGCATACCGGCCGTTGGTGGATGCAAATGCCCGATAAGAGTTTTGCAGCCTGCAGCTTCAGCGACTACGCCGCCGCAAGCCACAATGATATTCCCGAAAGGTGGCTGCGCATACAAGAAAGAGATTAAACAGCAATCAGAAAACCAATATGTTTTTAAAAAAAGTGCTGATTTGCTTACATTACTAATAAAATTAAGATAAAAAAATGAACGAAGACTATCTTCCCGCAGCAAATAGATACGACAAAATGAGGTACAACCGGTGTGGCAAAACGGGCTTGAAATTGCCTGCTTTATCCCTTGGCTTGTGGCACAATTTTGGCGGAGTGGATGTTTTAGAAAACGGAAGAGCCATTATCAGAAAAGCCTTTGATGCGGGCATTACTCATATTGACCTTGCCAATAATTATGGTCCACCTCCGGGATCAGCCGAAGAGCATTTTGGCATTATCCTGCAAAAGGATTTCCCCGGATTTTTACGTGACGAACTCATTATCAGTACCAAGGCGGGTTACCGCATGTGGCCTGGCCCTTATGGCGAATGGGGTAGCCGTAAGAATCTGCTGGCAAGTCTTGATCAGAGTTTGAAGCGGATGCAATTGGATTATGTAGATATTTTTTATAGCCACCGCCCCGACCCCGATACGCCACTCGAAGAAACCATGATGGCTTTGGATACCGCTGTGCGAAGTGGCAGGGCGTTGTATGCCGGTATTTCGAGCTATTCGCCGGAGGATACAAGTAAAGCTGCTGCCATCCTTAATAGTTTGGGTACTCCTTGCATAATACATCAACCCAAATATTCGATGTTTGAAAGAGGAGTAGAAGGTGGGCTGCTCGATGTACTGGAGCAGGAAGGTATTGGGTGCATTCCCTTTTCTCCGCTGGCACAGGGCATGCTTACCAATCGTTATCTGCATGGCATTCCCGACGATTCAAGAATGGCCAAATCGCATGGGTTTCTCCAGGAAAAAGATCTGACGGAGAAGCGTTTATCGCAGATAAAGCAACTGAACGAAATGGCCATGCAAAGAGGCCAATCGCTTAGTCAGATGGCTATTGTGTGGCTGATGAAAGACAAGCGGGTGACCTCGGTATTGATTGGTGTAAGTTCGGTAAAGCAACTTGAGGATAACCTTGGCTGCCTGAACCATACCGATTTTTCGGAACCGGAATTGAAAAGGATAGAAGACATTCTTGGCTGAGAAAAATGGGGTAACCGGTAAATAAGAATTCATCGTTTCAGGCAACAATAAATGCCGCGTTTTGCTTTGGCAGAAGGGGTGCATCGCAGGCATTTACGGATCAATCTGCAAGTAGGGTTTTACCCGTTCGAGCCATTCTTTTTTTATAATATGAATCTTCAGTAATTCCTCCACCGATTGAAAGGTACCATGCTGTTTGCGGTAAGCAACTATAGCTTTGGCCATTTGCCACCCAATGTAGGGATGCATTTTCAAATCTTCCTCGGATATAGTATTCAGCACCATTTTTTTAACCATCCAAGGCTGAAATTGCAAGTAGGGGGCTATTTTCTGAAAAACAGAATCTGGTATTATATAAACTTCCCTCACTTGCTCTTTGGTAAGAAATCCCCCTAATTGTTCCCGGTATTTTATAATGGCGGCCGCTCTTTTTTCTCCTATACCGGGCAATGTCTGCAAGGAAAAGACATCGGTAAGATTGATGTCCACCATAGCAATTGTTTTTGGTTCTTTTTTATAAGCCGGTTTGGGAGCATTTGTTTCGGGGTCAGCCGATGGATTATTTTTGCTGAAAGCCATCATGGGTTCCTCCTCCTGTACTATCCTTACCCAAGGAATCAACAGGTCGGCCTCCTCTTGCCGAAGCCCGTAAAGTTTGCGCAGGTCTTCCGGTTTTTTAAAATGCCCGCCTTTGCTCCGGTAGTTCATAAGCATTTTAACGGACGATTCCCGCATACCCAATGAGCTGAGTTCTTCTGCTCCGGCGGTATTGGGATCAAATGCAAAAAGATTTGCTTCTTGTATAGAAGAAGCATGGCTGCGGGGGTAGTTGTTTTTTTGAGGGGTGTAAGAGGAGTTGGAATAAACGGCTCGCTGTCCTTCGTTTTCCTTTTTAGCTTGTAATCCTTCCAGTACTTCTACCACCACAAAGGGTGTTTTGGTTTCTTTTACCTTTTGCGGGTCGATAAAAAACCATTTCCAGCCCATCATGCCCATCAGCAAAATTACAATGAGTGTCAAGGCCCGTCTTTGTGATCGGGAAAAAATAAAATAGCTACGAATTTCCTGAACGAACGGGGGGGATTTTTTGCTGTTCATAGGTATGGTATTGACCTACAAAATACAATTTTTTAGAAAAAAGTGCAAACTTTTTGTCTGTTCTTTTCCAGGTTCTTAAAAATGTAGTTTTAATCCGTCGTAAGCCAAGGCTATATTGTGAGGCAACTCGGCATTTATCTCGCTATGCAGGCCCAATTGATGGCTTATATGGGTAAAATAGGTCTGCGGCATTTTGAGTGATTGCGATAAATCAATCGCCTGTTGTAAAGTAAAATGGGAGATATGCGCTTGTTTCCGCAGGGCGTTCAGCACAAGGGTATGGCTGCCTTCTATCTTTTTTAATTCATAGGGGTCAATGCGGTTGGCATCGGTTATATAAGTAAAGGCGCCAATACGAAATCCCTGCACCGGCATTTTGTGGTGCCATACCCAAACAGGCTGAATGGTCAGATCTCCTATCTGAAAAGGATCCTGATCAATGGTATGGAGTTCAATTTGTGGTACACCGGGGTAAGGATTGGCGGTAAAGGCATAAGGAATTTCGCGTTTTACCCCTTCGATGCTGTAGGCGGATCCGTACACCAGAGTAGGAGATTTTTGTAAATACTGAAAGGGGCGCGTATCATCAATGCCTCCAATATGGTCCTTATGCGGATGGGTGAGTACGAGTGCATTGAGTTTCTTTACCTCGTGCAAAAGCATTTGTTGTCTGAAATCGGGGGTAGCATCCACTACAATACGGGTAGTGGCCGTTTCAATCATAATACTGCTTCGCAGACGCTTGTCCTTTGGGTTCTCCGACTGACATACATAACAGCTACAACCTACCAAAGGAACCCCACCACTTGTGCCTGTGCCTAAAAATGTTACCGTAAATGCGGGTTGGGGCATGTATTCTTGTGCTTTTGTGATATTATTTATTCTGCAATAACGCCTTTCATGATTTTTTGATGCAATTTCTGACTTTCGTCCGTCAGGTCATCAAGATTTATTTTTACCACCGGAATCAAGTCAAGTAAGGTTTGTACCCTGCCTTCTGCCTGTAAAAATTTATTGAGCACCACCACGCGTTTTTGTTCGAGGATGCAATATCCACTTTGAAAGTTGCCCCGTTCATAACGTACCACATAGCCTCCCTCGGCAAGAAGTCGCTCCAGTTTTTGCAATTGAGCGTTATTAATTTTCATTTTATTATCTCCTCTTCTTAATCGATTAACACAATAAGCTACAAAAATAACGAACCTGCTGCGGTTTGCTGTTCCCTTTTTCCACATCTTTGCGCTCGATTGTTTGCTATTCAATGCATGGGGTTGCTTGCTATATTTCCATGACGTTGCTCATTTTTTATTCCGTTGTTTTTAACCAATTTGCATCTGGTAAGGGCTGGCACCCTTAACTGGACGCAATTTTTATTACTAAAACAAATGATATGTTTACAGAAAGAAAAGGTTTGTTAGGTCGTCAGAAAGACGCCAAAGAGGAAATTGAGACCTGGGTAAAAACCATGGTTAACCATATGACCCCCGATCAGCTGCATTGGTGCACCGGCACCGATGAGGAGTACAACCAACTATGTGCGCAACTCGTATCGAAGGGTACCTTTATTAAACTGAATGAAAACAAAAGGCCCAACAGTTACGCCTGTTTCAGCGATCCGAGTGATGTGGCAAGGGTAGAGGATAAAACCTTTATCAACAGCCGCCGTAAGGATGATGCTGGTCCTACCAACAACTGGATGGATCCCCGGGAAATGAAAGACATCCTGGAACCTCTTACCAAAGGTTGCATGAAAGGACGTACACTGTATGTAATCCCCTTTTGTATGGGCCCGGTGGGTAGTCCGCTAAGCCGCTATGGGGTAGAAATTACCGATAGTGAGTACGTAGTAGTTAATATGAAACTGATGACCCGGATGGGTGTTGATATCTATGAACACATGACCGCCAACGAATGGGTACGTTGTATCCACACGGTGGGCGCCCCCCTTGAAGCCGGACAGGAAGATGCTAAATGGCCTTGTAATCCTACCGTTAAATACATTACACACTTCCCCGAAGACCGCCTGATTATTTCTTATGGCAGTGGTTATGGAGGCAATGCCCTTTTGGGTAAAAAATGTTTTGCGCTGCGATTAGCCAGTGTAATGGGTCATGAAGAAGGATGGCTTGCTGAGCACATGCTCATATTGGGTGTAGAGTCACCTGAGGGCGAAAAAGACTATGTAGCCGCTGCTTTTCCCAGTGCCTGTGGTAAAACAAATTTTGCCATGATGATTCCGCCAGACGGATTGGCCGGATGGAAAGTGACTACGGTAGGAGATGATATTGCCTGGATCCATAAAAATGCAGATGGCCGGTTGTACGCCATTAACCCTGAAAGCGGTTACTTTGGTGTAGCACCGGGTACCAATTATAAAACCAATCCCAATGCCATGATAAGCGTGGAAAGGGATACCATTTTCACCAATGTGGGGATTACTCCCGATGGAGATGTATGGTGGGAAGGCATGACCAAGGAAGTTCCGGAGGGATTGATTGACTGGCATGGAAATCCATACGACCCGACTTCAGGAAAACCTGCGGCACACCCCAATGCGCGTTTTACTGCCCCGTCAAAAAATAATCCGGCTATCGATAAAGAATGGGACAATCCCAAAGGAGTACGTATTGCTGCCTTTATTTTTGGAGGCCGTCGTGCCACCACCGTGCCCCTTGTATATCAGGCATTTAACTGGAATTATGGCGTTTACCTCGCTGCTACCATGGGTAGCGAAATGACTGCCGCCGCCTTTGGCGAGGTAGGTAAGGTTCGTCGTGATCCCTTTGCCATGCTGCCTTTTATGGGCTACCATGCTGCTGATTACTGGAACCATTGGCTTGATTTTGGTCGTGACCTGCCAAATGCTCCCCGTATTTTTGGAGTAAACTGGTTCCGCAAGGATGCCGAAGGTAATTTTTCCTGGCCTGGTTTTGGAGAAAACCTCCGTGTACTGAAATGGATTATTGGTCGTATTAAAGGACGTACCTCGGCGGTGGAAAGCCCTGTAGGTTGGATGCCAAGGTATAAGGATCTTGATTGGACCGGTCTTGATTTTAGCGAAGAAGAGTTTTGTAAAATCATGGAAATTGACCGGGAGCTTTGGAAAAAGGAAATCCTCGGTCATGAAGAGCTGTTCAGTACACTTTTCGATAAACTTCCTAAAGAATTCTTCTTTATGCGGGAATTGTTGCTAAGCGGATTGTGGCGCTCTCCTGAACATTGGGGACTCGCACCGGAAAGAGCGTAACCACCCTGCCAATAATTGATAAAAAAAGAGGCGGTCCGAAAAGGGCTGCCTCTTTTTTGTATAGAATAGGCTAAATTTTTATAAAAATGCAAGAGCTATCAGCTCGAAACCATGACTTCGATCAATGATTACAGTCGTTTTTGTGGCAATGGTTGGCCTTGCGGCAAAGCCGGTAATTGAGGTAGTGCGCCGAAATAATCAGGCCAACAGCCAATATTACAAAAGGAATATGAAAGGTCCCCATCCATTCTTTTCCTATTAAAAAAGCAAACCCAAGGCATAGCAACACGATAGGTAAAATGCGGTGGTGGTGGAGCAGGTAACCATGCCGCAGGGCATTGATTCCAATGACAAGTGCCAAAACGATCATAAACCATTCAAAAAAAGGATTGTGAATGATGTTGATGCCTAAAAGAGGGACACTTGTAAAAAATAAAGGCAGTACTGCACAGTGTATAGCACAAGCTAAGGAAGTACCAACCCCAAGACCATCCCAGTTAATTTTCATAAAAATACTACGCATCGGATAAAGATTCCTTGCTAAATTTTTTGTAACAATGTTGCAAAGATAATGAGTTACCCTTTAAATTGAGATAACTTTGCCCTATTAAAATTGTTATAAAATAGCATCTATCTCTTGTTAAGACAGCAAAAGCAAATGTGGTCAAATGCTTTGCCTTTTGTACAGGAATATAGTAAGCTACTCAAATATTAAATGCATCATAATGCAAGGCATGAGAAAATGGTTCTTTTATGGGTTGGCAAGTGTTTTACTGCTGCTTGGTTTTTTTTACTTTTTGTTTAGCGGTACCGATAACTGGCAATCCAAATTACCGGTGATCAGTTATGTGAAACCTTTTTCCTTTATCAATCAGGATGGAGATATCGTTACCCAAAAGCAAACGGATGGCAAAGTGTACATTGCCAATTACTTTTTTGTAACATGCACGGGTATTTGCCCTACCATGAATAACAACGTGCACAAAGTGTACGATGCGCTCAAAAATGAGAAAGACCTCCTGATCCTGAGCCATACCTGTCAGCCCGAAATTGATTCTGTATCCTCATTGAAGCACTATGCAGACAGTATTGGGGTTGACCAGGAAAGGTGGCAGTTTCTTACCGGCAATAAGCTTGACTTGTATAAGGTGGCCCGCAATAGTTATCGGATTGATGATCCGCAGAACAATGTAGGAGCTATTCAGGATCAGTTTTTGCACTCACAGTTTCTGGCACTTGTTGATCGTAAGGGGCAGGTAAGAGGGGTATATGATGGGTTGAAAAGTAAGGAAGTGAACCAATTGATTGAAGATTACCATCAGGTTTATACCGAAGGAGACGGGGGATCGTTTGTAAACAATATATTTGGCAACGCACCGCCACGTTGATATAAAAGGATGTGCTAAAAAAAATACTAAAATATGTCAGAATCAGCTTCCGAAATATTGAAATCCAATAACATGAGTGTCACTGCCAGCCGGCAGCAGATCCTAAGCCTGTTTTTTGATAAGGACCGCGGGGCCCTGCGTCACAGTGATATTGAAAAGCAGCTCGAAAATCTTGATCGTGTCACCATTTATCGTACCCTGCAGGTATTTACCGACAAGGGACTGATTCATCCTATTTCGGGGAGCGACGGCGTAACCCGTTATGCCCTGTGTAAGGGTAATTGCAGCGAAGGGCATCACCACGATAATCATGTGCATTTTTACTGTCAGAAATGCGGAGAGACGCAATGCCTGAATGAAGTACAGATACCAAAAGTGGACCTCCCGGGCATGTTTGCGGTACGAAATATTGAAATGCTGATCAATGGCATTTGCCAACATTGCAGCAATTGATTTACCCAATTATAAACAAACCTATCCCTTGCACATTCAGTAAATGTGGCTTTTGACTTTTAATTATACAGCAGGCTATTGATTTCCTGAGAAACAAAATCAGTCAATTCCCGAATGTATTCCGGTGAGAGATCAAACTTTATACCCGCCGCTTCATAAAGTTCGGGCAGGGTGCGGGTTCCACCAAGTTGCAGCGTCTGAATATATTTTTCAATGGCAGCCTGTGGGTCTTTTTTGTATTGCATCCAGATGCCAATAGCGCCTAATTGAGCAATGCCATATTCAATATAATAAAAAGGGACTTCGAATAAATGTAATTGGCGCTGCCAGCCACTGCGGCGATACATTTCCAAACTGCTTGTATCGAGGCTGTTGATTTTAAATTCTTCGAGCAGGTCCATCCAGGCTACGGCGCGCTCATTGCGGTTATGTAGCGGGTGTTCGTACAACCAATGCTGAAACTTATCAATCATGGCAATCCATGGGAAAATGGTAATGGCTCTTTCCAGTTGGTGAATTTTTGCCCTGCGCAGGCTTTCTGCATCATCAAAAAATACCTCCCAATGATCCATGGTAAATAATTCCATGGTCATACTTGCCACTTCGGCTATTTCCATGGGGTATTCTTTGAAACCATTCAGGTCAAGATCGTGGGACAAGAAGCTGTGTACGGCATGTCCGCCTTCGTGCACCATAGTGGTTACGTCATCCATCTGTCCCACCGCATTCATAAAAATAAAAGGGGCTCCGCTTTCAGCCAATGGGCAGTTGTATCCGCCGGGTGCTTTGCCTTTACGGCTTTCGAGATCAAAATGCCCCATCTTTTTCATGGTTCTGAAGCAATCTCCAAAAAAAGGATTCAGTTTATCAAGACAGGCGATACTTTTTTCCAAGAGGTCTTCGCCATCGGTAAAAGGCTTCAGGCTAGGAATTCCCTTTGGTTCTGCTTCCAAATCCCATGGTCGCAGGGTATCTACATCGAGAACGGCGCGTTTGTGATTGTAAAGGGTATTAATCAGCGGGATAACATGTTGCTTCACCCCTTCATGGAAAAGGTGGCAGTCCTCTTTGGTATAATCAAACCTGCCCAGTTCCTTGAATTTATAATCCCGGAAATTATCAAATCCTGCATTTTTTGCCACCTGATGTCTTTTTTCCACCAGTTTGTCAAAAAGGGCATCGAGATTGCCTTTGTCGAGTAATCTTCTTTCCTGTATTTTACGGTATACTTCTTCTCTTTCTGCCCTGTCTTTGCTTAATAAGAACTTAGACGCCTGCTGCATGGTATATTCCTGCTCATTATGGGTAATGGTCATCCGGCCGGTAATCTGTCCATATTGTTGCTGTAAAATACTCAGATCGCTTTGCAGCGCGATATTTTCTTCACGGAATAACTCTATGTTTTTTCGAACGGTACGCAAATACGTATGGTATTCCGGTTCTTGTTTTTCCAGAGAAGCGGCTAATGGATGATCTGCGAGTTTGCGATTCAGCCCATCCATATAAGGCTGCATCTTTGGTTGAATTTCCATCACAAAAAAATGAAAAGCTTCTTCCAGCTCTTTATTTTCTGTATCGCAGGTCATTTTTATTTGGCGCCAGCAAGCATCCTCACTTATGGCGGCTTCCAGTTCGCTCATATCTTTCAGCCATTGAATCAGGTCTGCCCGGGTTTCGATTTTACGATCTCTGAGGTGGATAAAATAGGGCTCAAGATCATCCCAGGTGGATAATTTAAAATCTTCCGGTAAAAAATGACGTGGTAATCTTTTTATATCTGCAGATAGACTCATGATTGATTTTGAATTTACGGATGTACCCGTAAAAGATACATCCTGTACTAAAGAAGCTTGCAAAATAGGGAACTAATTCTCGCTTTTCAAATATTGTTGTTCTTTTGCAGTTCTAAAGTTTCCAATCTATGATTTTAAGATTCCTGGTTTTCTTTTTTTTGTTATCACCTGCATGTTTTGGTCAGTTTTTAGATTCCCGTACGCTGGTTAAAGTGATGGAATTACCGGTAAGGAGCGAGGCTATAGATGGGACCTCTGTGGCCTGGCATCCTTTTCAAAAAAAATATTACGTAGCCATGGCGGGCGATAAGAAAGTTCCGCTGTTCATTTTTGATGAAAAAGGGAAAAGACTCGATTCGCTTGATGCCGGGGCTGATATCAGGGGACTTTGGTATAATCCAAGACTTCGTACCCTCGAAGGCAATGCCACTGATCAATTGGGCTTGTTTACCTATAACCTCAATAAAAAGGGACGCCCCATCGGACTAACCCCGAAGTTTGATAAGAAATCAGTATCTGATGTACAATCTGTAGGAACTTATTTTGCTCCCGATCATATGATCTTGTTTTTAGCGGGAAGTATGCTGACTGCATTTAATGCAGAAACCGGAGATTATATCGATACTTATCCCATTGGTGAAATTACCACAAAGAACTATTCGCCTTTTGACAGAAATGCCCCGGTTTACAATAACCTCACCATTTTGGTAACCAATGAAAAAGGCCGCAATATGGGACTGATAAATGTTACCAAAAGGTGTATTGAAATATATGATACCCAAACTCCGGGACTGAAATATACCTATTATGTGCCTGTAGAACAACCTTTGTATGGAGCTTTTAATGCAGCATACGCCAATGGCATTTTCTGGCTTTTCGATCAGAAGAAAAAGGTTTGGAACGGGTACCAGTAAAATTTTTAACTACCGGATGAATCATGCTCTTTTTATAGTGAATCTAAAAGGGAGTGTATACTAAAAGCTGTTATATGACAAAAGAAAAATCCTATACCTACATTGATAACAGAGATGATTTGCCGGAAGCCTGCAGTAAACTGGAAATGGCCTCTGTGATTGCATTCGATCTTGAATTTGACCGGGACCGCAATACTTATGGATTTGATCTTTGTTTGATACAGGTAGCTACGCCGGAGCACTGTTTCATCATCGACCCTCTGTATATTGAAGATCTCAGTTTGCTATATGCAGTATTTACCAATCCCGCTATTCAGAAACTGGTGCATTGTCCGGGGGAAGACCTGCGGCTATTGCATTCCTTGGAGTGTTACCCTCAAAATATGGGGGATACAGAGGTTATTGCTAAACTGCTTAATTATGAGCAAACTTCGCTTGCAAAATTGCTTGACATCAAGTGTAACATTCAGTTGAATAAGAAGATGCAGCAAAGCAATTGGCATCAACGTCCGCTTCGGGAGGAGCAACTGTTTTATGCTGCGGAAGATGTCATTTATTTACACCAACTCTTTGGCATTTTAAAGGAGGAAGCTGCAGAAAAGGGCATAGGAAATATGGTGGAAGAAGAATTTGAGTGGTTACAAACCGTTCGCTACACGCTGGAACCCAAGACTAATTTTTTGAAGCCCGGTGACTTGAAGAATTTGAGTCCAAAGCACCAGTATATTTTGAATGAAATATACCTGGTAAGGGATGAAATAGCCCGCCGAAAAAACAAACCGGCATTTATGATTATGCCTGATGACCTGGTGCGGTTTCTGGCGGAATCAACTGATAATTTCGAACAAATGGGATCGCGTTCCGGTTTGCATCCATCGCTTCGTCATGGCACCGCAGGGGCGCAGCTACAATCCCAACTGGAGGATATTTTTCAGAGAAGTGAGGCGTTGAATTTGTCGGATGAGCTGCAGCGGAATTCGTTTTCACCTTTTGAAAGAAATGCCTGGCAAAAACAGAAAAACAGGCAACAGATGCTGAAAGATGCCTTATTTACTCCGGTTCAAAAGTACATGGCAGATAAAATGGGGGCAAATGCCGCCCGGTATATGCTAAGCAATGCCTGGGTAACGAAATGGCTTTTGGGAGAAGTGAAATGGGAAAGTTTGCAACCTCCTTACAAGCGTGATTTGGTTCGGGAAGCCGCAGAGGCGTTAAAAACGCCTTATTATGAACTGACATCCTATGAATCGGATTATTATACTGAAAACGACTAACTTACCCTTTTGATAAAAATCCCTTGAAAGGGAGAGACTCCTTTCGGATAAAACAATAACAAGATGGACAAGCAGATTATTCAGTTGTACGACGACTATACCCATAAGCCGCTTGACCGGCATACTTTTTTAAAAAGATTGGCCTTATTGGCGGGCGGTACTACAGCGGCTATGGCGCTGTTGCCTATGCTGGAAAACAATTATGCTGTTGCACAAACCCGTTCAGACCAAAATGGTCTTTTTACCGAAAGGGTAAGCTGGCAAGGAGTCGGCGGAGATATGAAGGGCTATTTGGCACGTCCGGAAAAGCCCGGGAAATATCCGACAGTCATCATAGTACATGAAAACCGCGGTTTGAATCCTCATATTGAAGATGTAGCCCGCAGAGCTGCTATAGCTGGTTTCCTTGCTTTGGCGCCCGATGCCCTTTCCATTTTGGGAGGTACACCTGAAAATTCAGATGAGGCAAGGGGGCTTTTTGCCAAATTGAACAATGAGGACAATACCACCAATTTTGCCGCAGCGGTACCCTACCTGCAGCAACGTGCCGATAGCAATGGAAATGTAGGTTGTGTCGGATTTTGCTGGGGTGGTGCAATGGCCAATCAATTGGCGGTGCATGTTCCTTCACTTAAAGCTGCGGTTCCATTTTATGGCCGTCAACCTGAGGAAGCTGATGTGCCTCGCATAAAAGCAGCTTTACAGTTGCATTACGCCGGGCTCGATGATCGCATCAATGCCGGGATTTCTGCCTATGAAGCTGCCTTGAAGAAATCAGGAACTTCTTATGAGCTATTTATTTACAAGGATGTTGATCATGCCTTCCACAATGATACCTCTGCGGCACGATATAACGAAACAGCCGCCAAGCTTGCCTGGGGAAGAACCATCGATTTTTTACACAAACATCTTGACGCCTGATTAGGGCAGGGCAGTTATATAAGCTATCATGCAAAATGATTTAATTATTACACGGATTCATCCTGAAGCTACAGAACCTGATGAAAGCGATTTGATAACCCTGGATAATTGGAAGACGCTTGTAGAAAGCGACCCTGAATTAAATTTGGAAGAATCAGTGGGCGCCAACCTTGGAACCGGATTTAGCTTTAAAGTTTCTGGTACGGGTCTTGCTGTGTGGACAGCCTATCCACTGGCAAAAATGCAGGGAGTTGCAGCCTTGTTTATCTACCGCAAAGGAACCGTTGTAGCCAAGAATGCAGACATGTATATCCGGGAAAAGGCGCTGGAAATTGCAGCGAAATTAAATGCGGGTCTCCTTGCAGAACATGGATGGCTGCTGCCGCTGCCGGCAAAAGTGACCTTGAAAGCTAAAGCAGAACCTGCCGAAGAAGTCATTGGCAAGCGCCCTTGGTGGCGTTTTTGGTAAGCAGCTTTCTCTTGACGTAAGCAAGGTTCCTTATTTCAAAGGGGGAAATCTGTCTTATCTTGCACCCTTTAATTTTCCCGAAATATGCTGGTATTATTTGTTGAGGTTATTGGCTGGATTGCTTCCTTGCTCATTTTAGGGGCATATTATCTGAATATTCGCGGTAAAGTAACCGCCGGATCGCCTCTTTATATCTGGTGTAACCTGCTGGGTGGGTTATTTTTTATTGTCAATACGGTGTGGCACGGTGCTTACCCATCGGCTGCCTTGAATGTGGTTTGGGTGCTTATTGCAGTAGCTGCATTACTACGTAAGCCTATGGCTAAGGATCATCATGGGGAATCTGCTATAATGTAAATTTATTTTCTTTAGTTAAATGAATGATCAGGGCAAAGGCCTCTAAAATGGCTTGCATACCAAATTATGATGACCTAACAGTATCTTAAATTTAAGATATTGTTATTTAGAAGGGTTATTTTTTTGGAAAGAAATAAGCATTCCCCTTCCAAAAAAAGGGAAGACCTGAACTCATTAAAAAAAACACCTGTTAGCAGAACCGCAGCAGGATTATAGAGAGTAACTATTCAATTAAATTTTGCTGTTTTGCCTTTTTGTATAGATGACAAATTGGTTCTCAAATGACCTGACTTTATTTACATAAAAGTAAATGATGTGCGTCATTGTAGAAAGACCTGACCCGCAAATGGCACATTTGGTTTTGCCGACAAACGAGCCAACGCTCAAAAAACCAAAAGAGCCATTTTTTGCCAACGCACGGACAGACACTGTGAATAAAAAGATGAAAAAAATTGATCAGCACAAAAATTATTTCTTTATTTTTGGACAAAATTTGCCAAAGCAGAATATGTCAAAAACAGACTACATAACATTTGGAGAGTATATCAGGACACTCAGAGAAAATGCAAATCTACCGTTGAGAAAGATTGCAGCTGAGTTGGACATTGACACCTCGACACTAAGCAAAATTGAGAAGAACGAAAGAAATGCTAATGAACAAATCATTGAAGGCATTTCAAAAATTTTTCATATCGACAAATCAGAATTAAAAGTTCGCTATTTGAGCGACAAGATTACATACCAACTTCAAAACGAAGAAAATGGACTTGAAATTTTGAAAGTAGCCGAAGCAAAAATTAAATATCAAAAACGAGTAAACAGCAAATGAACATAGACAAGAATATAAAAGATAGGAAACAAGAACTTTTAGCTTATTTCAGAGATAGAGGAAGCGAATTCTTAGCACAAATAAAAACTCAATTTTCAGAAACAGAATTTAGCGAAAGAGCGAGTGCTATCAATCGAGCTTTAAATCAGACAAAAGACAATCTGATTGCAACGTTACTGCAACAAGCCGAAAAAGAAAAATGGACTAATCAAGAAAAATTGGAAGCCATTTTGATGATTACTTATTGCAATATCGTAGCAATGATTGAAAGCCGAAATTCGGTAAGGCCATACGAGTATATGGACTTTTCGAGAAGAGTTGGTGAACTTTGGGACCCATTTTGCAAACTATGTTTCTATTATCCAATAAATAATCTTTCGCTTTTTATTCCTCCATTGTTTTCGGAAGTGAAAAAGAAAATGACTGATGAAATTGCAGATTACATTGATAATTTGACTATCACTGATAAAGAAAAACAAGAACTAAAAACGTATTACGACAAAGTATGGAGTTTGGTAAGTTCTGGAGAAATTCAGTTAGAACTTGACCTACATTTTTCTCATAACGAACAAAAATATGTCGTAGATTTTAAAAGCGGTTTCGGTTCTAATGAAAAAGGAAACACAAACCGACTGTTGTTGGTTGCAACTATTTACCAAAACCTTGACGATAACTATAAATGTTTATTGTTTGTAAGAGCAGAAGAAAACAATAGCTATTTCAACACCTTGAAAAATTCAGGAATTTGGGAAGCATATTGCGGAGGTGAAGCTTATCAAAAAATTAGCGAATATTCAGGCTACAACTTGAAACAATGGACAGAAACAAACATTGATTGGGCAATTGATTTCAATGCAGAAACAACCCAACATTTAACTAACAATAATCTATTACAATATCTACTTTGGTAATGATAAGCGAAGCAAGAAAATATCAGGCGTTTTACACCAAATCAACTCCAATAGTTGATTATATGGTTTCAAAGTTATCGCTAACTTCTGATGATAAAATTTTTGAACCGTGCGGTGGTGATGGCGTTTTTGTTGAAGCAATTCTCAACGAGAATGAATTTGCTCAAATTGATATTTGCGAACTAAACACAAAATCCATTGAAGTCTTAAATGAAAAGTTTTCGCACTTTCGTAATGTAAGTATTCGAGAGTGTGATACTTTACTAGATTCTGAATTGGATTTTAATTCTTGCTTTGGTGGTTTTTACGACAAAATAATTGCCAACCCACCTTACGGAGCTTGGCAAGACATTGCAAAGAGAGCTGTTCTTAAAAAGCTATATCCTGATTTATACGCCAAAGAAAGCTACGGCTTATTCCTTTATCGCTGTATTGAATTACTCAAAGAAGACGGAATTTTAAGTTTTATCATTCCCGACACTTTCCTCAATCTACATATGCATAAAGGATTGAGAAAGCACATTTTCACAAATACGCAAATTGTTGAATTGGCTTTATTTCCTTCTTCTTTCTTTCCGGGAGTAAATTTTGGTTATGCGAATCTTTCCATTATAACATTGAGAAAGAAAAGAGACTTTAAAGCGTGTATGAATAACGTATTTTCTATTATTAATGGATTTGATAAAGTAGAACAACTTAACACGATAAATGATAGCAGTCTTAAAATTTATACTTTTAAACAAAAAGACGTTTTCAATAATCCTGACCACGCATTTTTAATTGCTGAAAACAGCAACATATCAAAACTCATAAACCATTCGAAACTAAAAATTGGTGACATTGCCGACTGTGTTACAGGTTTCTATTCAGGTGATGATAAAAGATTTCTTCAAGTTATAAGCCCTGAACTAAAGAATGGTAAGAATTACGGTCTTGTAAATATTGATTCAGTTTCAGCCGATTACAAAATTAACGCTGATATTTTGTGCGGATTAGAAGGTGAGAAGCATTTTTTACCCATCGTAAAAGGTGGAAATGCCCGATATCTAAAGCCCGAAAGTTGGTTTATGAATTGGAGTAAAGAAGCAGTTCAACATTACAAGACCGACAAAAAAGCAAGGTATCAAAATCCAAAATACTACTTTAAATTTGGCATTGGTGTTCCTATGATTAGTTCATCAAGTATAACGGCATCTTTGATTGAAAACAAACTGTTTGACCAAAGCATTGTTGGCATTTTCCCTAAAGATGAAAGCCTGACTTATTATTTGTTGGCATTTTTCAATTCGCCTACTTGTAATAAGTTAATCAGAACCATCAATCCATCCGCAAATAACCCTGCAAACTACATAAAGAAAATACCAATTATTATTCCTGAAAAATTAGTTTTGGAGTTGATAATTGCAAAGGCAAAAAATATTGTGGATACGTTAAGAGAAAGCGGAAACTATGATGAAAGAGAGGAGTTGGAAATTTGGGGAATGATTGAGGGGATTTATAAAGTTTAAAAAAATGCAATATAAAAATATGGGAGAATGGTCTAAAAAAATTGGAGAATATTGCGAAAATTCCGTCAATGCGTTCTTTACTGTTATTGGTTGGAATGATTTAACATCAAGAGTAACCTACCTTGACTTGTCTTAGTAATGGAAAACATTTGAATGAAAATGAGAATCCTAAAACAACTCACGGGATCGATTTTCTTTATTTCTATATGAATCCTCTTGTTTCGGGTCAACTAAACAACATTCTGATTTCGTCAAAATACAAGACCGAAAAATACCCTATTAGTCTAACAAAGCGCTATAAGGAATTTATGGAGGACTTGATAACCACAATGGAATGTTATTGCGTTTCAGAGATAAAAAACAGTGTTTTGTCTTCATTTCAGCTTTCAAGTATAAGTGATGTTGGCGTTTTGTTTTGGTTAAATGATAAAGCAGACAGCAGTGATGATTTGATTAGTGAGGTAGCAACAGCAAGGATAATAGACACAAAAAGCACGAAACATTTTATAAAAACCAATTTGGAGGAGAGGTATTTGGAGATAGCAAAGTTATAGAATCATTCCGAAAGTTTGACCAAACTTACAGACAAGAAAACGAAGCAGAGCTTTCAGACAGTTTTGTTAATTCAGAACAAGCAGTTAAGAAACAAGCTAGGGTTTTTAAAAGTGTTCTGAAACTTGACAAGAATTTTCACATCTACATTCACGGAAATAAAGAACTCATAGAACAAGGTATAGACGAAAACGGACGGAAATATTATAAAATATATTACGAAAATGAAGCATAATCAGCCAACCCTACACAGCCACACACATTGCCAAGCCGCTCAGGCCAATGCTCAAACCCAAGCTTGGCAAAGAGTGTGTCTATCCAACCGCATGCCAAAAACGACCAATTAAACGGCCAAAAAAGAACACTGAACCCACAATATCCCCTAAAAAAATTGGCGGTTCATTGCTCCGCAGATACATTTGTGGTTAATGAAACATTGCTTCTCCGTAGCAATCCCGTACGTACGGGATGGTAAAAATCGCTAACTTCTTGTAGCTACAAACCGATGAGGAGTAATTTAATTTTTTAGGATAAATCTTGGATATCCGCAATAAAAGATGCAAATATCCGCAAAGGATGCGTTTTATTTAAAAAAACAAATCAATTTGCTGTTTATTTGTAATAAAAACAGCAAAACTCCTTAATTTTAAATCATTCTTAATCTTCTGGTTTTTATGTTCCTAAATAACAGATCTTTTGCAGGGGTGTAAATCAGGCTCATAAACCAAACCATTAGTTGTAAACTTTTGGGTAAAAATAATTTAAATGAGAAACTTTTTTCCTTTTTCAATTTTGCTGTTTTCTTTAATGTGTTTATTGGTGGCCTGTAGTAAAGATGATGGAGGCATACCCCCTGAAACTCCTAACAGCGCTCCGGTAATAACGATAGCACCCGATATTAGTGGTGTGGCAGCCCAAAGGCTTTCGGTTGCTGTAGAAATACGAGATCCCGAAGGAGATGCCTTAACCATTACAATGCAGGGGTTGCCTGCTGCCTTAAGTTATGTAAAAGATTCAATGAGGATAATTGGTGTACCACTGTTAAGCGATACCGGTACCCACACTGTACGCATAGTGGCCGATGATGGCAAAATAAAAAAAGAAGTTAGTTTTGTACTCAATATTTTTGCAAACGAATTCGGGCAAAAGCAATTTTTCCTTGGCAAACGTCTGCAAGCCTCCTTTGCTTCCAATACACCAGGTCTGCCAGGAGTATCTTTGTCGGTTATCAATGAAAAAAATGAAATATTTTCGGTAGCCACAGGCACTCGTGTTGTAGGACAAACTAACGATCCGTTGCTGCCGGCACATAGGTTTCGCGTAGCAAGTTCTACCAAATCAATGGTAGCGGCTATCGTGCTAAAACTTGCCGAAGAAGGTAAAATAGGACTGGATCAACCTGTAAATAAGTATATCAGCAACCCCTTGCCTAACGCTTCCACTGTAACTATCAGGCAACTACTTAATCATACTTCCGGGTTATACGACCATCTCAACGCCAATAGTTTTTGGTCAAATCCTATCAATACCGCCTCCAAAGTATGGTCCCTTGATGAATTGATTTCTTTAGGTAATGCTGCTGGCTCCCTTTTTGTGCCAGGTACCAAATTTGCATACTCCAATACCGGTTATGTAGTGCTTGGCAAGGTAATTGAAGCAGTAAGCGGCAAACCTATTGCGCAAGCATTTAAGGATATTTTGTTCCAACCAGTTGGTATGGCAAATGCGCTCTATGACAATAGTACTGCCGTTCCAAATGTTTTTACGGATCTTGCTACCAATAACCGCTCTTATGAATATTCTCCAACAGCAGCGGGTCCCGCAGGGGCAGTTGTGTGTAATGCAAGTGACCTCGCTAAATTTGGCCGCGCCGCTTATGGCGCCCATTTTCTCAAAAACGCATCTGTAGCGGAAATGATTACAAATTATGGGAAACCTTTGGGTGGGCAGGACTATGGACTTGGTACCCGCCTTTGGACTCTAAATGGCATTCTTCACCATGGCCATACAGGGGCTTTTATGGATTATCGCTCCATTGTGATTTATATACCAGAAAATAAAATGTCTATAGCCATTATTACCCATGGAGTACACACAAATTGGTTTACGCTCGTTGATGATTTAATGCTGTATGCTTATGGAGCCTTGTAGAATGGCTATTTATTTGTAGTGATATTGTTTTGGGGATTAACCCCAATAATAAATGCAAATAAGGAAATGTACAAAAATTATACCTTGTTCAGTAAAGCGGTAATCTTCAATTAATTGGTTTCTTAAAAATAGGAATGCAGACAACCACCTATTCACCGGGAACTACTGCTGTATGCTCGCAACCAAAGAAATTAAAAGATAGAATTTTTTTGAAAAGCGGTGTGTGAGATAAACAAGCTTTTGAACAGATATTAAACGCTATTTTAAAAACCTGTAAAGGTGAGTAAGTACCATTGTAAAAGATGCGGATGCGTCAGTGGGGATTATTCAATATACGTTTTTAAAACTTTTTGAAGGAAATGAACTATTGCATTGCAGTCCATCTCAGATTGACTTTAGGATATATTTGAAAATGCCGGAGAATGAGGGGCCGGGTCAATTTTATAAAAGCTTTATTTTCAGAAGTAAACGCTGTTATTATAAAATTGGCAGGTCTTGTGTGTTTAGTTTTTCAAGTCGCCCTTTGATAATGTGTTCATTATTATGCGCTTTAAATCACAAAAAAGTATAAAAATACAGGATACCTATAGCAGTGCTATAATTGAAATTTATGTCCCCGACAGCGATTGCAAAGGCTGGATTTTAAAAATGGAAAAGTAACGATATTAGCCAATACCAATGGCTTACTTTTGCTTGATACGCAGCAGAATACCTGCCGCATAATCGGGGACTGAAAGCATGCCGGAAGATTTAAAGCAGTTTTTTGATGAAAAGGTAAGGATGTACAATCAGCCCTCCTTTATTGCGGCAGATCCTGTTTGTATTCCGCACCTTTTTACCCGGCCACAGGATATTGAAATTGCCGGGCTGTTTGCAGCCATTTTTGCCTGGGGCAACCGTACCACCATCATCCAAAAGTCGAGGGAACTGATGCAGGCCATGGATATGGCTCCTCATGATTTTATCATTGGACATAGCGATGCAGATCTGAAGCGGTTGTTAGGATTCAAGCACCGCACCTTTACCCCTGACGATTTGTATTATTTTATAGCCTTTTTGAAACAGCATTACCAAAGCGATCCGTCGTTGGAAACCGCTTTTGTAAGGGGACTTGAAAAGGGGGATGAAACCATTGAAAAAGCCTTGATTGGGTTTAAATCTTATTTTTTTGAAGGGGAACATTTGCGACGTACCCAAAAGCACATCAGCAGTCCTTTGCAGAACAGCAGTTGTAAGCGGCTGAACATGTATTTGCGATGGATGGTACGACGGGATAAAGCAGGTGTGGATTTTGGCATCTGGAAAAAAATAAAGCCGGCACAGTTGGTTTGCCCGATAGATTTACATGTAGCAAGGGTAGCTAAACGCTTTGGACTGATGGCCCGAAAGCAACCTGACTGGCAGGCGGCGCTGGATCTGACTGCTCATTTACGCAGGCTCGATCCAAAGGATCCCGTGAAGTACGATTTTGCCCTGTTTGGGCTGGGGGTAATAGAAAAATATACGTAAAATCCCCACGAGTAGCGGTACAACGCTGACTACCGAAAGCTAACCTACCGATAGACAGGGCAGGCAGCGCACAGAATCATTAAGGGACCTGCTTGCCAACAGGAAGGTTCTATAACCGCATAAGGTGGGACAGTTGTGAAAAATATAAAATAGTGTCTGCAGATGCAGATACAAACTAAAAAATACACACATGAATGCACAAGACACCATTTGGCTGCTGAGTAATGCGAACGAAGAGGCGGTGGTGAGCAGCCCTGAATGGTATAGAGAACTGGTGGAGGCTGTAAATGCGCTGCTGGAGCATGATTTCAACGCGCTGGTTCAAATGCTGTACCGGCTTGATGTATCTGAAGAAAAAATACGCTCTGCTCTTGGGGAATATGCGGGAACCGATGCGGCTGAATTGATTGCCGCGCTGTTGCTGGAAAGGCAGCTCGAAAAATTAAAATCCCGGGAAGCCTTCAAAACACCCAGACCCAAATCTGATGATGATTTGGCCTGGTAGCCTTGCTAAAAGCATTTCAACCACCGATCTAAATTTTCGGATAGCTGCGAAACCGGAACTTCCCGCTGTTTATTTTGCCCCTGCTTTTTACCGTTTTCCACTAAAGCTTTTAAGTTCAGGGTATCCTGGTTTTGCATAGGCGCCCATCCCTTTTGTTCGAGCCTTTGGGCAAGGTATTCCTGTTCTGTTTGGCCGGGGGTTGGTACGCAGACTATCGGTGTTTGCAGGCTGAATGCATCCATCAGGCTGCTGTAACCGCTGCGGCAAACCAAAAGGCTGCAACGTAGCATAAGCTCCTGTAATTGGGCGGAAGGCAGATGGTTGTAAACAGTTACATGTGCCGGCACGGGGGGCAATACCGGTTCGCCGGGGAGACCCCGTACGAGCCAAACCGGTTGGTCAATCTCGTTGATTTGCATCATGATTTGGGCTTCGAGTAAACTTCGCTGCGGTTCAGGCCCCGAAAGGCAAATCAATAATGCATTTTCGCGGGGGGGTGGGTTTTCTGGTTGTTTAAACCGGCTTAGCCAGCCTAAATAATGAAGAGGTATATCTGGCAATTTTTTTGGATGGCTTAGCCGGCCTGCCAGCGAATCGGCCTCCGAAGCCTGATCGGGTACCCAACATTCCCCAAAAGGAGCAATTTGCTGGTATAGTACTTTTTGTACAAGTGGACGAGCTATCCTGCTCCACGAAGGCAGTTGCAGGTTGAGCTGATGGCTTATGAGCACGGAAGGGATACGGCTGCTGCAGAGTCCATAGCGATTGTCGGAAATGACGCCATGAAAGCCATGCTGTCGGATGGTCTGTTGCAGCCAGGCATGTTCGGTCCATATATGGCGCCGTATACCCGGAATTTGCCGAAGCAACTGCCACATTACCCCATTTTTACCATAGTAAATACCATAACCGGGAAGATGCAAGAATTTCAATTGGGGGTATTCCGCTTTCAGCAATTTTTCGGGAGCACCCGAAGTGGCAATACAAACCTCCACACCCTTTTGAAGCAGCCCATTAATGACAGGAATACACCGGGTGGCATGCCCTAATCCCCAATCTAACGGGGCTATTAAAATTTTTTTATGTAATTTGTCATTTATCAAACAATAGTTACCCCTTTTTAGGTGTTATTAGTTATGCAATATTTGCAATTTCGACATTATTTTATGAAAATGAAAATAAACAAATTGGTTCTGCTCCTGTTATTCGTTGTCTTTATGGCATCTGCTTGCTCTGTAAGTAAAAAGCCATTTGGAAAAAACTGTGGATGTAAAGCTAATTCAGGTATGTCTGGCTATTAAACAAGGCAAGGCTTGCTTTGAAAACAGCCTGAAATTTACAGTCCCATTTATATAACGCTGGTAAATTTACAGGATGAAAAATAAAACAAGCAGGGATTTAATGGTGGTAACTAGAACCGCCGGGATTACGCCAGAGTTGTTGGAAGCCGAAATGCACTGGTTGAATAATGTACTCAATAAAATAGAAGACATTCGCAACGTAGCGGCTGTTTGCGAAGTTTTTGATGTAAATCGCTATAAGGTTTACCGCAAAAGCGATAAGGTAATAACGCATTTAAAAACCCGGGAAGAAAAGCCTTTTATTTTCGTATTTAACCGTAATTAAACCCTTATTTACGCTATTTTCTCAACCACATTCCTGATTACAGTTGGTTTGCCAAGGGTATAATAGTGCAGCACTTCCACCCCGAACTCTTTCAACTCCTTGCTTTGCGCAATCAACCATTCTGTTCCCACCTCTTGCACTTCTTCATCAGTTTTACACTTCATTACCTCAAGACTTAATTCAGTGGGTATATCTACATGAAAAATACGGGGCAATACATTGAGCTGCTTTTTGGTGGTCAGGGGTTTTAAACCTGGGATGATAGGAACGGTAATACCTGCTTCCCGGCATATTTTAACAAAGTTGAAAAATTTGCTGTTGTCAAAAAACATTTGAGTCATGATATAATCTGCTCCCCCGTCTATTTTGGCTTTCAGGTAATTTATATCTATTTCAAGATTGGGTGCTTCAAAATGTTTTTCGGGATAACCGGAAACACCAATACAGAACTGTGTTTTGCTGCCATTGAGGATATCATCTTCCAAATATATGCCGTGGTTGAGATTTACCACCTGCTTCAGTAAATCAGTAGCGTAGCCGTGGCCATCTTTGTGTGGCAAAAAGCTTGGTTCGTTTTTCTCGGCATCTCCGCGTAGTACCAACACGTTGTCAATTCCAAGGAAATGGAGATCAATCAGGGCGTTTTCTGTTTCCTGTCTGCTAAATCCGCCACAAATGAGGTGGGGAACGG
Source organism: Chitinophagales bacterium (assembly GCA_038209595.1). Lineage (GTDB taxonomy): Bacteria > Bacteroidota > Bacteroidia > Chitinophagales > Chitinophagaceae > Phnomibacter. The sequence continues at coordinate 29,448 of JBBQXO010000029.1, forward strand.
TATCCACATTGTAGTGGTTGCGAATGGCAGCACAAATGCCCACGGTACCGGGTCGTTTGCGCACTTCCACTTTATCAAACCCGCCATCGTTCCTTTTTTTAAACATGGTTTCGGCGCGGTGATACGTCACATTGATCCATGGGGGTTTGAACTCCATCAAGGGATCGAGGTGATTGTACAATGTTTCGATGGTTTTTCCCTTTAAAGGAGGAAGCACTTCAAAACTAAACAGGGTTTTGCCGTTGGCATTATTTATATGATCGGTTACTTTCATCTTATATTATTGCTGTAATTGCTGGCAAAAGTAACGCCCCATAGCCAAGTTTGTTTATTTCGGTTAAAACCTCTGCCAATTCTCTGTTTTTGCATACGATTTTTCAATAGGATTGCGTTAATCTTCCACAAAGCAGTGAGGAGACAATGGCTCACTCCCTATTTTTGTAAAAACAAGATATTTTGAGTTTAATCATTACTACAAATGAGTTGGTGAAAACCTATAATGGCCGTACGGTAGTTAACAAAGTAAGTGTACAGGTAGCACAGGGTGAGATTGTAGGATTGCTAGGACCCAATGGTGCGGGCAAAACCACCACTTTTTACATGGTGGTGGGTTTGATAAGGCCGGATGCAGGCACTGTTTACCTGAATGATCAGAATATAACCCGGCTGCCCATGTATAAAAGGGCAAAAATGGGTTTGGGCTATTTGCCACAGGAAGCAAGCGTTTTCCGTACGCTGAGTGTGGAAGATAACCTGCTGGCAGTATTGGAAATGACCAAGCTTACCAAGAGCGAAAGGATGAAAAAAATGGAAGGACTACTTGATGAGTTTAACCTGCATCATGTGCGGAAGAATAATGGAGACAGCCTGAGTGGGGGAGAGCGCCGCCGGACTGAGATAGCAAGGGCACTTGCGGTGGATCCTAAGTTTATTTTACTCGATGAACCATTTGCCGGGGTGGACCCTATTGCAGTAGAAGACATTCAAACGGTGGTAGCAAGGCTGAAGTACCGAAATATTGGGATACTGATTACCGACCACAATGTAAATGAAACGTTGAGTATCTGCGACCGGGCTTACTTGTTGATTGACGGCAGCATTTTTAAACATGGCACCGCTAATGAGTTAGCAGATGATGAACAGGTGCGGCGTTTGTACCTTGGCACCAATTTCGAATTGAAAAGAAAAGACTGGATTATTGATATGGAACGGGATAATGCTTTAAATAAATCTGAAGTTTCCGAGAGATAAGTTAAAAAAATGTTATGAAAAAGTTTTGCGGAGGCTGGATAGGATTGTTTTTAGTGATGATGACGGTACAGGGGCTTGCACAAAAGCATTGCCCGGTAAATTTTACAAGTCAGACCCTTGCTGAAATACAGAATAATCCGGCTGATTGGTATGGAAAAATTGCTGCCTGTAATGGAACCATAGAGCAGGTGGTGCCGGGCTACAACAGAAAGCCTTATTATTTGATTGCGCTCAATGATGGCGGTAAGCTATGGGTGAGCGGACAGGTGGAAAGCGGCTACGAAAGTGTAGGTGCCAAAATAAGGGTACTTGGTTTTTTTGAAAAAACAGTTCGTCAATATATGCCTGCAAAAGTAAACCGCGATGGCTATCACCTGATCGCTTTTGTAATTTACGATCTCGATCAAAATCAATTGGCCATGCGCCCCGGGCAGGAATCTATTGTGCAGCAATGGCTCGATGGAAAAATTCCCAATCCGGGCAAAAGACCCTGGCAGGATTAACGATCTAGGTTAGTATCAATTTTTATAGCAAATATTCTGTTTTACCAGTACCTTTCTTTTAAAGGAGCATTTGGTGATAAGCAAAACGTAAAAAGGCACACGGCAAACGTAAAAAGGCACACGGCAAAACGGGAAAAGGCAGACGGCAAACGGCAAAACGGCAAAACGGGAAAAGGCAGACGGCAAACGTCAAAAGGCAGACGGTAAAACGAGAAAAGGCAAAAGGTAAAACGGGAAAAGGCAGACAGGTTCCAAAACAAATAAAACCATCTCGCATGGGGCGGGAGTAACCAAACCATCCCGCATGAGGCGGGAGTAACCAAACCATCCCGCATGAGGCGGGAGTAACCAAACAAAAAAAGCCACAAACTAAAGAAAAAAAAGCGCAGACGAAGCCATGACTTTGGGCGAGGGCAGACTCCTCGTTCCTCGGAGTGACGACACCGGAGGGGCAAATCTACCTATCGGCAGACTGGTTCCAAAGCGCTACGTAAAAAAAATACGCCGCGAACCGGAATCATAAACAGTAAACAGTAAACAAAAAACAAAAAAACGCTGATCACGCCAAATCTTTGGGCGAGGGCAGACTCCTCGTTCCTCGGAGTGACGACACCGGAGGGGCAAATCTACCTATCGGCAGACAGGTTCCAAAGCGCTACGTAAAAAAAATACGCCGCGAACCGGAATCATAAATAATAAACAAAAAACAAAAAACAAAAAAACGCTGATCACGCCAAATCTTTGGGCGAGGGTAGACTCCTCGTTCCTCGGAGTGACGACACTAGTGGGGAAAACCTACCTATCGGCAGACAGGTTCCAGAGCGCTACGCAAACAAAAAAATACGCCGCGAACCGGAATCATAAATACTAAACCATAAATAAAAAAACCATCCCGCATAGGGTGGGAGCAACCAAACAAAGGAAACCATCCCGCATGGGGCGGGAGCAACCAAACCACAAACCATAAACCACAAACAAATAAAACCACAAACCACAAACAAAAAAAACTACAAACAAAAAAAAAGCATCCCGCATGAGGCGGGAGCAACCAAACAAAAAAAACCACAAACAAATTGGCAATGAATAATAAAACGTGGATGGATACTCCCACAAGAAAGCAAACCATAATTTTTGGCCTGCTCGGAATATTCGCCACGGTGGGGCTTATATTATCCATGACAAACTTTTTGAAAGAAAGTCTTTTTCAAGGCAGAAATTTCGTCTTTTTCTTTCTGTTGATCACAAGCGTTTTGACTACTATCAGGATTATAAGAAACTATTTGAAAAGTCCGGCCAAATAAATGTTGATCTAAGTAATTGATAGTGGATTATTAACCTGTACCAATTATATGCACGGAAAATGTATTCCCTTATTCGAACCCTCCTAATTTAGAAAATTCTAAAGTTTTCATTGATTCGGTAACTTACCTGATGCTTCTTTTTGTGCAGTGCGCTTCCTTTACTTTTTTAGTTATTTCTAATGCCTGAAATGTCTCATCCCGGTCAATACCATGGCCAATCCGTTTTTGGTACAGTAATCAATGCTGTCTTTATCCCGGATGGAACCTCCGGGTTGTATGAAGGCGACAATACCCGCTTCGTGGGCAATTTTTACACAATCATCAAAAGGGAAAAAAGCATCGCTTGACAATACCGCACCGTTGAGGTCAAATTCAAATTGTCTTGCTTTTTCGAGGGCATGGCGCAGCGCATCAATGCGGCTTGTTTGTCCACAGCCTTTTCCAATCAGTTGCTTGTTTTTTACAAGAGCAATGGCATTGCTTTTCAGGTGCTTGCCTACAATATTGGCAAAAGCAAGATCTTCTTTTTCGGGTTGAGTGGTTTCGCGGCCACCGGTTTCTTTCCATTCGGCAAAATTGTCTTCATCGCTTTGCTGCGTCAATACGCCATTGAGCAGCGACCGATAAGTAGTGGTAGCGCCAAGGTGTTTGTTCATACTCAACAGGATACGGTTCTTTTTACTTTTTAAAATGACGAGGGCTTCGTCGGTGAAAATGGGTGCGATCAGCACTTCAAAAAAGATTTCGTTGATGGCTTCTGCGGTGTCGGCCTCTATGGTTCCATTACTAATTAAAACGCCACCAAAAGCGCTTTCCGGGTCGCCTGCCAATGCCGCCTTCCAGCTTTCCAGCATGCTATGCCGGCTGGCAATACCGCACACATTGGTATGCTTGATCACTGCAAAAACAGGATCCTGAAACTCCTTTATAATTTGCATGGCGGCGTCTATATCCACCAAGTTGTTGTAGCTTAATTCTTTGCCATTGAGCTGCGTAAACAGTTCGTTGAGGTTGCCAAAATAACGGGCGCTTTGATGCGGATTTTCCCCATAACGGAGGCTGTTGGGTAAAGCCGTGCTTGTTTGGAAATAGTTTGCACTGGTAGGGTTGAACCAGCGGCTTATGGCTACATCATATTGCGCTACTATTTCAAAGGCTTTTGCCGCGAAGTTTCTGCGCTGTTCGGGTGTAGTGGTTCCCTTTTGGGCAATCAGCATATTGTTCAAAACGCTATAATCGTCTTTGGAGGCAAGCACCACGCAATCGGTATGGTTTTTGGCTGCAGCGCGAATCATGGAAGGTCCGCCTATATCAATTTTTTCAATAATTGCTGCTTCTTCCTTGGTTGTGGCTACTGTTTCCTCAAAAGGGTAGAGGTCAACAATAACGAGATCTATTTCCGGGATTTTATACTCCTGCATTTCTGCGAGGTGCGTGGTATCACTTCTTTTGCCAAGAATACCACCAAATACGGATGGATGCAATGTTTTTACCCGCCCACCCAAAATGCTGGGATAACTTGTAAGATCCTCCACTGGTATAACGGGGATGCCTAGTTTTTCAATAAAAGCCTGTGTGCCTCCGGTGCTGTACAGTGTAATCCCGAGCTCATGCAGGGTAGGAACGAGGGTTTCCAATCCATCTTTATAAAAAACAGAAATAAGCGCACTATTGATTTTCTTTTCCATGATATTAGTAGCTGTATATTTTTTTAAGACCCCGGAAATAAGAATCCGAAGCTTTCAGGGAGCCCGATTGTGAAGTTGTCAAACAAAGGCGCCATCGTGGCTAACTGAATGAAAGCGCAAAGGTAAGCTGTCTGTTGCATTTTGCCATTGGGTAAGCCGGTAAAAGCGAATTTTGCAATGGTTAGCCTTTTACTGCACCGTGTTTGCTAAATAAGGGTAGTGGGTACGATAATATCCGTATTCCAGGCTTTATACTGATTTTATAAAATCAGAGGTATTTCTTGCTCATGCTTTGTATGGTACAAACAGGGCAAGGTCAGCAAAACGAAAAGTGAATCATCAGCAACAAAAATGGCCGGGTTGCAGTTGCGGGCAAGCTGCTGTGGGGAGGCAACAAAAAATATGTGTAATTTTGAAAGAAAAGTAAAATGGCAGACCAACAAAAAACACAAGAGGAGATAAATGTCGTCAAGGAGCCTGTGGAAGACTTTAGTGTTTCAACGGAGTCTTTAAAAGCGAGTATCCTTACATTAGTGGAGCAAACAAAGGATAAAAAATTACTTTCACTGGTTTGGAATATGCTGCAAAAAAAGGAAAGTCCTGAAAAATCAATTCAACTATCCAAACATGCGGAAGACATTTTTGCTTCTTACCCGGAAACCATGCAAAAACTTGCTCAATAATGATCTTGATCGAGGATATCTTGTGGATTCATAATGCATCCATTGAAAGGTTTGGAGGAGGTAAAGGGGTACGCGATATGGGCTTGCTGCACAGTGCCATTGCACGTCCATTCCAAACATTTGGAGGGGAGGACTTGTACCCGGAAGCATTTTCCAAAGCAGCAGCCCTCGCCGAAAGTTTGATTGTAAACCATCCCTTTGTGGATGGGAATAAACGCACCGGCTTTACCGCTATGGTGGCCTTGCTTTTGGATTATGGCAATAGGCTGAATGCCTCACAAGACGATGCCTATGAAACCATCATCGGGATTTCTACCGGCGCCATAGATTTTAAAGCACTTAAAATTTGGTTGGAAGAGCATTGCTCTGTTAATATGGCTTCGGGGTGAATGATTCAAAAGAGGAGGCTTTTGATACGATCATTCAGGTATTTGGAGGTATAATGAATTTTGAACCCAATAGTACTGTTTCGCAACATATTTAAACCAATCAGATACCTTATAGTAACGGCTGTTTCGCTGCTTTCAACAATACATTTTCCCCTAAAAAACACTTTGGTGATTGCCTTGCTTTTTACCAAAATATATTGCAACCCGCAAATGCCAAATGGAGCGGAAAAAGGAGTGCAGGTAATTATTTAACTGAACAAAAATGCGATATCATCTTTGGTTAGATTTTTAGCCACGGCTTCGTCTTCTCCTATCAAATCTCCGGCTAACTTTCTTTTTTTATTTTGTAATTCAAGAATTTTTTCTTCCACCGTATTTCTACAGATCATTTTATAGGCAAATATTTTTTGCGTCTGTCCTATTCTGTGGGTACGGTCAATGGCCTGTTGCTCAGCAGCCGGGTTCCACCATGGATCCACAAGGTACACATAGTCGGCAGCCGTAAGGTTAAGCCCTACACCGCCTGCCTTCAGCGAAATAAGGAATACCCTGACGTTTTCTTCTCCCTGAAATTTTTCTACAGCCTCCTTGCGTTTTACAGCAGGGGTACTTCCATCAAGGTAAGCGTATCCAATTTTGGCAAGTTTAAGTTCATTTTCTATCAGGTGAAGCATTTCAGTAAACTGGCTAAATATAAGCATTTTATGCCCTCCGGTGTTTTCATGGATCTCCCGCATTAATTCCTCAATCTTGGCACTAGCAAGGGTAGGATAATCCTTGTCTTTCAACAGCTTTGGGCTATTGCATATTTGGCGTAACCGTAAAAGTCCTTCGATAATCAGCATTCCCGCTTTGCCCATGCCGAATTCATCAATTTTTTGCATAAGTGCCTGACGGTATTTCAATTTGTACGCATCGTACACCTGCTGTTGCTCTTTGGGCATATCGCACCAAAGAATGCTTTCTGTTTTGGCCGGCAGATCGGGTGCTACCTGCGCCTTGGTGCGGCGTAGCATAAAGGGATGCAATATCCGGCGCAGGGTATCCGCTTTATGTTTATCCCGGCTCTTATCTATTGGGTTGGCAAATTCTTCCCTGAAAAATTCGCGGCTGCCGAGCATGCCCGGATTCAAAAAATTAAACTGTGCATATAAGTCATACGTGTTGTTTTGAAGAGGCGTGCCGCTTAATATCAACCTGTTTTTAGCCGGTATTAAATGCAGGGCACGGGTGGTAAGCGCATCGGGGTTTTTAATGGCCTGGCTTTCATCCAAAATAAGATAATGCCACGAAAATGATTTCAGTAATTCAATATCGGAGCGCACCAATCCATAGCTTGTAAGAATGATATCGTGCTCCTTAAAATTATCTTCATCCAATTGCCTGATTACGCCGTAATGCACCCAAAATTTTAATTTAGGGGCAAACTTGCGCAGCTCATTTTCCCAATTGTACAATAGCGAAGTGGGGCACACAACCAAATGGGTACTTTGGGGATATTGCTTTTTCAGGTGTTGTAAAAAAGTTATGGTTTGCAGGGTTTTACCCAATCCCATATCATCGGCAAGGCAGCCACCCCAACCCATTTGTTCCAGCGTGTTCATCCATAAAAATCCGCTTGTTTGGTAAGGTCGTAAGCTTGCCTTTATATCTTTCGGTATCACTGCTTTTTTTACCTTATCAATCCCTAGCAGTCGTTGCTTTTTATCTTCCAATTCGGCCAGTACTTTTTCATCGTCTATTTCTTCGTGCAACGCCTCAATAAGCGTGTAGTGCAATTTACTCAGCCTGATGGTACCCGGCTCCTTTTCCTGTCCCATTTTTAGCAAAACCCCATATTGTTTCAACCATTCATCGGGTAATACGCCAAGGCTGTTATCATTGAGCATAATTACCTGTTGTCCGCTTGCAAAAGCCTTTCTAATGGTTTTTAGCGGAATGATTTCTTCTCCGAATTTCACTTCAATTTTCACGTCAAACCAATCCGTTTGACTTCCGGTCTTCATTTCCCACTTTGGCTTCAGGGCACTGTATTTAAACTTTTTTAGTTTGTCAATACCATATACCGGTACATTATCGTCCGACAGTTTATGAAGGGTTTTAATAAACCATTGGCCCTGCATTACCTGATCGAAAGGAACGTAATAAAAATCGTTTTGCAATTGACGATTGAAGGTTGGGTGCAGGCTGCGCAGGCTTTCATAAAAAGCCATTTCTGTAGCCGTTTCCCGTGGTATAATCATTTGCTTTGGAGCACCTGCTTCCGTTGCTTCCTCCGTAGCATTGGTTGCGATTTCTTCAGGTTGAAGCCATATTTCGGTTTCATTTCGGTTGAAATCAACCAAATGTCCGTCGTAGGTAAATTGCGGCATCAACATCAGGTATTTTTCCATGTATTCAGAAACCACAATCCTTGGCTCGGGATGTGCCAATATTCTTTTTACCATAAGGGCGTCCGGCACCTTAAAAGTTTTTCCTGCACGCTGTTCAAGCACCGGAATCAATGTTTTAATTACATCCTGCTTTTGCTGTATCGGTATGCGTTTTAATCCACCGGGCAACAGGGTAAACCACTCTTCGTCTTTATCGCTTGCCGGCAAAGCAATTTGATTGTGTTGACTAATGTAAAAAAAGTTATGCTGCCATTCCCAAACGCCGGGAGCCAAGTCTTTTATTACCGGCTTTTCTTCAGATACATCGAGTTCATCGTTGCCGTTTTCCTGTGCTTCGTTTAAAAGATCATCCGCTTGCAATTCTGTTAAATTGGTAGTCAGCCTGAGGGTTATGAATCTGTCATTCATATCCATCTGTGGTATCACCTCCAAAAAGGGTAAAATGGCCTTTGCCGGAACAATATTGGCTGCTGCGAATCGCCCCGCAGGCAACATATAAAAATGGGGATGTTTAACTAAAATGGGCCAGATTTGCCGCAATTGACTCCTGTAAAACTTTTCTACTCCTGTAATCATTCTATCTGTCAAATGGGACCACTTAGCGTAATAGCCTACGCTACCTAAACCCAGATTTTCTATTGCATATTTTTCAAGTGCGGGCTTTGTAAGACTGTGTGCAATTGCATACAATTCATCGGGCAAGGCGCTCAACAAAGGCCAATGTAGCTCTTGATGGGTATCCATTTTAGAAATCCTCAATTGGCCATTGGTTTTTGGAGGCAATATTTTTACCACCTCCAATTCATAGTCCATTATACCAAGCCGGCTGCCGGTAAGGTTTAGTAAAAATCCTATTTCAAAATCCAGTATAACATCTTTAGCCGGTTTTGGTCTTGCAAAAGCCGCTTTTTTCTGAGGCGGCAGCAGGGCGACAGCAAGCTTTTCTACTGCTTTGGAATCTGATATTTGTACCGCCCAATGTGGTATTTCCATTTTTAAAATACCATATTCAATTGGAAATGAAAAGTCCGCAGCTTCCGGGTCTTGTAAACTTAAGCCATACAGGGCAAGCAGTTCGTTCTTTTCCTTGTCGAAGTTTTTACACTGCGCAAAATACCCGAAATTAGAAGACTCTAATTTTCCAAGCATGGCCCCAACATGCTTACAGGCTGGTTTTGTGCCACAGGAACACCTGAACTCAAATAATTTATCGCCATCAAACTTAATCTCAACATCATAAGACTTCTTAGCTCCGACAGGAAACTTGTAATGCCAATATCGGGCAATTATATCCTCCTTTACTTTTACGAGTGCCCTTTTATCTTTTACAGATGGGAAGGGTATATCAAAGCCATACTGATAATTAAAATAGATTTGCTCGGGTGTTTCTATTATTTCAATCCAGCCGTCTTTGCCTTCCTTGTAATCCCCCGTTATTTCAAGCTCTCCCGAATCGGAAATGTCTTTTCCCTCAAACTCTGCATGGAGCGATCCTTCCACCGCCCATTCTAAAATCTGAATGGCATTGATTTCGTCATCAGAATCTACATCTAATGACCATTCAAAAGAAAGATGATCTGCAATAGCGGTATGAATATGCTTACAAATACGGTCTTTTGCAAATGCGGGACAGGTACAGGTTGATGAAATCTTTTTTTTGACAAATGAGATATTTATTTTGTATTCTTTTTTGCTGCTTTCGCTAGGCATTTCTGCAGATATTCTATTTGTATCTGTCATCAACACTTCAAAATAATCATCAATTTTGTAGGCATAATTCAACGCTCTGTCCAATTCAATCTTTGATCTGTTTGAAAGGTATGTTATCAGTTCCTCAGTCATTCCCATAGTGTTGCAAAGTAGTCAAAAGCCTTAAAACAGCCGATGGGTAACTTGTAGAAGGGAAAACTTGTTGATAAGTTGGGTGGTGGGGTGATGGTGGGTATTGGGAGATAGGATTACCAAAAAGTTGGTACCGAAGATCCATCATTTAAGATAACTGATACAATTAAATTTGTTTTAACTGAAAATATAAACCGTTCTTCTTGTTGCTTGAATTTTATGAAAAAAATCAAAAATTATGAAATGGAGTGAATATATCGAGCAAAAAAACGGGATACTCAATGGCACGCC
>JBBQXO010000030.1:0-37960 GCA_038209595.1 Chitinophagales bacterium
TACCATGGTTTTTCACAGCCACAAAGCCAACTTCCTCATAGGCTTTGCCAAGGTCTGCCACAAAAGCCCTTCTTTCCTCTACGCTGCCTCGTGTAAATTGGGCAAGATCAACAACCGGTATGCTCATAGCAAATAATTTATTAGTCTCAAAAAAGTAAAGATAAGCATCATACAGATTCTTTTTGCGCCCCATCAGCGCAAAAAGAAGGAATGTCAAAATGGTTGGGGGGTAAAATGCTAATTAGAGGGGGTTTACTCTAAACCGTTTGGTACAGTAGAAAACCTGTAAGCAAGTAGCGGTGAAGTATTTTTGCAAAAAAAAAGTGTTTTTTGTAATGCATTGCATCTACCCAAACGCATTCATATTCCAAAGAAATCGGGCAGGTAAATAGAAAGCTGAAACTGCTGTAATAAAGCGTTGGATATATGATAACTTATCCATTATACTCTTTCTTAAATGGCTAATTAATTACTTACAAAATTTAACCAAATGAAGCAGATGCTAATAAGTCCAAGCTAAACCTGCCCTATTCGATTAGGATAGCGCACTGTTCAGTAGTGGTACCTATAACCTTGTATTTTAGAGGGTTAATGGTAAGAAAATCCATAAAAGCACGAAATTCGGTTGAGGCATTTAAAACGGAAAAGAACTCATCAAAAATGAGGACATCACCTTGTTTTATGTAGCTGGATAAACTTACCAAAACAAAAAGGGTGGAGGAGTACAAATCTGCATCAAGATGGATAACTAATTTCTTTTTTAATAAATCCTGATTTGAGAGAATGAATGGGGGAAGAGATTCGCTAAAAAGCCCTTTTTTAAATTGGTATCGTTGATCATCAAAATGGGGCATATTACCCCTTGTGTCGAAGTGACCTTTTGGAATATGGCCCCAGTCCTCTGGTAAACCTGAAAAAGTATCAAATCCAGTAAAAATAGAATTCGGATTACTATTTTGATGGAGCCAGTACTCAAAGGTTGAGCCTTTGTAAACACCAAATTCCAAGTATGTCATTTCTATTTCACCAAGTTGGTAATCGGAAGCTAAATAATTATAGAGGGATTTCTTTGAACTATTAAATACATCCTTATTTTTCTTGAAAAATGCCGACGTGGCAACCAGATAGCCAAGATTTATAAAGAATTTACTCATCTTGCTGCCCAGAAAATAAGAGCGTTCAATGAATATTTTTTTTCTGTCAATAAAAAAACGGACAATCTTTTTTTTACGAAATAGATTTGGTTTTTTAGAACTTTGGTTCATTGCTACATATTTAAATGGTTAGGTAGATATTTACAGGGAAGGTTATAAGAAGCAAGAAGTCGGATGTAGTATACAACTTAAGTGATTATGCTAATCATAGATTAAGTAATCAGGCGAAGGTGATTGTATTGTTCGGAAAAGAGAATACTTGACGGGTAATGGATAATCTTTGGATCCGCGGAAAATTGTAAACTTCTGCTTGCCATCAGCAAGTAATTTTTAAAATTACTAAAAAAACTTAATGGTTTGTGAGAAAATTCGGGTAAGATATTTACAGATACATTCTTCGGATATCCCTCTGCAATTGGGTTATTAGCTGCCACATTCTGACAATTGGGATAAAATTCTTTCAGATTCGATGTTTTATTAATCTTGCCATTTTTGCTTTCAAATTCACAAAAGCCTCGTTGTCTGGCAGGATCAGGATTTTTCCGGTAACTTTTCAAGTTAAGCGTCAAATGGAATGATTTTCCAATTAATTCAAGATGAAAACTTTTGGCTTTTAAGGTTAAAAAATGAACCTCTTCAACAAGTAATTTTTTATTGCATTTGGAGCCTTGGTTAAATATTCTAAGATCAACATTTGGTATGTTCATAAAAAGGATTTTTAACTGCAGAAATTAAAACCATGCCATTATTAAGTACAATTTATCTCCAAGATGGCTGAAAACGACTGTAATTCTTTATACTGGGATTTTGCTCTTGGTATAATATATCCGTTTGTAAGATACTAAAAGTACCACAAATTATCTTTTCTATTTATTTCCAGCAAAAGGAGATTCGGGTCAATAACGATTTTTTTTACTCCTACGGGTAGCTCCATTTGGAAAGCAGTATGTTCTTTTTGCAGCCATATTTTTTTAGTAAAAACCAACGCATCCTGTTTATTATATCCAGCTATTTCCACCCAATCTGCTATGGCAGGTTTGGAGGAATCTTTGTGGTTCCTGTTGGTTTTGGTCAGCGTAATCTTTCCTTGAAGCTGATCTTTTAAATCCGTTTTCTTTTCGAGATAAGCAGAATCGATCTTGATATTCCAAACAATGGTTTTATGGAAATAGTCTTCCAGAAAAGGCTGCAAATGGAGGGGTATTTTGTTTTTTAAATACCCTAAAAACGCTGAGGGGGTGGGATAAGGAGGCGCTTTTTTCCGGTGCTCCTGTAAAAAATCATTCAACCATATTTCTCCCGAATCGGGTTTTGTATAATGAAAAAGGGCATAGAAGGCAATGGCGCCTTTACCATAAGCGATATCCGATTCCTCCGGCAAAACTTCGCTCAGCGGGGATTCTGCTTTTTGGGATGCCAATATCCCGCCAAAGTAGCGTTGATGTTGCTTTTGCAAAAAGAGAGTCGCTTTCTTTTGCCCGAACTGCCTGGCATAAATTTTTAAACTGATGTATTCTGTAATGCTTTCTGTAAGCATTGTGGCACCTGCAGTATTGGCCGGCATCAATTGGTTACCCCACCAATGATGTGTAAGCTCATGGGCCGCTACATAAAAGGGCAAATTAATTTTCAGGGTGTCCCGGGTATTGGCAAGAAAGCGGGTTTCTGAAATGGGCATCAGGTTGCCAAAAAGCGTGGCATAACTGCCTTGAGCACTCGGAAATTCCACGATGCTGATTTCCTTGTGTAAAAACGGGCCAAAATATTTGGTATTGAAGGCCAATGCGGCTTTCAGGCCTTCGCTCATTTGGGTCAGGTTAAACCCATGCTGTGGCAGGGAATAAATATGTATATGGGTATGCTGCCATTGGGTTTTATAATGGGTATACGCTCCTGAATGAAAAGAGAAAGCAAATTTTACCGGTGCTTCCGTTTTGTAGTGGAAATAAACCCGCCCTTTTTCGATCCATTTTTTTTGCAGGGTTCCAGGGGCAAGTGCTATTTGATCGGGTACCGTACTCAGGGTGGCTTCAAAATCAACAAGGTGCGCATCCGTTGCCTGATAGTTGACTTGTTTGGCTAGTGAGGTATCGGTAAGCATTTCATTTGGGTAACCAAACCTTGGAAAAATATCCTGTTTTAGAAAAGATCCATTGGACACTACCCCTGGATATTTTTCAAAGAAAGTGTTGGGTTTGTTGCAAATGGTAAAGTCCATTTTTAGCTGCTCACCCGGAGCTAAAGGATTGGATAATTTTATCATATAAAATTGAGCCTTTTCGTCTGCTTGTAAAAGCTCATAGGCATCTGAAAGGGTAAAGGTTGAAGTCTCATCAAAACCCATTTTAATCAACAAGGTATCTATAGGTTGTTGGGTTTGATTTTGCAGGATATACCGTCCCTCGGCTGAAAATTTTTGTTCTTCAGGGAAAAAATCAAGCGCTACTTTTAAAGACAGAATGGTAGGTTGTTTCCTGTCTTTGTAGCGGCTAAATTTATGCTGGAATCTGGCATTTTTTTTTGTCAGGGCATTCGGGGTAAGCGCAGCATTTGCTGTATGTTTTTTATACAGGTCCATGCCTGCCCCAACAAAGATCAGGGAGAGCAGTATTGGGGCTATGAGGTCGGTAATCCTAGTTCTTTTTTTAAGTAAACGCCCCCGTTCCAAAGCCGATTGGCTTGTTCCACGTACCCAAAGCAAGTGGGTGATAAAAAGGAGAAAAATGGAAAATACAAACCAGAAAAGCTTGATATAAAGAAAGGGTTTCAAAGCGGCTCCAAAACCATAGAAACCGGAATAGGAAAGCGGTTCCTGTTGATTGAAAAGTAAAAAGGTGGGTACAATGTTCATACCCGCTACTAATCCAAATCCAAGCCAGCCGAGCAACAGGATAAAAAGCGAAGGGTAAAAACGGGGGACAAGGGTATACACAAAAAGGGAAGCGAATCCCCAAATGGCAAGTCCAGGCAAATACTGAAATAATACATATTGCGAGTAGGTCGCTATTTCCAACTCATAAAATCCTTGGCTCATCTGAAAAAGTATCCCGGTAGCCATGCCAAAGGCAAGCAATAAGCCCTGTACCAGAAGAATGGCCGTTGCCATGGATAAAAGAAATACATGATTTTTAACCGGTAGCAAATCAGTCAGCGGATGGATGCCTGCATTTCTTTCGCGGAATAACAGGATGCCTGCATACAGGAAAGTAAGCAGTAAAATAATGTTGGAATATATGAGCATTGGTGCCCCCATAATGAGCTGTGTTACCGGCAGGTAGGTCGCATCTTCCTGCTGTGTTACCCGGTTGAGTAAGAATATCATCGACAGGAGCCCGAGCCCCGAAATGGATAGAAACAAAGGTTGAGAAATCGTATAAAGAAAAGCCCGGAAAGTAAGGATGATACCAATTTTTAATTGCTCTTTTATCCCAAACCGGTATTGAATATCGGCGAGATTTATGGGGTGTCTGGGTTCGGAAAAAGACCGGGGTTTTGATTTTGATCTCCAGATGGTTTTATTAAATTGTACAAACCGAAATCCGGCTATAACCGGAACTGCCATAAATAGGGTGAGGACGCTCCAAAAAAGCCGGTTCCAAAAAATAAGCGCATTTCCTGGAATAGGACGCCATTGCCGTTCTTCAGCCGTCCAGTATTGGGTAATATAGCGGACCGTATTTTCTCCAAATGGATCTGCTATGGCCAACCATTCCGGATGTGCTGACAAAGTGTTCTCTACAATACTTTGCAATACTATCAGGCCGATGACTACTCCAAAACCAGCCAGTATATTCCGGGAACAAAGCACGGCTCCAAATACCAAAATACCATGTAATAAAAGGTTGGGCAGTAAAAACCAAAGAAAAACATGTACATAGGCCAACGGTTGGGCGGGGGCCATTTTTTGCGGATCTAATCCGGGTAAATGTTCCGCCACCCAAACCCCAAGCATGGTGATAAGTACCATACCGATGACCAGTAAAAAGGAAGCAATAAATTTCCCGATGAGGTATGCATTTTTGCGGAGGGGAAAGCTATACAGGATAAGGTACATTCGGCTTTGATAGTCTTTATACAAACCTTGACCTATAAATAAGGGGAGTAAAAAAAGAAAGAGTTTATTAGCCATAAAGAATATCTCATAAATAGCAAGCGGTGTATTCACAAGATTTTGGACTCCCTGATCCGTTGCAGCCGCAGGATCAAAAAAACCTGCTGTGCCCGCCATTGTAATAAAGCCCAAAGCAACCAATACAAAAGCATACACATAAAATGCAGGCTGCCGGAGTGCATATTTTATTTCGTAGAAAAAGATAGTCTTAAACATAAAATCGCATTATTGTAAAAAGCCATAAAGACAACTGAAATAATAATCTTCCAAATCAGCAGGGACTTGTTGAAAACCGGCACCGGGAGCACTTTCCCCATAAACCCTTGCCACCAATTGATTAGAAGTATCGTAACTGTTGGAGATTAGTCGTAAGGCAGATTTCGGTTGTTCGGTTTCTTCGGGTAACATATATCCTGCCCATACTTTGCCTTCTATTTTTTTCAGCGCTTCTTCCGTTGTGGTATGCTGTAATATTTTCCCTTTGTTCATAATAGCAACCGAGTGGCAGATGTCCCGGATATCTTCTACAATATGGGTGGAAAAAATAACAATATTGTCGTGGCCGATCCTCCGGATGACATTTAAAAAACGGGTTCTTTCCGCCGGATCTAAACCTGCCGTGGGCTCATCTACAATCAATACCTTAGGTTGATTCAGCAGCAACTGTGCAATCCCAAATCGTTGCTTCATGCCACCCGAATATCCAATTACCTGTTTTTTACGGTCGTCGTACAGGTTGGTGATTTCCAGTACATAGGCTACCATACGGTTTCTGTCTTTTTTAGCCGAAATTCCTTTTAGCCGGGCAAAATAATGCAACAGGTCTTCGGCTGAACTATGCGGATAAACCCCAAATTCCTGAGGCAGGTATCCCAGCATTTTTCGGAAAGCAAACTGCTGTTGCAGGATATCCATCTCATCAAAATGAATGGTTCCTTTATCGGGTTCCTGCAAGGTGGCAATGGTACGCATCAGCGAAGATTTACCTGCGCCATTAGGTCCTAAAAGCCCAAACATCCCCTTCCCGATCTGTAAATTGATGCCATCAAGTGCCTTTACACCATTGGGATATTTTTTTTCAATTTGTTGGATAGCTAATTCCATGGCTTTTATGTTGGTGTTCAACATAAAGAAAGCATATGCAAAAGAAGCTTTAGCGATACAATCGGTGAACTGGGTGGGATGCTCGCTGGATAGGGGGACAGTTGGGAATGTTTTATAGGCTTCCTTATGTGATGCTAATCCATTTTCTAAAGGCAGGCGTACGGCTGTTGGAGGTATAAAGCGAAGTATTGAGCAGTTTCAGCGCGATGCAAAGCCTGTTTTTTATAAAGGGTTCAAAACCAGCAACATACGCCCGTTGCACAATTTCGCTGCGGTTGATCTGGAAAAAATCATCACTTCCAAGTTTTTGTATGATTTCCTGTAAACTTTGTGTGAGTAAATGTTTTTTTCCTTGAAGATCTATGGCAAGTATATAATCCCCATCCGCTTTAAAATAAATAATATCGTAACCATTGAGCAGGTAAAATTCATTGCCTTTTTTTATGGTAAAATTTATTTTTGGTTTCCCAAAAACCTCTTTCAACGACGCTTCCTGATTTTTGGAAAGCAGGGCTAAATCTTCCGGGTTTTGATTTCTTTCCCCGAACAATAGATTGAATTTTTCAACCGAGGTAAGGAACTCTTTTTCGGTATACGGTTTAAGCAGGTAGCCGATACCATTGGTTTGAAAAGCATCCACATAAAAAGTGCTGTAGGCAGTGCAGAATATGATCGGGCAGGTGGGTTGAAAGTTTTTAAACACCTGGAATACATTCCCATCCTGCAATTCAATATCTGAAAAAATAAGATCAAGGTTGGGCGATTTACTCAAAAAAGAAATGCCTTCTGCCACACTACGTAACCAAAGTGCTTGCGTATAGGGCAAATGTTTTTTTACCAAAGCCAATAGCTTTACCCCGGCGGTCTGCTCATCTTCCAGCAACAATATGGTCAGTTGAGGTTTCATTTGCATGCTTTTAAAAGCGGAAGACTTACTGTAAAAAGAGCAGCCTCTTCCACAACGATTTTACGGTTGGTGAAAGCTTCAAATCTTTTGCTCAGCAAAGCAAGCCCGGTTCCCGTATCATTTTTCTCCTCCGTTATTTTGGGTTGTTTAGTATGACTGACTTTTAAGTAGCCATCCGCTATCTTTATATAGGTCTGCAGCGGTTTTTCTTTGCTGGCACTATTGTGTTTTACCACATTTTCCAACACCATTTGCAGCGATGCAGGCGGTATTAACCAGCCTTTCGGGTCATCAGTAGCAGGCTCCAAATCAAAAAGGTAGGCACCGTCAAACCGTATTTCAATCAGATAAATATAGTTTTTTATAAAAGCCCATTCTGCCTCAAGGGTAACAAGATCTTCCTCGGCATGTATTACAAGATAGCGGTACAGTGCAGCCAATTGATGGAGATAATCCCGTGCTTTTTTCGGGTGGGTATCCATAAGTCCATCGAGGGTATTGAGGTTATTGAATAAAAAGTGGGGGTTCATCTGCGCCCGGTACTGATGGAGCATCATCCTGTTTTTTTGATTTTCTAATCGCTCAATCCGGTTTTTATTGATAAACCAGTCCTTGGTAAAACGATAAAAGAATGAGATCAATAACCCGAGCCAGACCGGGCTTGGCGTAGAAAAGATCAGGCTATCCCGACTAAAAAGCCCGTTTTGCAGATAGATGAGGAAAGCCTGATCGGGTTGTAGCGCCAAAAACGTTATTGCAAGTCTGAAACCTTCTATCAGGCATAAAAACAAGACTAAAGCCAGCAAATAAATTGCCCATTTCCTTTTACTCAAAAATTGTGGCAGCAGGTAGAATGCATTTACATAAAAAATAAGGGGGAAGCTCAGCACGGAAAGCGGAGCGGGTCGGTTGGGGCGTAGCGCTTCATCAAACCAAGGGCTCCCCCAGTTCACGTTGACCATACTTAAATAAAGCAGCCACATTATTCCGTGTAAAATGGCTTCTTTATATTTAAAATTAAATGTTTTCAATTGCTATTTTTGTAGCCAACAAAGCGGTATTTGCCGGTGATCACTTGATATCCATGGGTATAACATGGATATTTCAATACAAACAAATATACAGAATGGCCTCCTTTTGCCTGAGGTTCAGGCTATTTAGGGCTCGAGGTTTTTTATATTTTTTCCTTGTTATTCCCTGTGGGTTGCAAATTTAATTATCCGGCAATAGCTAATTTGATAGTAATTTGTAACGAAAAGAAGAATTAAAAAAAGGGGTCACCCGCCTCGTATTATTTATCCGAAGGGATTCTTCAACGATCAATGGCTGTGTCAGTTGGCCGTTTTTAAAAAGCAATAAACTATGGAAATTTATAATTCGTTTTCAATTATCATTTTTTTAGCAGTCATTTTCTAGTATATCAATTTCCGGTTTTTGAAGTTGCCCGGCACCATTGGGGTGATGTTGATTGCATAGGTTTCTTCGTTGATAATCGTGATTGTGGGTTCTTTTTTTCCAGCATTGTATAAAGAATCCGCTCAATTTACCCGTTAGCTTGATTTTGCTACTGTCCTGATGAAAATCATGCTGAGCTTTCTGCTTTTCGCCGGATCCATCCATATCTATATGGAGAATATCCGGACGGAGCGAACGACCATCATTACTTTTTCCACTGTAGGTATACTTATTTCCACCTTTTTAATTGGAGGAATGGTCTTTTTGTTTTGCAAGGCTTTTCAGTTGGAAGTTGGGTTTATATACTGTTTGCTGTTTGGGGCCTTAATTTCTCCCACCGATCCAATTGCAGTCATGGGTATTTTAACCGAAGCCAATATCCCCAAGACGCTTGAAACATAAATCAGCGGTGAAAGTCTTTTTAATGATGGGGTAGCGGTTATCGTGTTCCTCAGCATTTTTGAGATCATTCAGGTTGGGATTGAAAGTCTTTCTGCATTGGATATTTTAATCATGTTTGTGTTAGAATCCGGCGGAGGTATTCTGTTGGGATTAGGACTTGGTTATGTGGCGTACCGGGCTATGAAAACCATCGATAATTACAAAGTGGAAGTAATGATTACGCTGGCAGTGATGATGGGTGGCTATATGGTTGCAGAAAAATTGCATATTAGCGGACACCCCTGGCCATGGTAGTTGCCGGATTGCTGGTGGGAAACAAAGGACGTACCCACAGTATGAGTGATGTTACCCGGGATTACGTAGATAAAATCTGGGAGGTGATTGATGAAATTATGAATGCCATCCTGTTTTTGTTGATTGGCCTCAAAATGCTGGTAATCATTTTTACCCCGGTTTACCTTTGGTTAGGAATCATCTGCATATTTGTGGTGCTGCTGGCACGATTGATTTCGGTTTGGTTGCCCGTAACGGTTTTAAAGTATCGGTGTACTTTCGAAAAAAATGCGATTGCTATTCTCACCTGGGGTGGCTTACGCGGCGGCATTTCGGTCGCGCTTGCTTTATCCTTGCCTAAAAATATGTTCGGCGAAATGTTTGTTTCTATTACTTATATCGTCGTTTTATTTTACATTGTGGTGCAGGGGCTTACCATAGGCAAGGTGGCCAAAAGGCTTACGGGCAAGGCTTAACAAGTGGTTGATACCGGAGTTTATTTATGGAACTGAGGATGTGTTTTTATGATCATAAAAACACATCCTCAGTTGTTATAGAGGCCCTATATAAAATCTTATTTGCTGATCTCCCTATCCGTTGGCTCCTGTTTGCCGATAGCTAGATCCTGACCGACCGAAACATACCCATGCCCTATCAGTTGGTCTCTGACCGACCGAAACAAACCCATGCCATATCAGTTGGTCTCTGTCTGCCGATAAGTAGATCCTAACTGACCGAAAAACACCCTCAGTTAATACCCTAAAATATTATTTGCGGATCAGTATCAGGTGAATACCAGAACTCGTTACTGGCATGGCCCCTATCCCGATACCTTTTAAAGGCACCTGAATGTAGGGCTCTAACCGAAGGTTAATTTTCGGGGAAATACTTTGGGTATAACCGGCACTCAGACTAAGTTGGGCAGCGGAAAAACTCGTACCGTTTTTGTAGGTTTTTTGAATGTTCTGTTCCTGCCCAGCAATCATGGCATTGTAGTCGTTCTTTTCTTTGGTTAATATATAAGAAGAAACCCCCAATTTGCCATAAAAGAGATTCTTACCTTTTGTAATATCAAATTTTACCGCAACCGGAATTTCTATAAGGTCGCAGTTACTTTTTATACTCATTACCTTCATATCTGAAGGCATATCACCTGTTCTTGCTTTAAAATATTCCCCGTCACTGTAAAATACTTTTTTTCCAAACTGTACACCTGTTTCAAGCGCCCATCTTTTCTTAACCTGTAAACCCAATAGTATTCCTCCATTTAGACCAGCGCTTGAAAGCCCCTGATTTTTTACCTGACTTACTTCAACTCCACCAAGCAAGCCCGCATAAAATCCGGGTCTAAAAGAAGGTATTTTAGAAGCAGGCTTGGGTAAAGCGTCTTGATTATTTGCCACCTTATGCGGCTGATTAGAAACGATAGACTGATTAATAGAAGGCAGTAAAGAGGAAGTTTGTAAAATCGGCTGCTCCCCGGATGGCTTAAGCAGATTTATGGATGATTTTCTATTGGGAGTAATTAGTAGATACCTGTTTTGTTTTTGGGGAGTTTTAAACAGACCTGTTGATTCTGTAAGGAGATTACTTTGAGCATAATTGGTCTTTTGTGTTTCAAAACCGGAATTAATTGTTTGTTCCTGTACAATCTCTTGAGTTGTGCCAGCATTTGAAACGGGAAGACTTCTAAAAGGAAAAGCAGTCAGGGATTGATTATTGCGGGATATACCTTTAGTTATTACCGGCTCATTATTAAACGATAATATACTTTCTACGACTGCTCCATTTTGAACACTTCCATCCTCTTTTTTTTGTACATCGTTATCAACGGGTTGATGTTTTTGTTCAGAATGAATTTGTCCTTTTGCTGTTTGTAATTTCCCGGAAGCTTCGGGCAATTTATTTGCCAATTTCTGATCTATAGCTGTTTTGGCAGCAGGTTCCTTACCAGAAGGAATAACCGATACAAAGTAGGTGAGTAAACTTCCGCCAAGGAGTAACAGCAATAGTAATATTGGCCATGCCTTTTTACTCCGGCTCAGTGAACTTGAGGAAGATTCCGTTTCCTGTTGACGCATTTTTTTTATAAAAGCATCAGCATCAAGCGGCTGTGTTTGCAGCGGATAGTGATCAGCGGCTTTCTTAAAAAGCTCATCCATATGGTCATCTAAATTCGGCATTGTACTTCCTCTTCGTATTTTTTAATCTTTCCCTCTAAAATTCCTCTAGCCCTCGACAAACATGACTTTGAAGTGCCCACCGGTATTTGCAAAATGTCTGCGATTTCCATGTGGTTATAACCATCAATCACATATAAATTAAAAACTGCCCGGTATTGGGGCGATAATTCTTTTATAAAAACAATCAGTTCTTTGTAAAGTAATTTCTGTTCTGCATTTTCTGCCGAATCGGCAATATGAAATACATGATCCGGAATGCCCCCTATTTCGGGTGTCATTTTATTTTTTCTTAGTTCATCAATAGCAGTGTTTATCACAATCCTTTTCAGATAAGCCATTATCATTTTCTCAAGATCAACTTCATTTCCCGGCTTAAACTGCTCAATTTTATTAAAAAACTTGACAAATCCATCATTGGTTACATCCACAGCTTTTTCGTACCGGTAAATGTAACGGAATACAGATTTTAAGGCAAAACCATAATACCTTTCATAAAAGGCCTTTTGATATTTATGGTCTTTTTTTAAACAGCCTTTGAATATGTTGTTCAGACTTTCCAAATTTTAATTGAACCCTTTTGTGGATGATCAAAGATGGTTAACTACTTTTTTTGCCCGGATTATCCGGTAAAATTACAATACTTCATTATTGGAATACGAGGGTACAGAAGCAATGGTTGCAATTTTTTTTAAAGATACAGCATCGTAAATTCCCAATGTACGGCTATTGTCTGTTTTGCTTTATAAAGATAGAAAGTGAGGTTTGATAAGGCGATTCCTGATATTGGGTTTGGTATGGGTAAAAAAAACAGCTATCCCACCGATTAAATATCAGAGGAAATTTAATGATAAGCAGGGTTTTTTAGAGATGCTCAAATATTATCAAGGTATTTATATCCACTCCCTGTATTCAACAATAATATTTTGTTTTCTTTGCGAATGATTTTATTTTTCTCTAAATGCGCCAACGCCATCCAGGTAGCGGCGCCCTCGGGAGAAAGAATGTTTCCTTCCACTTTTGCAATTTCTTTTACCCCTGCTACAATCTCTTCTTCGGTAATGGCAATGGTGGTGCCGCCAGATTGTTCTAACACCTCCACCATCATATCCATCCCAAAAGGATACGGCACTGCCAATCCATTCGCAAGCGTAGGTTGTGGAGCAAATATTTCTGCGGGATTGTTTTTGCTATTCAGCCTGTGGGCGATAGCCGCACAATTAGCAGACTGTACCGCAATCATTTTCGGTAATTTACCACTGATCCAACCCAACGCCATCATTTCCTGAAAAGCTTTCCAGATTCCAATGAGTCCGGTGCCCCCACCAGCAGGGTACAAAATCACATCGGGCAGTTGCCAATCCATTTGTTCAGCTATCTCATAGCCCATGGTTTTTTTCCCCTCTATCCGGTATGGTTCCTTAAGCGTAGATACATCAAAAAAGGATTGGTCTTTATTGATCTCCGCCACCTTTTTGCCACAATCACTTATAAGGCCTTCTACCAAAATGAGGTTGGCACCATAAAGCATACATTCCTGTTTGAAAATCTTTGGGGTATGGCTTGGCATTACAACGATACAATCCATGTCAGCTTTGGCACAATAGGCTGCCAGCGCGCCGCCAGCATTGCCGGCAGTGGGCACAATACATGCCTGCACCCCCAACTCCTTTGCTTTTGATATAGCCATGCTGATGCCTCTTGCTTTAAAAGATCCGGTAGGATTATTGGTTTCATCCTTTACCAGTACGTTTTCAAAACCCGATTTTTTTGCCATTTTCTCCAACGGATACAGGGGGGTCATCCCTTCTCCGAGACTTACTATATTTTTCCTGCTAAAAACCGGAAGTAAACAGGCATAACGCCACATGTTATTTTCGGAGGTAATAGCCTGCCTTGGCGAAAGACCTTTTTCAAGTTTGTATTGCACCACAAGCGGTTTATGACAACAATCCGCAAAATGCTGAAGCGCTTTGATATCATAAGTTTTACCACATTGGGAGCAGGCTAAGTGACTTGCCAGACTATTCGGTTGAAATACAGAAATCATAAAACAAAAATATCGGCAAATATTTTGCTGTTATAATCTGTATGATTATTGGCTATAACTTAAGGTTATACCATTTTCTTGCTGAAACGAATAAAAGTTTTACTCAGCGCATTGCTTTCGCCGCCATGTCTTTGTATAAAAAAGAAATTACGGACGATTTTAAAATCTTCAATGGGAAGTTCTATAAGTTCTCCGGTTTGCAATTCTTTGCGGATAGCCCCTCTTGGTAAAAAACCAAGACAGGTATCTGCAATCAGGAAATTTTTCAGGGCCTCCGTGCCAGCAAGTCTTACTTGTACCTGCAGCCCTGACAGCTTCATTCCATTCTTTTCAAGCGTGGATTTTAGCGCGGCTAGCGTACCTGATCCCTGTTCCCGTAAAACGATGGGGTAGGCAGAGATATCGCTCAGGCTAACTTTTTGTAATTGTGCCAGTTGGCTATGAGCACTGCAGGCTGCTATCACTTCATCCTCTGCAAAAGGCGTATAAAGCAACTGTGCCTGTTTTTTCCGGCCCTCTACAATCCCAAGATCAATTTCCTGATCTATCAAAGCCTTCGTAATGGTATCGGTATTGCGATTCAACAGACTGATTTTTACCTGCGGAAATTTCTGATGAAAGGCCGATAAAATTTTTGGCAACAGGTAAAGCGCCACCGTGGTGCTTGCTCCTAATTTCAGTTGCCCCCTTGCTTTCAATTGATCATTGAGCTGACTGAGTTCAAACTCAAGATCATCTTGTAATTTTTTTGCCGTTTTTAACCGGTTGTACAATAAGGCTCCGGCAACACTCAGTTGAATGGCTGATCCGTGCCGGTCGAAAAGCGAAACCTGATAGCCGCCCTCAAGCGCCTTGATATGCTTGCTTACCGCCGGCTGACTGATAAACAGCACTTCGCTTGCTTTTGAAAAGCTGAGCTGCCGTGCCACTTCCATAAAAACTTCGTGCCTTACCGAGAGCATCTTGATTGTTTCTGGTAAAAAGAAGGACTATTTGATCAGCTTCAGTTCATACAAGTCTTTCCGGCGATCCTTCAGATTGGTCACACTGCCATAGGAATGTAATTCTGTCAAAAGTGTCAGATCGATATCGCTTACCACAATGGTTTCCGTATTGGGACTTGCTTCCGCTTTAATGCCGTTGACGGGAAAGGCAAAATCGCTTGGGGTAAATACACCGGACTGCGCAAATTGCAGATCCATATTGTGCACTTTCGGCAGGTTGCCTACGTTACCTGCAATGGCAACATAGCATTCATTTTCAATAGCCCTTGCCATCGCACAAAATCGAACCCGGTTGTAAGCATTCTGCGTATCGGTAAGAAACGGCACAAATAATATCTGCATCCCCTGATCGGCTAGCAAACGACCAAGTTCAGGGAACTCCACATCGTAGCAGATAAGCACACCTACTCTGCCGGCATCGGTCTCAATCACTTTTAAAGAATCGCCGCCTTTCATGCCCCATTCGTATTCTTCTGAAGGCGTAGGGTGTATTTTGGTGTACTGATCAATTTTACCATTTCGATGCATAAAATAACCGGTGTTGTACAGATCCCCATCTCTGATCTCTGGCATACTGCCCCCAATAATATTCACATTGTAACTGATAGCGAGTTTACTTATGGCATCTACCAGTGGTTTGGTAAAAGTGGCTAGTTCGCGGATGGCTTCATGACCTGGCAGGTGATTAAAGCTACCCATCAGCGGCGCATTAAACAGTTCGGGCAATACAGCAAAGTCGCAATTATAATCGCTAACCGCATCTACAAAATATTCTACCTGTTCCAGCAGTTCATCAATCCGGTTATAAGGGCGCATCTGCCATTGAATCAAACCAATCCGGCAATAATCCTTTCGCTGATCCATGGGGTTGCTTTCCGGTTCGTAGTAAACGTTGTACCATACCAACAACGAGGCAAAACCCTGACTTTCGCGATCTTCTGGCAAATAATTCTGTATAATGCGCTTGATCTGAAAATCGTTGGCAAGCTGAAAACTCAGAGTAGGATCGAAAAGTTCGCGGCTTTTTACCTTTTGGATATAATCCTTAGGCCCCATTTTTAGGGCACTTTTAGTGTAGTTGGGTAAGCGGCCACCAACCACGATAGCTTTAAGATTCATGCCTTCGCACAATACCTTACGGGCATCGTACAAGCGGCGGGCAAGCCGTAGTCCCCGGCTTTCAGGATTAATAAATATTTCTATCCCATACAGCGTATCCCCTTTGGGATCATGGGTATCAAAAGTGTAATTCCCTGTTACCTGCTTGTAGGTATGTTTGTCTCCAAATTTACTGTAATTGACAATAATACTTAAGGCACAACCTACCACTTTTCCATTTACAGTTACTACTACCTGTCCCTCTGGAAATTTATGCACCAACCGGGCAAGCGACTCCTCTTTCCAATGCTGTCCGCCCATGCTTTGATAGGCTTCAATCATAGACTCTTTGAGGTGTTGATAATCATCGAGTGTGAGGTTTCTTACCTCTATCCTTGCGTTTTCTATACTGGCATTTTCTAAACCAGTATTTTCCGTACTTATGTCGTCCATACTTGTGTTCTCCTTATAAAGCTAATATACATGAATGATGTGAAATAAAAATCAGCGGGGTACTAATAAGGCTGTTTGTATAAAATCTGTCCACTTCTTACCCCTGTATGCAGGCCTTCTTCCAAGGTGATTTTTCCATTGACTAAAACCCATTGAAAGCCCTTGCTGTATTGGTGTGGCTGTTCAAAAGTAGCGGCATCGGTTACTGTATTTTCATCAAATAAAACGATATCGGCAGCCATGCCTTCCCGCAAAAGCCCCCGATCGCTGAGCTTAAACCTTTGAGCGGGCAGCGAGCTCATTCTTCTGATGGCTTCTTCAAGAGGGATTACCTGCTCTTCCCGTACGTATTTCCCAAGAACCCTTGCGTTCGTGCCATAGCCCCTGGGATGCGGAACGCCTTTATTCCAGATGCGGATACTCGCATCGCTTGCAAACATATTGAAGGGATATTTCATGATATATTTTACATCGTCTTCACTCATACCATGAAAAACCATGCCCGCACCGCCTTGCTCCATCATATCGCAAATGGTTTCGGCCTCGGAGGCGGTGGTATGTGGCCGGTTCATCATTTGATTGATGGCTTCTACACTTTTGCCATTATAGTTGGTATCCGGACCGTAGTAAGCTACCACGGCATAGTCCCAATGCGCTAATTTTCTTTTCCCAAGACTTTCAATCATACTTTTCTTAATGCTGTCTCTAAGTGCAGGGTTGGCCAATCTTGCCTTGATGCTATCTTGCCCATCTGCAAGCGCCCAGTCGGGGAAAAGCGTACTCATCGAGGTACTGCTTGCCGTGTATGGATACTGATCAATGGTAACGTCAAGCCCTTTTTTTCTTGCTGCCTTTATCAGGGCAAGGGTTTCTTTACTCCGGCCCCAGTTTTGCTGACCGCCCACTTTAAAATGTGATATTTCCACCGGTATGGAAGCCTGTTCGCCAATGTAAAGTGCTTCCATTATGGCAGGCAAAACACTGTCTCCTTCGCTACGCATGTGTGTAGCGTAAACCCCGCCATACTTACCTGCGATTTTTGCCAGCCGCACAATTTCACTTGTGGGAGTATAGCTGCCAGGGATATAAATCAGCCCGGTAGAAAGTCCTAATGCGCCTTCTTCCATTGCTTTTATCATAATGCTGTCCATACTTTTCATTTCCCCTTCGGTGGCGGGTCGGTTGGCGCGACCCATTACCGCACGGCGTATATTGTTTTGCCCCACCAAAGTGGCTGTATTTACGGAAAGCTTCACGCTATCTAGCCACCGGTAATATTTTTCTACGCCCAGATTGGAGGAGCCACAATTACCGGTAATCACCGAGGTAACGCCATCGTAAATAAAATTAGTAGCTTCAGGGTTTTCGGCCTCATCGCCTTCAATATGGGTGTGTACATCTATAAAACCGGGTGCAGCAATCAGTCCCTTCGCATCAATTTCCCGCTCCCCTTTCCAGCCCGACAAACTGCCGATTGCTGCAATCCGGTCGCCGCGTACAGCAATATCGCCCCGAAACCAAGGGTTGCCGCTGCCATCTACAATCCGGGCGTTCCGAATCACGATATCTGCTTTTTGCTGTGCTGATACCGTTAAGGAGACACCTAAAAAAAATAAGGTATAGATCAGGTACTTTTCAGCAGGATGTTGTCTTTTCTTCATAGTACAATGCTAATCATTTTTTTTTGAGTTGCCATCTGTGACAAAAGTCATACCTTTTTATGTATGGAATAACAATCTTCGTAAGAAGGTTTTTAATCCGGGCGATAAAAGCCCAATTATTTCATTTCGAAAATTATTTTAAGATATGATAAAGAATATGGGTGTTGCAGACCGGTCGATCCGGATCTTGCTTGCGGTAGTGTTTGCTGCTTTGTTTTTTACCGGCACGGTTACAGGTGTGTTCGGTTATATTTTGCTGGTTGCAGGTGGTATATTTTTGGCAACAAGTGTCGTTAGTTTTTGCCCGCTATATAAACTGATTGGTATGAATACCTGTCCCCGTAAATAGAGGACGTGCTTAGAAACTCAGGTTAAATACCCCAATAATCAGGTTGAATATAAAATAAAGCATCAAGAGGCCAAAAGCCCCTGAAATTAGCGTGGGGAGATGTTTGCGGAGCATGGGTGTCGTTTTAAGTGTCACCGAAAATATAAGCTTATTCAAAGACAAGCCCATGCTCCGTTATGCTGCATGCTTCCTCCAATTAGTCGAGGGCACTATACAAAATCACCTTAATCTTATCGTGAATTTCGCTGTGCGAATTAGGGCTTTGGTTTAAAAATATCTGCCCTACAATTTTCTCTACCGGGTCAATCCAGTATTTACTGCTAAAGGCACCACCCCAGGAAAAGGTCCCGGTAGATAAACCAAGCTGACCCGAACCGGTTTCGGTGCAGATTTCAAATCCCAATCCAAATTTACCATTCGGACCAAGATTCAGGCTGCCAATTTGATTTTGAGTCATCAGGTCAACTGAATTGCGGCTTAAAATTCTTTTCCCGTTGTACGTACCCCCATTACGCATCATTTCCATAAAAATGGCATAATCTATGGCAGTACAGGACAAACCAGCTCCTCCTGAAAAATAAGTTCCTTTACTATTGGGGTAATTACTTATCCATGCACCATTTCGCACTTTTTCCGGGGCATCCATTACACGTCCGGTAGAATCTTCTGAGATCAGGGTAACCAGGCGGGATTGCTTTTCCGCAGGCAAGTAAAACCAGGTATCGGCCATGCCAAGCGGGGTAAAAATTCGCTCCCTGAAAAACTGATCAAGTGGCTGACCGCTGATTACCTCCACAAAGTAGCCAAGCAGATCCACGCTTAAACCATAAGTAAACCGCTCTCCAGGCTGATGCATCAGCGGGAGTTTTGCCAGCTTCAGCATATCCGTGGACAATAAGCGCCCGGGCTGCACCCCAATACCCGCTGTTATGTCTGCCTTTGCATAGATAGCATTGGCCTCCCGGCTGCCAATTTGAGGATATCCAATTCCCGAAGTATGCGTAAGCAACTGACGAATGGTGATTTCAGATTTTGCAGGTACTGTGGTATAACTTGAATCCTGCGGATTGAATTTATCGAGTACTACCGGTTTTGTAAAAGCCGGGATATATTTACTGATCGGGTCGTCGAGCAAAAATTTGCCTTCTTCAAATAACATCATCGTGGCAGCACTCGTAATGGCCTTGGTTTGCGAGGCAATCCGAAAGATATTATTTGTTTTCATGGGAGTCTTGCTGCTGAGATCGCTGTATCCAAAAGCTTTATGATAAATGATCTGTCCCTCTTTAGCGGCAATTACAGTTCCTCCGGCAATCCAGCCACTGTCAATATATTGCTGCATAAGACCATCAATTTTGGAAAGTCTTTTAGCTACCGCAGTTGATTGAGGTGTATTTGAGCCAGGTTGCAGCCCCTGCTGGCTTTGCCCTGCAAAATAAAAAAACAGGAGGCTTGTAATTAAAGTAATCGAAACATTTTTATTTTTCATATAAACTTTTATTGGATTGAAATATTGATCCGAAACATTTTTAGACGCTTATAAAAATTCGTCAGACATGACTTGAAAATGGTAAAATGACTCATAAGCAATTTTTTGAAATGCTTTTATTGCAAGACCAGTATTTTGGATTCTAAAGGTTCCAGCGTTACGTCAATTCTGGCATCGTTATCTGCTACTTGCAGCATCAGCCTGTCAGCAGCACCGAGTGCATTTTTCATGCTATACGATCCGGTTTTTAAACCCCATGCATCCTGTATATGTTTGGGTAAACTAAGGGTACCCTGCCAACTGCTGTCGGCACTAAAATTAACTATAATCAGGAGTTTCTGCTGATCACTCCACCGCACAAAGCAAAAAAGCTTTTGATGATAAGATCCGTTGTTGTACCGGTTATGGGCATGGATATCATCGTACTTACCCATCAATGCGGGGCTGCTGATGGTAAACTTCAGTAGCTGGTTGTAAAATAACCGAAGTGCTTTTTCTGATTCGGTCAGTTGCCCGCCGTCAAACAGCCCACCATTCATCCAGCGCTGATGATGTGGCACCCCTATATAATCGAAAATACTGGTACGGGTCGGGCTGCCGAATCCTGCATTTTGGGCTCCGGGTTCGCCCAGTTCCTGCCCAAAGTAAACAAGTGTAGGAGAAGTGCTGATGGTTGCTGAAACTACCATCGCAGGTTTGCCTTTTTCAGCCATCCCGGCAAAATCAGGACTCGCAATTCTTTGCTCATCATGGTTTTCGAGAAAATGAAGCATGTGGTGTTCAATATCTGCAAGTCTTTGCTGAATAGGTGCAATAGAATCGGTACTTCCCGGCCCCTGCATAATGTGTTTGAGCGTATCGTACAGCTCCACCTTGTCATAGAGGTAATCCATTTTGCCCTTAAAAATATAATTGCGGTATTGCATAGGATTGTACACTTCAGCAATCAGGGTGGCCTCCGGATTCTTTGTTTTGATGGCACTGTTCATATAGCTCCAAAACTCTACCGGAACCATTTCGGCCATATCAAACCGAAATCCATCTACCCCTTTATCAATCCAGAACAAGGCGATATTGCGGAATTTTGTCCAGGATGCCGGCACCGGTTTGTCTTTCCAGAAAGCTGCATGTTCTGCTATTGATTTTTGAGCATATTCATCTGGCAGGGTATCAAAATCGTAGCTGCCATCGGGTCTTACCCCGTAGTTTATTTTCACCGTTTCGTACCAGTCGTTGATATCAGGTTGCGCCAACCTGCTTCCGTTACCTGTCCATTTCGCAGGTACTTCCTCAAACATACCGTCTGACATTGCATTGGGCTCACCACCCAACGGCACGTATCCGCTTTGCGAAACGGGTACCCGGAATGGCTGTCCGGGTATATAGTAAAAATCATTATCGCGTCGGTACTCGAGGGTTTTATCATCCTTTTCTCCGAAGCCTGTTTCCCCGGCTGGCTTGGTGTTGCTTTCGTAGCGACGTGCCACATGGTTGGGTACAATATCAATTATCACTTTCATCCCGGCTGTATGGGTTCTTTCAATGAGGGCCTCAAATTCCTCGAGCCGTTTGTTTACATCGGTAGCAAGATCGGGATTTACACTGTAATAATCTTTGACTGCATAAGGGCTTCCCGCCCTCCCTTTTACTACGTCAGGGTCATCGTTGCTGATACCAAAAGCAGTATAGTCTTTTATAAGTGCATGATGCGGCACACCGGTATACCAAATATGCGTCACGCCCAATTCCTGGATCGCCTTCAAGGCTGTTTCCGTAAAATCGGCAAACTTACCTACGCCATTTTCTTGTATGGTTCCCCAGGGCTTATTGGTGGTATCGGTATTGCCAAACAGGCGCGTAAATACCTGATAAACTACAATTTTGTTTTCTTCAACCACAATGCTTTGCTTTTTTTTATTTGTACAGGCTGCTGCGCCAAGTGTTGCAAAAGCCACAAGCAGGTACATGCTGTTTTTCATAATGGACACAATTTTTCAATAAAATGGAAAAATACCATTTTCACTTTAATTATAGTTTTAAAATTGAAAAAATATCGTTTTGTCCGCATTTTAGGGGGAAAGATATTTGTTTTGCTGTAGCAGGATACTCCTTTATTTGATTACATTTGTTCAACATTTTATTTCTAAAAATCAATATCGTAATGGCCCTTGAAAAGGATCTGGATAAAATGGTAGAAGAGGGGGTGATTTCTTTTGAAACGTCCCGATCTATCAGGAATTGGTATGAGCAACAGCAACCATCAGACAACCGGCGGCTGACTTTGCTTTTTGGGGTGTTGGGTGTTTTGCTGGTGGTGTCTGGTATCATGCTGGTTCTGGCGCATAATTGGGATTCTTTTCCATTGTCAGTAAAAACGGTATGGGCTTTTTTACCCCTGCTTGTAGGGCAGGTTGGGGTAGGTTATGTGTTGCTTAAAAAGCGGGATCAGGAGTGGTGGCGTGAAATTTCCGCTACCTGGCTGGCACTTTCCATAGGAGGATGTATTGCCCTGATCTCACAGATTTATCATTTGCCGGGAGAACTACCTGATTTCCTGCTGACCTGGCTTTTATTGGGAGCCGCCCTTATTTACCTATTGCCCTCACAGGTGGTTGCAGTCCTTTTTCTGGCAGGTTCGGTTTGGTATGCCACCGAAGCAGGCTATGGTTACAATGGTTCTCTCTATGAAGGGTATTACTTCTGGGGATTGCTTTTGTGGGTGTTGCCTTTTTACAGAAGTCTATGGGTTATAAAGAAAGATGGATTTTTTGCCCGGCTTTTTCATTTCGGTTTTCCGGCTGCGTTACTCATTGGGTTAGGCATGCATATAGGCAATAGCGGTTACGGCTGGATATGGATTGCCTACGCAAGCCTACTTTCCATTTTTTATATGCTGGGAACTTTTATCAAATCACACAGCGATCATAAAATATCCAATGGGTATTATTATTCAGGCATGCTGGGAAGTTTATTGCTATTGTTTATTGGCAGTTTTGTTGATTTTTGGAAAGGATTGGTGCGGGAAAGAAGCTTGTTAACCATTGATGGCGGCCAATTGGCGCTGGTGCTGGCCATTATTTTATCCCTATTGGCCCTTTCGGGGTTCATCTATCTTTTCGGAGTTAGAAAATTTACCCCTTTTAAGCCATTGGCTTTTTCCTTTATTTTATTTGCTGCTATGATTTGGATGGCTCATTTATCAAACGGGTTAGCTGTCATACCTGCCAACTTATACATCCTCGGGTTGGGTGTATGGGTGCTCGTGGAAGGGTCAAGGCAAAAAAGCTTTTTTCGAATTAACGCGGGGCTGGGTTTAATTGCGATTCTAGCCATCTGTCGTTTTTTTGATACTGAGTTGAGTTTTGTGCTACGCGGATTGATTTTTATAACGGTGGGCATTGGATTTGCGCTTGCCAATTATCAGATGATACAA
Organism: Chitinophagales bacterium; assembly: GCA_038209595.1. Lineage (GTDB taxonomy): Bacteria > Bacteroidota > Bacteroidia > Chitinophagales > Chitinophagaceae > Phnomibacter. The sequence goes on from JBBQXO010000030.1 coordinate 23,124, forward strand.
AAAAAGAAAACCCATGCTTAATAAACTACTTATACCTGGTATTTTCCTGCTGCTTGTAGCTGCGCAATGGGCTATCCCGCTTGATATGATTCGAAGCAGTAATTTAATTTTGACGGAGGGAAAGTCTTTTCGGTTCAAATGTGCGCCGATAGATCCCAACGATCCATTCCGGGGTAAATACATCACCCTTAATTTTGAAGCACAACAATATCTAATGGACTCGGCACTTGCTCCCCAACCGGGCGAAACGGTCTGGCTTCGGATGACAACTGATTCCGCAGGCTATGCAAAGATTGCCTCCCTTACAGAAAATAAACCCGAAAATTTAGGAGACTACATGGAAACAGAGGTTTCTACTTACTTTATGGAAGGAGATTCGACCTTGGTTTTTTTTACTTTCCCTTTTGAGAGGTTTTATCTGGAAGAAACCAAAGCGCCTAAAGCAGAAGCCTTGTATCAGGAAAATTTACAAGGGCAAAATGCCACAAGCTACGCCCTTATTTACCTGCTTAACGGAGAAGCCCGCATTCAGGAAGTCTATCTTGACGGCAAGCCGCTGAGCGAACTTCTTAAAAACCCGTAATCGTTTTTTTTTATTCAAAAGCATCGAGAATAATCTGTTCAGCTACTTTTGGAAAATGAGCATGTTCTAGTGCAAGTACCCTGACGGCAAGGGTTTCGGGAGTGTCATTTAGTTGTACAGAGCAAAAGGCCTGAAAAATCGTTGCGCCATGATCGTAATGGTTATCCACAAAATGAATGGTGATCCCGCTTTCCGATTCCCCTGCCTCGAGTACCGCTTTGTGTACATGCAACCCATACATACCCTTTCCACCGTAATCAGGCAATAACGCCGGATGGATATTGATGATTTTTTGAGGAAAAGCTTTAATCAGCGCACCGGGAATTTTCCATAAAAACCCGGCAAGAATTATAAATTGGATGCCTGCAGATTCAAGTTCCGGCAGGTAAGCGTCCCCTTTTAAAAAGGCCTCTTTTTCAATAATCAGGGTGGAAATACCAAAATTTGCCGCATGGTGCAGGGCACCTGCCCCTGGCTTATTGCTTACCAAAAGCACGATTTTAATTTTTGGATGGTCTTTAAAGTATTCCATCATTTTCAGGGCATTACTGCCACTTCCCGATGCAAAAATGGCAATGGGAATCATATCATCATCTCCTTCTTCTTCTATATGCTCTTGTTTGTTGAGGGCAAGCCTTGAGGCTATTTTGCGCAGGTAATTTCTGAAAAAGGCAAATTGGCCAAAGGGGATGCTTACCACAAGCACACATAAAGGCCATAATAAGGTAAGAATCACAAAATACAGGGTGCCATAGAGCAGTGCATTTTCAATATGCATGGGTTCAATCAGCAGCCGGGTGAGATAGCCACACAAACTGCCACCTAAAGCAAACGTGCAAAGAATTAAAATTAACTGAAGCCCGGATACCTTCCATTTCTTTTGAAGCCTGTCCAACATAATTGCGAAGATGCGGGATATTTTTTTAAAGTTTTTGGGGCCCCTACCTTATCAGGGTAATAGTTCCCTTGTATTCAAATAATCTGCCATCAAAACATGTAACTACCACACTGTAAATATAGGCTCCGGCAGGTTGTGGTTTACCCTCAAAACGACCATCCCAACCTTGAAGCGGATCATTTACTTCAGTATTTTTTCTTTCAAAAAGCAATGTACCCCAGCGATTAAAAATTCTAAAATGCCGGATAGCAGCGCCTCCGCCCATTACATAAAAACGATCATTCAGATTATCTGCATTGGGAGAAAAGCCTGTTGGTATATAAAAATTGTCGCCGCAAAGAATTTTAATATTAATGCTATCGGAAGCCTCGCAGCCTTTATCGGTTTTTACCCTGATAATGTATTGTGTGGGCTTGTTTGGCTTTGCTACCGGAGTAGCACAATTGGTGCAACTTAAACCCGCCGCAGGTGTCCATGTGTAGCCACTAACATTGGCTGATGTACGGGGAGATAAAGTTATAAAAGTGCCTGCGCCTATTTCCTGATCGGGACCTGCATCCACAGTAGGTAATGGATGAACCGTAACAGTAGCTGATGCGGTATCTGTAAAACAGCCATCGCCATCCCTGCCCACCACTGTATAGCGGGTGGTTTGTTGCGGAGTGGCTACGGGATTGGCAATATTGGTAGCACTCAGTCCCACGGCAGGCAAAAGCCATTGGTAGCCTGAGGCACCTGTTGCTGTAAAATTTACAGCATTGCCTGCACAAATATCCCCAACAAGCGGGCTAAGCTTAACAGAAATGGGTAAGGCTACCCGCACCCGCACCGAGTCGCTGCTGCTGCAACCAAAGGCACTCGTTCCGGTTACCCGGTAAACCGTATTGCCCGATGGGTTAGCTTTAGGATTGTAAATATTACTTGCAGAAAGACCTGCGGCCGGAGACCAGGAATACTGCGATGCCCCATTTACCTGAAGCAAAACGCCCTTACCAAGACAAGAGACCGCATTGGCCACTGGCGTGAGCAATAAAACAGGATTGGGTTGTATGGTTAGGGTTTGTGTAGCGGTATCAGCACAATCCCCCACGGCTGCAATTAAAACAAGCGTAATGTTTCCTGCCTGCGGATAGGAAAGACTGACAGGATTTTGTATGGAACTAGTCACATTATTCCCAAGTTGCCATTTCCAGGTGATGCCGGCTGCCGGTTGGGTAGTACTTCCACTGATGCTAACCGGGGTTGCTATACAGGCATTTGCCGGAGCGGTAATCTTTGCTTTTACTCCCTGCACCACTATAAGGCTGTCCGTAATCGTTTTATCGCATCCAAAGGGGGATTGAACCCGAAAATGAAGCACATACTTGCCCGGTTTATTAAAATGGTAGGTAATATCCTGCTTTTTAAATATTTCTTCCTTATTGTTATGGGTAATCCGCCACTCGTAAATGTATTGAGTAGGATTGGTAGCAAGCCCTACGCTGAAAACCATGGGTTTCAAATCCAACACGGCTGAGTCACAAATGCTTGGGGAGAAATCTGGAAATTCCAATCCCAGTGAATCAATCGTGATTTTATCCGGCGTATTGGCTACCGCTATACAACCATTGCTATCCGAAGCAAGCAATCTTGGAATATAAATTCCAGCCGTGGGGTAGGCGTATTTTACTTTGTTTTCGGTAAAAGACTGCACTTGCCCATTCCCGAAATCCCACATATAATTGGGGTAGGTAGCCGGAGTCGCTGTCAGGTCAATATCCTGTCCGGTACATCCAAAAAGTGGATTTGCAGAAAAGCTTGCTGCTGGGAATTTTACAATTACCGAATCAAGGAAGTTTCCTACCAATCCATTGAAGCCAAACACTTTTAACCGAACGAGATATTTACCGGGAAGGTGATAAATTTTTGAAGCATTGAATGATTTTGAGGTGGTGCCATCCCCAAAATCCCATTCTACCCGTTCGGCTCCAAAGCTGGTATTGATAAACTGTGCCAGTATAGGTGGACAGTTGGAAGTTGTAATAAAACTTTGCTGAATCTGAAAGGCTGTATTAAAAGGTCTTACAACAAGTGGCAAGGAAGCGGTATCCCTGCAACCGGTGGTGGCGTTGATGCCAATAAGCCGGATAATATAATTACCCGCATTGGGGTAAGTATGCTCGGGACTATAACTGGAATCAATCTTTCCATCCCCGAAATCCCAGTAAAATTTAGTATTAAAATCTGACCCCTGATCGCTGTAGTTGTAGAAAAAAATGGTTTCATTTAATGGAACAAGACTGCCGCTCATGCCAAAAGAAACTTTTGGTCCGCTTACTCTCACATTTGCCGTGGTTTTGGTTCGCACGGTACAGCCTGCAGCATCGGTCACCTCTAGCGAAACCTGGTAATTGCCAGGGTTATTGTAGCGGTGTTCAATCAGTCCGCCGGTGGTAGTGGTGCGGGTTTGACCATCTCCAAAATTCCATCTTCTGCTTACAATATTGCTGGTACCTGTAGCTGCCGAAGTATCTCTGAATACAACCGGTGTTTTCCAGCATCGGTTCTGGGTAACTACCACAAAACCAGCCCTTGCTCCTTTGAAGGCGATGGGGCTATAATTGGTGGTGTCTGAGCAATTAAAATAAACCGAAGTAAAAATTACACGGAGATCATTGCTCTCGTTATCCGACGAATTCACCAGTCCGTTTGTCGTGCTTATCCATGGGTTATTGGTAAATGGTATAAAGATAACTCCTCTCAAAGCTGTACCATCGCCATATTGCGCACTATTAATATTAAACCGGTTGCTGCTACTCCAATTAACCGGGTGAGGTTCCATATTGGTAATATCAAAACGAAAATTCTCATTGGAACAGGCATCCTTGCGGTCGAAGCTGAGTACTGGCTTTTGTTTCAGGTAAACCGGGATGTTGGTGGAGTCTCTAAGTGTACAGCTTCCGTTGGTTACGGTGAGTGATACGGGAAAGTTTCCCGATCTTGAATAAGTATGCTGAACGGTTGTTTGGGCAGGATTGAAGGGGGCGATTGCACCATCGCCAAAATTCCAGATACCGGTAATGCCACCGACTGTTTCATGGCTAAAAGTTACGGTACCGCGGGTGCCTGCACAGGTATTTTCCACCCGGGCAATTTTTGGAAAAGGGGGCAGCACTTTATAGAAATCCTTTTTAATCATGGTATCCCGGCAGGTGCCGTTTTCTACAATCATCGCTACTGTGTATAATCCTTCCTTACGGTAAATATTTGAGTTGAAAGGATATAATATACTGCCTGGAAAACCTTTATAATCAAAATCCCACCTTACCCTCGAAGTTGCTCCTGTTATGAGAGGCTGTATATTAGCTGGAGAAAATCCGCATATCTCTTGCCCATTCCCGTAGGTAAAATCTGCTTTGGGTTGGCTGTAAACCGCTACATTGAAATTAGCGGTTCCTTTGCAGCCATTCGCCAGCGTATAATTAAGCGAAATCGCGTTGTTGCCCGTATTGGAAAAATTATGCTCTGGCTTGGCAAGGGTACTGGTAACTCCATTGGGGAATAACCAATTGTAAGCGGTAATAGAGTCTGTGCCTGTGGCCCCGAAAGTAGCAGTAAAAGGTCCGCAGGATTGGTTGAAATCCGGGCTTGACGATTTTATAATCTGGATAAACGCACCCGGCGGCAACACTTGCACCCGTTGATTTACCTCTTGCGTACATCCCTGGGCGTTGGTTCGTCTCAGATTGATAAAATAGTTCCCGTTGTTGGAAATGGGCAGGTTCACTGCCGGAACCGTACTAAAAGGATTGCTATTAAAGTTCTGCGTCCACGACCATCTTGTGGTTAATTGTGTGGTGTCACGCAGACGAATCGTATCAGGGGCACCGCATTTGCCGGCAAATTCCAGCAAGAAGGGTTGCGAAGAAGGTTTGGGTTGGATAAGGATGGCGCTGTCAAGTGTCTGGATACAGGTGCCAAAATGATTCACCATTTTTATGGACAGCGGTCCTGTGGGATTGAGCGATAAAAAAAAAGGCTGCCTATTGTAGATGGTGCCGTTATTCCCATTTCCCGTTGTCCATTCAGTAAAATCAGGTATAGGGCTGCTAACATTTTGTATGGCTATAAAATTCCCTTCGCAGAGTAAGGCAGGCGATTCAAACTTACTGACGAAATTTTCTACATTTATTACAAGCGGTTCGGTAGTAATGGAACAACCCTCACTGCTTGCTAGTCTCAATTTCACATTAAACCCACCCGATTTATTAAAAACATAGTTTGGGTTTTTTGTGGTACTGGTATTTCCATCCCCAAAATCCCAGCGATAACTCAGCGTTCCCGGCCCGGTGGATGTGGTACTGAATTTTACCTGATCAAAGGTTTTACAAACAAAGTTTTTGTCCGATTTAATTTCTGATGCTAATGCCGGCAGAATTTGAATAAGGTCATTCTTTTGGAGGGTTTGCTGGCAACCAAAACTATTGATAGCGGTTAAGGTAACACTTGCCCATTGCGCATTTTCATAACCATAATTTATTTCATTTTGGCCAAAAACCGTCCCGGTGCTCCCGTCACCAAAATCCCATACAAGCCTTTCTATTTCACCACTTCCCGCTGTGCTGCTGCTGGTAAAAATGGATTGTTCCGGTAAGCAGATTTTGGTTTTATTGACTGTAAAGTTTACAGTTGGTTTTTGGTAAACAGTCACCACTGCTGTAGCGGTACTGCTTACCCCACCATCTGTAACGGTAAGGGTGACCGTGTATTCTTTCTCGGTATCGTAGGTAGCGGCAGCGTCTTGTAAAACCGAACTGTTTCCATTACCAAAATCCCAGCGGAATTGCGCATTGGCTGAAGCGCCGGTAGTAGTATTGGTAAATTGTATAAGGGCTGGCTTACAATCTCCCTCTTTGTCGGGATAAAAAGAGGCGTTTAATTGGCCTAAACTGTTCTGAATACCCAAAAAATAGAAAACCAAAAAGGGAAGTAATTTTCCCGCAAAATGGCTATTTAGAAATTTCCCAAACGAGTATGGTTGGCAGAAGAGGGTGGGCATTACCTGATTTGAAAATGATTTAAAGCATGTGTTTATACAAGATTACATAATTATTCGATACAAAAATGAAGAGAGGCCAAATTCTTCCTTTCCAAAATTGGGACAAAAACCAATTGTCGTTTATAGAATTTTATACTCTTCTAATACAGCCTCCGAAAACCGTAAAAAGTATTTCCAAAATGCGCTGTCCCGAACAGAAATTTAAAAATGTGTACTAAGCTTTACAGATAATTAATAGCTTCGATGAAAAACTTCCAAATAGAGTAGAAGAAATAGAGAAATAGGCGCTTGCCATTCAAAAAAGCGTAATTTAGCATTGAAAAAATATTTCCAAAATGTGCTATGTGGAACTGGTATTAAAAAATATGGACTGAGCTATACTGATAATCAATACCTTAGAAAATGGGTATTGAGAATTTGTTCCACATATCAAGGAGTTGCAAGCAATGCCGATGCAGGCTACTAAAAGAAAATTACGACAACTTTGCTTAATATACTTAATGGTTTGGGGGTTGACCATATAAAACAAACACGTACTCGGCAACAGCCAGATGGATAAGGACTTATTATTGCGAAATACACTTGTTATGAAAGGAAAAAACAACCACATGGATTTACTCTAAGACTTATGAATAATATATTTCTCGTTTCCCTCCTTTTGTGTGCACATTCATTTGTTCTTGGTCAACACGTAAAAAATGTAGATTCTGTTAAAATAAAAATTTATATAATAGGTGTAGTGCATTCTGAAAATAAATTTAGAAATACTGATAGTTTATTGAATATTCTAAAAGATATAAAGCCAGATTTAATTTTGTCCGAAGTTGACACTTTATCAGGATACTTCAAATCTGATTACACATTAGTTCAGCCACCAAAATGGTATAAAATAGCAAGAAAATTAAAGTTAGGAAGAAAAATGCCGCCAGAGATGGATTTGCTTTACAAGTACCGAGAATTGAATAGTTCTGTACTTATTTATCCGTTTGACATGCCCATAGAAAATAGGAAACAATACGTCAAGAACATAAAATATAAAAAAAATCTGTGGGTCACATCCTTGAATTTGGCATTTAATAAGAATGAGCTACCAGATTCTATTGTATCAACTCACAAAAATTATATTGGTTTTAATACTTGGTTTTATGATATCTGTCAGACTGGCTATTTTTTAATGAATCGTAGAGTTGCTACAGATAGTATTCGCCAAATGATGAAATTAGAAAATGAATACTATCCAAAACTATTTAATAGTGTTCAACATCTTTCGGAATACAAAAAATGGTATACAGATGATGATGCTTTTTGGAAATTACGCAATGATGTCATGGCAAAAAATATTATCAGGTTTGCAGATACAAATAATGCAAAGACAGTAGTTGTGTTTACCGGTTTGTTGCATAAGTACATTTTGACAGATCTGCTAAACTCCTACAATACCGGACAGAAATATGAGTTAGTTGAATATTTTGAGAAATGAAAATTAGCCGATAGCCGTTAGCAATAGCTATAAGCAAATGATTTAAACTGTTACACATTTTGCAATAGTTTTGTTTTAACAAATGAACAACTTGAAGACAACTGCGAAGATGGCACATGCTTGCAACATTGGGTTTGCTGCTATGCTGGCTGACGACTAAATCCTCATCTTTTTATTCACTATCAGCAGCAGTTGGGTCAGACGTAATTCTATTGTGCATTTGTTCTTATCTTCATCGTCAGTTATTCTTTTGGTCTTCAGCACCGGGCTGGACGAACAATGAATACCAGTACAGCAGCAAGCCCTGCCCATTATGCGTCACTTTGACAAACATTCCGTTGACAGATAATAATTATTAGAATGCCAAGACTATTTTCTTATTGTATCCCGTTTGACGATGGAGCAGCACCAAATCCATTTTGGGGCGTTTGTACACTTAATATTTGCAAACCTGTAATTCGTAGAAATGCAAAAAAAGAAGATTGGGTTGTTGGGACAGGTTCGAAACAATTCGGCTTTGAAAACAAAGTAGTTTATGCGATGGAAATAACAGAAACTTTGACAATGCAACAGTATGATACTTATTGCAAAACTGAAATTCAAAAGAAAATTCCTAATTGGCGAGGCAAAAGTTATAAAGAACGAGTTGGCGACTGCATTTATGACTTTTCTGTTGACCCGCCGAAAATTTTAAAGAGTGTTCATAACGAAGGCAATCGCCAAAGAGATTTAGGTGGACAATTTGCTTTGTTGTCAGACCACTTTTATTACTTTGGAGACAAGCCTGAACTTTTACCAAATCATTTATTACCAATTGTTCGACAAGGGCAAGGACATAAATCGACAGCGAACCAACCATATTTTCACGATTTTATAGATTGGATTTTGACACAAGTAAAAGCAAAGAATAAAGCTTATTCAGAACCAAAAGACAGACACTTATTTACTTTGGACAGCGACCACATAAACAAGTGTGCAATTCGAGACAAACAACAAGACGACTTAGACGAAGAACTTGAAGACGAATAAAGCGAACGCGCAACATTTAATCGTATAACCAATAAGAAAAAAAAACGGACAAAATAAAACGTAAAAGCCCCGAACCACACGGCTCGGGACTTTTGGCTGTACGCTGTTCAGCGACACCGGGCCTTAGGTAGTCTTGTAGAATTTATAGGGTGCTCCCCGGTTGATTTCAGGAGGGTTTTACCCCAAGTATGGTTGGAAAATCTATCATTCAGCAGTCCTTTCATCCGGAACGCAGTAACCCATTCCATTGGCAATTAAGGTAGGATCAAACAGCCAATTTAAAGATATAGTATAAGGAGAATTAGTATCTCCTGAATATGCATTATTATGCAGTATACTCGAAAATAAGCATTGGACTATACTGATTATCAATACTTTTAGAATAAAACCTTACTAACAAAAAAAGGAAATGCACGCTTGCCATTTAAAAAACCATAATTTAACAATTGAAAATTATTTTCAAAATGTGCTATGCGGAACAGATATTTGTACCTGCGTACTAAGCTAACTGATTATCAATACCTTAGAAAATGGTCGCTGAAGATTAGTTCCACATATTTACGAGTAGGCGTCATGCTTCGTGTACTTCAAAAGTCTTTCAACTAAAACATATACTCTTGTATAAGGACAAGACCTGGCTGGAGCTGTGCCAATATGCATTGCTTCTAAAGTCTTTGCCCAAGTAATAGCTCGTTTTACATTACCTTTTTCAAAAAGTGCCTTGACAGCATTTATATCATTTTTCTCGTACTTGAATTTTAGTATTCTTGAAAGCGTCGTAATATAATCGCTCCGATGCAGTGCAGTTTGCAAAAATTGGAAATGCAGGATATACCAAAGTTCAAATGATTGATTAGAATGCCCACTTTCAATATTTTGCCGCCTAGCTAAACTAATAGCAGAGTTATATCTAGCAGCAGAAAAATCATCTTTATCATACACAGTCCAGACCTCATCATAATCCGGAAGCAAAACGTCATTTTTTCTTATCTTTCGCAACTCTATTGCTTTATATACGATATTAATAGTGTTATCGCCATGACCTTCGACATTAATCGTATCAATCAAATGGTTTGGTAGGAATTTTTTAAAATAGTTAAAATAATTTGGCTCTGTTCTTTCACCTTCGCAAACAATCAAAAAATATTTTCTCTCTTCAATTGTAGCGACCGGTTTAGGAGCAACTACAGCTTTACTTTTTAAATCATTTAAAAAGTCAGCAAAACTTTCATTCTTTGATTTAGCTTTTCCCATTGGCAATTAAATTTTCAAAGTCTTCAATAAATGGAATTCCGCCATATTTTCCATCCAAATAATTTTTATCATAGGGAGTGTCTTTTCTTGCTTTATACTCTACTAATGAAATAGCTTTCGATGCACCATATTTATCTTTTTCTATAAAATATATTTGGTCTCTACGTAACAATTCTCTATCTAAAAGAGCTGTATCATGACTAGCTACAAGAAGTTGAGCGTTAGATTTAATAATAGACGAATTAAAAAGTTTTAAAATTGCTTTTGTTAATAAAGTATGCAGTCTTGCGTCGAATTCATCAATTATTACAAGCCTGCCTTCCATTAGAGCTGTAATTAAAAGTCCAATTATGTTAAAATATTTGCGAGTACCTTCCGATTCAGACTTGTCCATTAAGAAAGTAACATTTCCGACAATTTCATTTTTATCATTGTATTTATTATGAATTGTAAAAACAGTTTTTTCAGACCTTTCTTTAAATTCTTCTTCGAAAATACTTTTTAATTTATCAGGCACTCTCTTTATTACATCTTCCAGTTTTAAGGGAATATCTACAACATCAACAGAACTAATTCCCAAATCAGCTTTTTTAATAAAGTTATTTATGAGATTTGAATATTTTTTTTCTTTCAATAAATCAATTGTAAAATTTCTATACTTATTATCAGCCATGCCATGAACTGTGTATATACTATCTATCCATTTATCAATTTTTTGTGCCTTGGTAACATTCCATTGAGAAGCGACTGAAAGAAATAATGCATTTTTTCTGGTCTTTTTATCTAGCTTCTCGGAATTTTCAAATCTTTTATAGTCAATTTCAATATTCTGTTGAATTCTCAAAAAAACAGGATATTCTTTTGCATCTTTTAATGATTTTGATTCCAATAACCATTCTTTAATTACAGAATCTTTATCGGCTTCAAATCCGTATCTATATTTACTTTTCCCAAGTATAAACGAGACTTCGAAGAAACTTGGTTGCTTTGAAGTTGATTCATAGAACTCAAAAGGTTCAACATCTATTTGCTCATTACTTTGCTTATCAGTTGCAGAATTATTTATGAACCATATAAAATAAACAAATGCATCCAAAATTTTTGATTTTCCACTAGCATTATGACCATATAACAATATAGATTTTAATAGAGGTATTTTATCATTCTGAATGACATTAGATTTATTATGTTCACTTATGGAAGTTGCATTAAAGTTCAATGTAACGGGGTCTTTAATTGATTTAAAATTTCCGACCTTAAAATAAATTAGCATTTATGCGATATTTTCACAAAAATAGGACTTTTTTACCTCTTTATGGGTATTTTAGTGTCTCATTATGTAGAGTAATAGCACAAACGCCTACTATCTAATAATATAGCCGATAAGACAAAAAAAAATAAAACGGACAAAAATAAAACGTAAAAGCCCCGAACCATACGGCTCGGGGCTTTTGGCTATACGCTTTTCAGCGACACCGGGCCTCAGGTAGTTTTGTAGAATTTATAGGGTGCTCCCCGGTTGATTTCAGGAGGGTTTTGCCGCAAGTATGGTTGGATCATCTATATTTAGCAGTCCTTTCGGCCGGAAGGCAGGATTCCAATCCATTAGCAATTAAAACAGGACCAAACAGCCAATTAAAAAATATAGTATAAAATGAATTAGTATCTCCTGAATATGCATTATTATCCTATATACTCAAAAACAAGCATTAAACTAAACTGATTATTAATACTTTTAGAATAAAGCCTTCCTAACAAAAAAAGAAATGTACGCTTGCTATTCAAAAAACCATAATTTAGCAATGTAAAAATATTTTCAAAATATGCTATGTGGAATGGCAATTTATACCTGCGTACCAAGCTAACTGATTATCAATACCTTAGAAAACGGTCGCGGGGAATTTGTTCCACATCTTAACCAGTTATGCGTAATACTCACCGAAAACACTATTCATGCCTAGACAATTTTTTGACAGATTTACCCGAATTGACCAACTCATCTCATGAAAAGCGACTAAGACAGCTCTAGAACTAGCTGAAAAATTGGCAATATCTAAAAGTACTTTATTCGAGTACATTAATGTAATGAAGGATTTAGGAGCACCCATTTAGTATAACAAAATAAAATGTACTTACTATTATGAAATACAAGGATCTTTTAAAATAAAGTTTTTTGAAGATATATTATGAATCCAGTGTTATCGGAGTGACGCATTTTAGTTTTGCATAAACAAAATTAGAAATTTTGAAAAAAATCTTTATTGTACTCTTAGCTATAACAATGGTGGCTTTTCAGAAAAGTAAAACAGAAACCCCAACTTTCGGTGATGAAAACTTGCGTAAAGAACAAGTTAAGGAAGATTTTGAAAATGGTATAGTTAATTTTATCACCTCAATAAAATCAGCAATGCCAGAAAAAAGCAAGTCATTTGAAGAATTCAAAATTAAATTAATTGGTGAAGCTAATATGAGCTCAATTACCAATGAGGGTGCTGATTTATTAGAAACTGTTTACACTTTAATAGAAAATGATGCACCACAAACGCAAATTAAAGAAAACGGATTAAAGCCATTTGCTATTGCTGTTAAGTTAATACTTGAACACGAGGGTAAAGGCAATAATTATTCAGGCACAACATTCTATTTTAAAAATTACTATTTCTAAAAAATATTTTCAATTTTCATTTTAAAAACATTTATAAAAGCCGACTATTTATTTATGAAGAAATTAATAATTTTCTTTTCAACTATAACAATTATAGTATCTTTTTCTTCTTGCCTCAGCATTATTGCTAGTAAAGTCAATTTTAAACAGACATCACCCAAACTTGAAAGAATATCAACACCAAATAAAGAAGTATATTTTTTAGGGATGGCTCATTTGGCTAATAGTGAATTCTATGAAAACACAAAAAAAATAATAACGGATTTTCAAAAAAAAGGTTTTATATTTTATATAGAAAATACGGTCGCTTATGATAGTAATAAATTAATTAGTGATACACTATATCTAAAAAAATTCAGAAAAATGAGCCTAATAGATTTAACAAATAAATACTCTCAACTTTCAAATCCTCTTATGCAAAAAATTATTAAGAAATATGAATTAATAGACCAACCAAGCTATCAAGTATTGGGTGTTATTAATTCTACTTGGGTAGACTACTCATACATTGACTTGATAAACTTATATGAAAAAAGGTACTCTATAATTAAACTTGATAGTTGTGACATTGAAACCAATTTGAAAGAGCAATACAATTGTAATGTTGATAAGTCTATAAGAAATATCTTTTTAAAGGAAATAATTATCGAAGAGAGAAATAATCTGATTGCAAAAACTATTATAAATTCTAATGACAAAAAAATAGTAATCATTTATGGAAAAAATCATTTAGAAGGAGTTCAAAAAATATTGATACAATTAAATAATAACAATTAATCTTAAAAAAAGAAAATGAAAAAATATCTGATTTTTTTCCTATTACAAATACCATTCTTATTCGGTTATTCACAAAGAAAATATAGTTTGGGAGTTGATGCAGTATTATTTCATTCCCTAACTAATAAACAAGTAAAAAAAGATTTATTCTCTGAAGACTTCGGTTTGCAAATTGGCTTTAGAAAAAAATTATTGACTACAACTTTCTTTCTATAATAATGGGTGGCACAAACTCAAATAGAAATCTCTACAATTTTCAATTTATAAGAGCCGGCTATGAGTCAGGTAATGTTTTTGGCGTAAAGAATCTATTTGTAATACCTGAGATTGTTTTAAAAAGGTATAGTTCAAAAGATATATCTAAAAATTTATTTGCAGTTGCTCCATCAATCGGAGTTGGCTATAATCTTAAAATAAACAAAAATTTACTTATTCGGAGTTATCACAATTTTGAATATAACATTCCAAATGAAATTGGTACAGCTTTTAGCAACTTGACTTTTGGGGTACATTATTTATTTGACTAGTACATTTCCTTAAAATCAAATAGGGCAAGCTTAACAATAAATAAAATTATTTACTTTTTTATTGTACTTTATTGTTCACCTATGTATGCTTTATTTGCACAAAGCAATACCTCTGCCAATAAACAACTAAAAACAGAAATTTTTACTTCAGGCTTTTTAGAGATAATGAATAATGGGCAGGACAATGCATCGGCTCGTTTAACTAAACTATACATTGGTGAACCTAATAAATTTCAAATACCACTCTCCTTTTACAGTGTTGTAAGTAGCAATTAATTTCAAAATCAAAACACAGGCGGACGACTTTTAAAAAGTAACGAACATTTAATAAATCAATACATTAATCCGTTTAGCGGTTTGATAAACATAAGTATAGAAGTGAATGCATTTATAAAATAAGACGAAAATAAAATTACAAAGCCAGGTTACATTTATCAAATTGGCGAAAGGGTTTTAAATGGTCTACGAATTGGCGACCCGCTAGACCCACGTGCATGAAAACCTATTAACTATTAGATACGTTTTCTACAGCAGATTTTTATTCTCAGACAGGTGCTTGGGAAAAAACTAATACAAAAAATGTAGG
>JBBQXO010000031.1:0-37934 GCA_038209595.1 Chitinophagales bacterium
AATGTTCTTTTGAATTTGGATAAGCAATATCCCAATGAAATATTTTCAGTATTTATAAAAAAGGAAGACCTGGTAAATTTCGGTTATGAACCTGTTTCTTTTTTAAACCGTAAGCGCATAGCGGTTACCGGCAAAGTAGGTTACTTAGGAGGAAAGCCAGTTATGTATATTGGAAATGGGAAGGATATGGAGGTAACGAGATAACGTTCGAGTATTGCTGCAGTTGGGGAATTGACCAACTGTCCGCCCGGAACTGAAGCTAAATTAACAAACAAAATTTGAAGTTTAGAACTAATGACCGGCAGAAGTACGTCCGCCGGATATAAAGCTTGGATATATACTGCTGCTGATGGTACTTCCGTCAAGCCCCAATTGCAGCAATACTTTTGTTGGGCGTAGGCATATTGTGTCAACTTAAGGATGTGTCTTTGTATAAGTTTTGTAATAAAACTCTGATTCTGTCTGGCTGTCTAATACCGCAATTAAAAAACGATCTCCAAAATTTTCTTCAAAAGCATCAATAGCACTTTTGAATTTTTCAAATAAATTGTCAATGTCGTCTGTCTTGCATTGACATATCATAAGCCGTCTTTCAGCATTACCAACCAATAGTTTTTCAAAGTCATATTTGATGCCTGAATAATTTCTGTCCCACTCGGATTCAACTATTAAAGGAATTTTTTGTAGTCTACTTTCGGCGTCTTCTACATACCAAACTATGTCATAAAGCCATTCTCTTTCAAATTTGTCACGAAAGCCACCTATAGAAACTTTATAGCCTAAGTCAAATCCTAAGTCTCCAATTTTTTCTTTTAATCTGTTTGTCCAAATTTTGTCTCCATGATATTTTTTTTCTTCTACTTCCATAAAGAAGTCGTCCATTTCCTTAATGATTTTCTTTTCAATGTCGTCAAAGTTTTCTGTCATTTGTCGTGAAGTTTAAAGGTGTCGTGAAAGGGTTACAGCCAACTCTGTCATGTGTAGAACAAACTACCAAGCCCATTTTCTAACTGATTGATTTTCAGTAAACCCCAATGCGACTTTTAGATATATGCTCCACATATCACATCATAATATATTTTTAATTGGCCCAAATTAGTAAAAAAATGAGGCGTCAATACAATGTTGAAATCTTATCCTTTATCAAAATCTTTCCCTGAATACTGTTCAGTCTTAAAATAATCCTAAAAAAATTAAACTCTTCCAAAAATAGGTGTTTTACAAAACCATTACAATTTATTTACACTTATTACCCAAAATAATATTCCATCTAACCTTTGGACTCCTATACTTCCCAGACCCCGATCTTTTCTCCCATGGTTCATAAACGGTTTTCTCCGGTGCCGGTGGCTGGTATTGGATGGATGGCGGCTGCCGTTTCAGTGCATCGCCGGCAATCAACCAGTGCCATGGGGAGCAACAAAAATGTAATTTTGGTGGGCAAAGTAGTGAGCGGCCGTGTAAGCCGGGCCGGTAATGTTCTTTTGAATTTGGATAAACAATATCCCCATGAAATATTTTCAGTATTTATCAAAAAAGAAGACCTGATAAATTTTGGTTTTGATTCTGTTTCTTTTTTGAAAGGTAAGCGCATAGCGGTTACCGGCAAAGTAGGTGACTTGGGAGACAAGCCGGTTATGTATGTTGGAAATGGGAAGGATGTGGAGGTTTTAAAATAACAGCGTTGAAGGCTTGGCGATGGGCTGGACTTTCTTATCCTTCCGCCCACAACGTCTGCCCAATAATGATTAAAAACTTGAAGATAAAAACTAAAAGCCAAATAGTAAACTTCCTGCCCGAACAAATGCTTGGTAATGAACTGCTGCTGAGGCTTTAACTTCCTGCCAGACTATACGCCAAGCCTTTTGTTGTGCGTAGTTCATTTTGATTAACCATTTGCCTTTCTAAGATTTTTTTACTTTGCAATATTTTAATATGAAAGCTGGAACTTGCGTAAAATTCACGTAATTATATGGGCTATTAGTATTAAGCGGGATGTATTATTATTAAAAGCTGTGTTTCAAACCTAATAAAGCACTTAAAATTAAACTTACAACTAAGTAATTTGAAAGAAATTATAATTGTACAGTATTATATTATGCTTTCAATTGACCGAAAAATTGTTTATTCATAGTTAATATACCAAATTAAATGGAAATACTGAGATTTTCATCATAAAATAATTTAGAATAGAAAACAGCTACTATATAAATGGTGGTTATTGATTTAAGGGCACCTCTAAAACCTTATTTTTTGACAGATATCTTTTCTGGAATTCAATACCAGCAAGGGTTATAAATTTATGCAATACCTGAAAATTGGGGTTTTTAGAGGTGTCCTTAAATGAATATTTCAATTTTTATGCTTTCTTTTTTATGATAATATAATAAATTTTTATAAATATAAGAAGCAGGTTGAAAAAAGTGAATGCAAATAATATTTCTGAAAATAATTGAGCTGTATGTGTGATTTTTAAGTACGTTGCAATCAAAGTTGTTGCTAGCCATAAAAAAACAAGATACTGTAATTTAATGTTTTTCATAATTTAAATTTTATTGTGGACATTGAGTTGCTTGACATTCACAGGCTAGGGCAATTAAAATCATAACTGGAGGATATAAATCAACTGCTAGGCATGAAAAAAATCCATCACACATTTCATCTTTCTCTGCTTTATAGCAAGTTGCAAAACTTTCACCTGGTTCTCTCTGACAAGTCCCTGTTCCTCCGTGGTTTCCATTACAATCTTTGACCTGCAGGAAATTATATTCAGCCTCTTCACCTGATGTTGATGTTATAGTTTCAATTCCATTTTTAACACTAACTAAAATTGCTTCATTATCTTTAATGATTCTAATTTGAGCATTATTTTTATCAACTAGTTGTCTCCCAAACAAGAGTTCAGTATTTAAAATAAATCGACCCTTCACAAATTGTCCTTTCACACTGTATACTTTTTCTGGTGTGGAGTGAAATCTCATAGTTGCAATTGTAATGCCCTCATTTTTGTTGACAAATAGTTTCATAGTGCTAATGTCGATTTGGTGTTTAAGCCTGTTGAATGTTTTGCCATTTTCATTTATTGAAATCGAAATTTTATTTGATTCTTCTTTAGTTGGAATCGAGTTAAAGCTGGTAATTCCATAAGTTGACTTTAAATTTTCAATTAAGTTGGAATCTTCTTTTACGGGAGACAGCACTTCTGATGTAGTGGCTTTTTGACAAGAAATCATAGTAAAAATTAAACACCCTAAAAATAGTTTTTTCATAAATATAAATTTTGTTTGCAGTAAAACTAATTTGTCATACTCCGATTACACCGGAGTCAATATTTTTTTCAATAAATTTTATCATGAATCTACCAATTATCTCATAATAATAGGTGTTTTTGACTGGATCATATTTAATAGGAGCTCCTATTTCTTTCATTATACCTAAATATTCGTATAATGTACTTTCACTTATTTCTAGTTTTTCTGACAACTCTTTAGGCGTTCCAGTTGCCTTTCTAGCAATTAATAGGTCTATTCTTAAGAATCTGTCAATAAACTTCTTAGGCATTTTGGTTGATTTAAATGGTTTCAGAATTCTGACTGACGTACATTTTGTATTGTTGAAAATCAATGACTTATGTTTTTTCAAAAAGTCATTGATTTTCGCAAAAATTTCGTCACGTTAGCCTGCTTTTGCAACTCGGTTTGTCCGAGTCGAGGGAATTACGCACAACTCTGTCATATGTAGAACAAACTCTCAATCCCATTTTCTAACTGATTGATTTTCAGTATAGCCCAATGCGCCTTTTAAATATATGCTCCACATATCACATTAAAATATATTTTGAATTGGTCCAAATTATTGAGAAAATGAGGCGTCAAACCAATATTTAAATCTTATCTTTTATCAAAATCTTTCCCTGAATTCTGTTCAGGCTTAAAAAGATCCAATAATAATTAAACCCTTCCAAAAATAGAGAATTTACAATTACTTTACACTTATTTCCCAAAATAATATAACATTTACCCCTTTGGTGTCCTGTAATACTCCGGCCCTGCTCTTCTCTCCCATGGTTCAGAAACGATTTTCCACGGTGCCGGTGGCTGTTATCGGATGGACGGCGGCTGCCGTTTCAGGATGTCGCCGGTAGGCTCGCAGTGCCATAAGGAGCGACAGAAATGTAATTTTGGTGGGCAAAGTGGTGAGCGGCCGTGTAAGCCCTGCTCGTAATGTTCTTTTGAATTTGGATAAGCAATATCCCAATGAAATATTTTCAGTATTTATCAAAAAAGAAGACCTGGTCAATTTCGGGAATGATCCTGTTTCTTTTTTGAAACGTAAGCGCATTGCGGTTACCTGCAAAGTAGGTGACTTGGGAGGAAAGCCAGTGATGTATATTGGGAAGGGGAAGGATTTGGAGGTTGTAAAATACCGGTTTAATCGAAATATCCAAAGTCTTTCACTACTGCATTTTTACAAATTCGTATTTAAAGTGCCCGCCGCACAATATCTTTCCTTGTATGGGGTTTTTAAGCGTTATTGAACCAAACCCGAACGTTCCCAAGCTTCCCTGAACAGCCTTCTAACAATAAAGGCGTCTCTAATAACCCCTGATGTTACCATATACCAATTTTATAAGACCCTCGCAAATTACATACTGGCTTTTGACTTATAATGCACCGGTATTTTCACATTAAAAGCTTCCATAGGCTCGGGAACCTCATGTACATTACCACCGGCCAAAGGGTCTTCAAACCCAACAGGTACATTGTTTGCAATGGTTCTTTGACTCCAGGTAATTTGTTCCTGTCCATCATCACGGCGTACCATGGTAATACATTCTTCTACCGGGCAAACAAGGCTGCATAAATTACAACCCACGCAATTTTCTTCCAGTATCTGAGGTACGCGATTCTTTTCATCCCCACTGAGTTTTATGGCCTGATGGGCGCCGTCTTCACAAGCAGTATAGCAAAGCTGACAACCAATACATTTATCCTCCGCAATTTCGGCGACTACTTTATAATTCAGGTTCAGGTCTTCCCAATGCACAATATTCGGTAGCGCTTTCCCTTTGAAATCTTCAATGGTTTTGAATCCCTTTTCATCCATGTATTGATTGAGGCCATCTGTAAGTTCTCTGATAATGCCAAAACCATAATGCATGACGGCCGTACAAACCTGAACCGAACCGGCTCCCAACAGGATAAACTCTACGGCATCGCGCCAGTTTTCCACTCCCCCAATACCCGAAATAGGAATATTGATATCAGGATCTTGCGCACAATTTTTAAGCATATTTAAGGCTATCGGTTTTACCGCAGGTCCGCAATATCCGCCGTTTGTGCTTTTGCCATCTACAATGGGATAAGGAACAAACCGATCAATATCAACCCCTACAATACTTTGAATGGTATTGATGAGTGAAATAGCGCTTGCACCGCCTGCCTCCGCCGCTTTGGCCGGACGGGTTATATCCGAAATATTGGGAGTCAACTTAACAATAACGGGGGTTTTGGCTACTTCCATCACCCATTCAACAATCATTTTAAGCACTTTAGGTTCCTGTCCTACAGCCGAACCCATTCCGCGTTCACACATGCCATGCGGGCAACCAAAATTTAATTCAAGCCCATCCGCTCCTGCATTCTCGGCATCTTTTACAATCTGATGCCATTGCTCTTTTGTTTCAACCATTAAAGAAGCTATCAAAGCATGATCCGGAAAACGTTTTTTTACTTCTTCTATTTCCCGAAGGTTTACCGAAAGCTGCCGGTCGGTAATCAGCTCAATATTATTGAAACCCATCATGCGCTTATCGCGGTAATTGACACTTCCATAACGGGATGAAACATTGACTACAGGAACCCCGAGCGTTTTCCAAACCGCCCCACCCCATCCGGCATCAAAGGCTTTCATAATCTGATAACCACTGTTGGTGGGAGGTGCCGAAGCCAACCAAAATGGGTTGGGACTTTTAATGCCTGCAAAATCTATTTTTAAATCTGCCATATCGGTTACATGTTAATGGGTATTCTTTTATCAGGAAAAAATATACGCGGAAATAGCTTGAGCAGCTTTTTTGCCATCGGCTACCGCATTCACTACTTCCTGCCCGCCACTCACTGCATCGCCGGCAGCAAAAAAACCGGGCTTAGAACATTGTTGATTGGCATCGAGTATTATCCTACCTTTTTTATCTGTGTCCAAACCTATAGTTGCTAACAATTCTTTATGCTTCGACTGACCTGTAGCCATGATAACTGCATCACAGGGAAGCGTAAATTCAGAGCCGGGTATTTCTTCCAGTTTCCCATTTACGTCGCGGGTTTCAATAAAGCGAACGCCTTCTGCATGGCCGCTTCCTTCAATGGCTACCGGCGAGGCATTAAATATAGTTTGCACTCCAACCTCTTTCGCTAAATCGTATTCAAAATCATAAGCACCCATACTATCTTTCGACCGCCGATACGCCAGGGTAACGGAGGCACCCATCCGGGCTGATTCCGAGGCTGCATCCATAGCCGTGTTTCCGCCACCTAAAACGATGACTCTTTTGGGAACCTTTATTTCATGATGCCCGGCCCGCAATCTTTTTATAAATTCTACGGCCCCCTCGCAACCCGGCAGGTTTTCACCAGGGATGGAAAGGGATGAAGTTGGTCCTAAACCAATGCCAAGAAAAACTGCATCGTAACTTTTTTCAAGCATTTGAACATCTTCCTTTGAAGAAATGGGATGGTTCAACAAAAGACTGAAAGGTAGCTGCTTTTGAAGAAACGCCAACTCCGTTAAAGGCTCCAAGTTGGTTAATTTATAAGGCGCGATACCATGAACCACCAATCCTGTAGGCTGAGAGTTGGCTTCAAAAATATCCACCTGAAAGCCTAGTAAAGCTAATTCACAGGCACAGGAAATACCTGCCGGTCCGGCCCCAATAATGGCTATTTTTTTTCCGTTTGGAGGTGCTGGTGTAAATAACTTTTTATCCAAACTGATGGCATGTACGCTTGCAAAACTTTGCAGCCTTCCAATTTCAATAGGCTTTACATCCTGCAAATTATACACACAGGCGCCTTCACACAAAACCTCTGTGGGACAAACCTTTCCACAGGTATTGGCGAGGTAGTTGCTATTAAAAATAGTTCGGGCGGCACCCGTAATATTCTGCGTATTGATCTGCTTAATAAACAGCGGAATATCAATACGAGTCGGGCAAGCATGCACACAGGGTGCATCATAACAATTCAGACAACGGGAGCTTTCAAACAGCGCTTCCGTTTTGCTCATATCAGGTTTTATCTGAGCAAAATTCCTGTCAAATTCCTGCTTGGTTGTTGGTTGATTAAACTCCGCCATTTGCTAATATTTTATAAATCGGTCATTCGGGAATAGGTTTCCGGTCTTCTGTCTCTATAGAATTGCCAGGTTGATCTGACCTCATCGATCATATCCAGGTCAAAATCGGAAATCAGTAATTCATCATTATCTTCTGAAGCCTGTGCAAAAACCTGTCCTCTCGGGTCAACAAAATAAGAACTGCCGTAAAACTTACCAAGGTTCCATGGTTTTTCTGTTCCCACCCTGTTGATGCAACCCATGAAATACCCATTGGCGGCTGCATGGGATGGTTGTTCTAGCTTCCAGAGGTACTGCGATAATCCGGCTACCGTAGCAGATGGATTGTACACAATTTCGGCTCCGTTCAAACCCAGTATTCGGGCACCCTCCGGAAAATGGCGGTCGTAACAGATATAAGCCCCGATTTTGGCATAAGCCGTTTCAAAAACCGGGTAACCAAGGTTGCCGGGACGAAAGAAAAACTTTTCCCAAAACCCGGTGGTATGCGGGATATGATTCTTCCGGTATTTTCCAAGGTATTTTCCATCGGCATCTATAATGGCGGCTGTATTATAGAATAGCCCGGCTTGCTCCTTTTCATAAATAGGTACAATGATGACCATGCCATACTGCTTTGCCAGTTCCTGCATCATGGCAGTTGTTGGCCCCGGAATGGTTTCCGCCGAAGCATACCAGGTTTTATCCTGACCGGGACAGAAATAAGGCGTATTGAAAATCTCCTGCAGGCAAAGGATTTGAACACCTTTTTTACCTGCTTCTTCAATCATGGGCACATGCTTATCTACCATCGCTTTCATGATTTCTGCTATGCTGCCCTCTCCTTCTGTCATTGGCAGACTACATTGTATTAAACCTGATTTTATAATTCTGGGCATAATTTATATATAAGTTTTTAAATAATTCCGTTTACCTGTTTGCGTTTTACAAACTTCCCTGCACCCTTTTCCAGCAAAAAGGTATTATCACTTATGGCCCGCTTTCCCCGTAAAATAACGGACTCTACCTTCCCTTTTACTTTCCAACCCTCATAGGCTGAATAATCGACATTCATGTGGTGCGTTGAAGCCGAAAGGACATGCTCCTTTTCCGGGTCAAAGATTACAATATCCGCATCTGACCCAACGGCTATGCAACCTTTTTTCGGGAACATTCCGAATATTTTTGCTGCATTGGTGGAGGTCAGTTCTACATACTTATTCAAACTGATTTTTCCTTTCTGTACTCCTTCGGAAAAAAGTAATTCCATCCGGTGTTCAATGGCAGGATGCCCGTTTGGTATTTTAGAAAAATCATCTTTACCCAATAATTTTTGATCCCAGTTAAAAGGACAGTGATCGGTTGCCACCACCTGTATGGTACCCTGATTGATGCCGGCCCAAAGAGCCTCACGATCTTTGGCTTTGCGCAACGGCGGACTCATGACCCATTTGGCACCTTCAAAATTTTGCTTGTATAAATCTGCATCGAGCAACAAGTACTGAATACAGGTTTCAGCAAAAACCCTTTTATGTTCTTTAGCAATTCTGCGAACCTGATTCAGTGCGCCTTCGCAGGTCATGTGCACAATATACCCGGGTACTCCCGTATAGTTGGCGAGGTCGCAAAACCGGCCGCTCGCTTCTGATTCGCTTACTTCCGGCTGAGATAAATAATGATATTCCGGACTTAGTTTACCGGCTGCTTTATGTTCTGAAATCAGATAATCTATCAGATCTCCATTGGTTGCATGAACGGTTACCATTCCGCCTTGCGCCTTTACTTCCTGCATCAATCCAATCATTTGGCGGTCATCTATCATGAGAGCTCCTTTATAAGCCATAAAGGTTTTAAAGGATGTGATGCCTTCTTCTACCATATCCTTGATCTCTTGATGGGTTTCCTCATTATAATCAGTTACGGCTATATGAAAGCCATAATCGCAGCAGGTTTGGTTGTCCGAACGGCTGCGCCAATCCTCCAAAGCTGATCTAAGTGATTTGCCCTGTGTTTGCAATATAAAATCAATAACCATGGTGGTACCGCCATGCAAAGCAGCCTTGGTGCCCGTTGTATAATCATCGCTTGAAAAAGTACCCATAAAGGGCATAGCCAAATGCACATGTGGGTCTATTCCGCCCGGAAAAAGTAGTTTGCCTGTTGCATCAATCGTTTCGGATGCTTCCATTTGGAGATTTTCTCCAATGGCTTTCACCAGTTCTCCTTCAATATAAATATCAGCCTTCATTACTTCAGAGGCCGTAACAACCGTACCGTTTTTAATTAATAGTGACATAGTCATTTGGTTATTCTACATGAATGTTTCACAAAACAAGATAAATAAAAAAACGTGAATCAACCACGTAATTTTTCAAAATAATATTATTGCGGTGCAGGAAGGTTTTTAGGAATACTCTTAGCCATTAATAAATAATATAAGAGAAAAGAAACCGCAAAACCCGTAAACCAACTCAAAGAATATAAAAAAGATAATGCCGGAATCCACAGCCCTGCTACTGCAGCCAGAATGCCAGCAAGGAGCGCCAGGATAGCTTTTGAATTTATGCCGGAACCTCCATAAGCATACTCCCCATTGGGATCATACAAATGGGATACTGAGAGATTCGTTTTCCGGATCAGAAAATAATCACAGATCAATATTGCCAGCACCGGTCCAAGCAATCCACTTACAAATATTAATATTGAACTAATTTCATCCATTAACCACCAGGGACAAATGAGGATACCGAACAAGCCGGTAATCAATCCGCCATATTTAAAAGATATTTTTTGGGGGATTAAATTAGAGAAAGCATTAGCAGGCGCAATCACATTGGCGGCAATATTGGTACTTAAAGTAGCCAGCAACATAGCGATTTGGGCAAGGATGATTACCGCGGGGTTTTTAAATTTCGCCACCAATGAAACCGGGTCCCATGGCGCATCTTCTGCAATCAATACATCTTTAAAAATAACAATCGAAGCACTTGTAACAAAAATACCTACGAAGGAATAAAAAATCATGGTGCCTGGTAAGCCTATAAATTGACCGGAGACCTGTGCTTTTTGTGAAACGGCAAACCGGGTAATATCCGAAATGGAAATGGCCATAGTAGCCCAAAAGCCAACCATTGCCGTAAACCATAAAATGTATTCCCATATTTTTCCCGCAGAGGCTCCTGTTGTCAGGCCAAAGCTTACAATCCCGGAAACTACTTCCTCATTTTTAAACCGGGCATTCAATTTTTCTGAACCTGTTAGCAGTTTATTGGTTTCATTCGGAAATAGTGATTCAAGAGTAATCTGATTGTTTTCAGGTTTTATTTCAATCCATTGGGTCCATGTATCCGGAGTATTTTGCTGAGCAAACTGCACCATTTGGGCTTTTATTTTCCCGGTTTCATCGGTCAATGGATTTAGTTGAATTAACCCTTTACCATCCACCTCCTTTTTCAACACCAAAGTAGATTGCTGCAATTGTTTGCTTTGGTTTAAAACATCTTTTACGCTTCCAACCGAGTGATAAGCCCAAAATATTAATCCCCCACCTATCAGCAATAAAATGGGGGCCGTTAAATCTTCGAGCCAACGGATACCTTCTGTTCCTTTAAAAATGAAGTAAATATTAATCAACCAAAAAATACCAAAGCTGACGAATTTTAACCAGTCTAACCCTGCTGAAGGCTCAATGGAAAAAATAGTTGTAATAATGGAATAAATGGCCAACCCACCGATCCATGTTTGAATACCGAACCAGCCACAGGCCACAAATGCCCGAAGTAAAGAAGCCACATGAACACCCCTTGTACCAAAACCTGCCCTACCCAACACCGGAAACGGTATCCCATACTTCACACCTGCATGACCATTGATAGCCATAGGAATAGTGATTACTAAATTGGCAAGCCCAATAATAATCAGCGAAGCCTGCCAACTTAATCCGGCCCGTATCATATAGGAGGCCAGCAGGTAAGTAGGAATGCAAACAGCCATCCCTACCCAAATGGCTGCAAGGTTCCATTTATTCCAGCTTCTTTTACTTACAGGCACAGGCGCCAGATCTTCTCCGTATAAATTCGAATGTTTTAGCTCTTTAGAAATCATTTCACTCATAGAAACTTAGTTACAGTATTCATCTGCAATGGCGATGGATTTTGAAATCATATCAAGGCCTTCCTCAATTTCTGCCTTGGTTACACAAAGCGGTGGTGCTGTAAAAATAAAATTCCATCTTACAAAGGTGAACATTCCTAATGCTGCAATGCTTGCTGCAACCTTATTCATAATCTCCATTTCCGAAGGCGATGCATTCCAGGGCGCCATTGGCTCTTTTGTTTTCCGGTTTTTCACCAATTCTATACAACCCAGTAAACCGGTATTGCGAAAATCACCGATGCTTGGATGTTTGTCTTTTAGTTTTTCAACTTCTGCTTCCATATAATGTCCCATATTAGCGGCATTCTCTACGAGGTTTTCATCTTCATAAATAGAAAGTACCTCATTTGCGGCAGCACAACAAACCGGATGAGCGGAATAAGTCAAACCTAACGGCATGGGCTTGTCGTCGAAATAGGAAGCTATCTTTTCTGTCACCATCATGCCGCCTAGAGGTATATATCCGCAGGTTAAACCCTTGGCCATGCACATAATATCCGGCACCACACCATGATGATCTACTCCAAACCATTTTCCGGTACGGCCAAAACCACTCATCACCTCATCGCAAATCAGTAAAATGCCATATTGATCACATAAAGCCCTGACCTTTTTAAAATAGCCCGGCGGATATTTTATACAACCACTTGAACCACTTTCACCTTCCAGCAGGATAGCCGCCATATTCGCGGGGCCTTCAAATTTGATAACCCGCTCCATACTGGCAATGGCAAGATCGGTGCACTCCTCCGGGCTGCTACTGTTCCATGGACACCGGTATGCGTAGGGATTTTCAACATGAATAATATTCGGCACTCCCTGTGAATCATGCGGTAAGGCTCGTGGATCACCCCCCGCACTCATAGCACCGTAAGTAGCTCCATGATAGCTTTGGTATAAGGACAGAATTTTATACCTGCCAGTGTATAAACGGGCAAGCTTCATAGCATTCTCAACGGCTTCCGAGCCGCCAAGTGTAAATAACGTTTTTGAAAGCGAACCCGGACTGATCTCTGCCAGCTTCTTTCCCAACGTACCCCGGGCTTCCGTTATCATACCCGGATGCACATAGCTCACTTCTTTCATTTGTTTGTAAACAGCTTCTGCCACTCTTGGATGGCCATGTCCGATATTTACATTCATAAGTTGGGAGGAAAAATCCAGTATTTTTCTTCCACTTCGTTCATAAATGTACACTCCTTTCGCATCGGCAATATCATAGGGGTTCAACCCGCCCTGTTTTGACCAGGAAAACAAAGTATGCTCGAGGCTATTTTTTAATATTTCATCATGATTTAGCATGTATAAGTTGTATTTAAAAAATCAATAATCGGGATCCTTAACTCATCCAGTTGGTTTTTGCTTCCGGATTCCATTTGATGGAGGTCTTCTTTAGTTGTGTCCAGAATTCGATGGAGCTATTACCTGTAATATCACCCACCCCAAACTTAGATTCATTCCACCCACCAAACGAAAAGGGTTCACGGGGAACCGGAACACCAATATTCACACCTATCATACCGGCACTTGCATGCTCCATTACATATCTTGCATAATTACCGCTTTGTGTAAATACCGAAGCTGCATTTCCATAATTCGAACTGTTTTCAATTTGCAGTGCTTCATCCAGATCTTTTGCCCTGATGATGGCCAATACCGGACCGAAAACTTCTTCTTTGGCAATATTCATGTCGGGTGTTACAAAGTCGATAACCGTTGGCCCCACATAAAATCCATTTTCAGCTCCGGCCACAACGGTATTTCTTCCATCTACCAGTATTTTGGCACCAGCCGCCTCCGCTTCATTAATATAGCGGTTAATGCGCTCCTGCGCCTCTTTGGTGGTAACGGCACCCAGGTTTTGTCCGGGTACAATTTTCAACGCTTCTTCACATATTTTGGCAACCACATGATCTACATTTCCCACACCCACCATGGCCGAAGCAGCCATGCAACGCTGACCTGCACAGCCCGACATAGAAGCCGCCACATTGGATGCCGTCATATCCGGATGGGCATCTGGCAATACAATCAGGTGGTTTTTGGCTCCACCCAACGCAAGACAGCGTTTCAGGTTATGAGTGGCTCTTTGATACACCATTTTTGCCACTTTTGTAGAACCTACAAAGGAAACAGCTTGTATTCCCGGATGGTCACAGATGGCTTCCACAATTTCTCTGTCCCCATTTACGATATTAAAAACCCCATCAGGTAATCCTGCTTCTTTCAGCATATCCGCTATTCTGTTGGCAGAAATGGGGACTTGCTCTGATGGTTTCAATATCAGGCAATTTCCTAATGCGATTGCATTGGGCAGCGTCCAGTGAGGAACCATATGCGGAAAATTAAACGGAGCTATAGATGCCACGATACCAATCGGTTTGCGATCAATCCGGCATTCTACCCCACGGCTCACTTCCATAATCTGCCCTGAAACCAGTTGCGGCAGTGAACAGGCAAATTCAGTCAGTTCAATGCTCTTTTCTACTTCTGCCCTTGCCTCATCCATGGTCTTGCCGTTTTCTAGATGTACCAGGTAAGTGAGTTCTTCCAGGTTTTGTTCCATCAGGTTTTTATACCTGTAAAAAATCTGTACCCGCTCCTTGATGGGCATAGCAGACCAGACAGGTAAAGCAGCTTCAGCGGCTTTCACAGCTTCATCCAATTCCTTCATACCCGAAAGCGGCACGGTAGAAATAACCTTTCCGTTCAGTGGGCAAACCACATCCATTCTCTTTTGCCCGTTTACCGAAAAAACGCCCCCGATATAATCTTTTACCTCGGGATACTTATTTACATATGACATGTTGCAATATTTTAATCATTAAAACTAAAAATAAATTGTCACAATATTGAAATATACAATTATAGTGTAAGGAAGGACTATAAAAACAAGAAATTTAAGTATTGCAAAATCATCCCCTAATCTTCATATCTGCTTTTTAGTCTTGGGATCATCACAAGGCTTTTTCGGAGCATTCCTTTTAGGTGTGTTTTTACAATCTGTCCCATATTCTGACATCTTCTGTAAATATTATTTTGAGTATCCTCCGACAGTTCTGTACGCAGTTGGTTTATTTTTTCAACGGTTGAAATTTGATCATTGCCCATAATGTCAAGCAAATCTTTTAAACGATATCTTGACGAAGCTACCCGAAAGGCCATCATAGTGCGCTCTTCGGCCTGATATTGTTTGATGGAATCTTCATTCAGTTTTTCAAGTGACATCTGCACAATGGGGTAGTTTTCTTTAAAAAACTGTGGTTTGTAAAGCTTTAGTTTCCCCTCATAACTGTGCTGATCAAAATCTATTGCCCGGATCCGGTATTGGTAATCTTCAATATCGGGGGTAATACTTACCACAAAGTTGTAGGACCGCATATCTCCAAGTAGTTTTACAAAACAACGCTCATTGAATTTTACGAATTCCTTGAGAAAACGGATTTTATTAGTCCCCGGATCGTTCAGGTATTGCTCTATAAATACATCTCCGGGAATGCCTGCAATATGTTCTTCCACCAACGTGTCACCCTGAGTAAGAAAGGTTATGCGGTTGGGCGAAAGAATTTGTTCAAGTTCAAGCCCATAAATACGCGAAGCATCGGCTATTTTAATATAATAATGGTCATAGTTATCGTTGTATTTGTTTACAATACGTATGCGGAAAGGATGCGAGTTGCCAAAAGCGCAATAGTCAATTCTTGCTACATCCAGGTGATTGATAAAACTCAGGTCGCCTTCTGTTTTTAAAGCGGCATATGTTCTTACCAGACTTTCGCGCAGAAACTCCCACTCCCGCATATCGTAGCTTACGCTTTCCCAATAAGTATTTTTACCATGCCTGTCAAGCACAGGGGTACTCCAGGTAAAATGGAGGAGGTCTTTGTAGGTAATAGATAGTTTTGCCTCCCGGCCATGTTCTTTCAGGTAAGCCCGCAGTTCCGGAATAACCGGAAACATTGGTTTCTTCCGGGATGGCTGGTTGTGTTGAAAATCCTCGCTTTTTTCTGGAAATAACATGTGCTAATATAGGAAGGATTTCATGAGTACCAATTGATTTTCCCATTCGGATATTTTTTAAAGAAATGGTACAACTTACCTTTGTAAAAAAAACGGAATGTCCATATCACAAGATGAATATGCTGAGCAGTTTACCAGCCCGCTTTCTGATCTCGCTCATAAGGTACTCAGCCATACGCTTGATAACCATCCCAAATCGCATATGGTAAGCGGATGGGTGCAGGGGCAGTTTCTTCGCATGTTTAGCATGGTGATGCAACCCCAAAGAATTCTGGAAATCGGCACTTTTACAGGTTTTAGTGCGCTTTGCCTTGCAGAAGGATTAGCTAAAGATGGGATACTGCACACAATTGAAAACCGCGAAGAGGAAGCTGTTTCTGCTCAGGCTCATTTTGATAATTCGCCTTTTAAGCATCACATAAAGCTGCATACAGGGGAGGCCAAAGAAATTATCCCCACCTTGCAGGAGACCTGGGACCTTGTGTTTATTGATGCCGATAAAACAGGATATGAGACCTATCTAGATCTCGTTTTGCCTTCTTTAAGGCCCGGAGGTATTATTCTTGCCGACAATGTCCTCTTTCATGGGGAGGTGTTGCAGGATGAAATAAAAGGCAAGAATGCCAAAGCCATACACGCTTTCAATGAAAAGGTACGCAATACACCGGGTATCGAACAGGTATTGCTGACTATTCGGGATGGATTATTGATGATCCGCAAAAGCGCTTAATGGCAAATGTTGAAATTTTGCCGGCTTGTCTGTTTTTCTTCAGTTTAGTGTTTTCCTTTCAACAGTCAGGTAAATCCTGAAATTGTACTGAAATAAACTAAAGGTGTTTAAAGACGGTACGGAGGAGACTGCCAAACATTGATTTTTAATGGGTTAATCGAGGTTTAAACCCGACATTTGTACTTCATTTTTACAGATTGCTAAACTATTTTTATCATGACTACCAACGAATATCTGCAACAGCATAAGGATCGTTTTTTAGAAGAATTACTCGCTTTACTGCGTATACCAAGTGTAAGTGCCAAAAGTGAGCACAAATCGGATATGATTACCTGTGCCGATTCGGTAAAAGAAAGCCTGCTAGCTGCGGGAGCCGACACAGTTACCATTTATCCAACCGCCGGACACCCGATTGTGTATGGCGAAAAAATGACAGACCCTTCCAAACCAACCGTTTTGGTTTATGGCCATTACGATGTGCAGCCGGCTGAGCCGCTTGAGCTATGGCATAGTGGTCCCTTCGAACCGGTGATCAAGGATGGAAAAATTTTTGCCCGTGGTGCCTGCGATGACAAGGGACAGTTTTACATGCATGTAAAAGCACTTGAATCGATGAATGCCGCCGGTGAATTACCTACCAATATCAAATTTATTATTGAAGGAGAAGAGGAAGTAGGAAGCCCCAATCTTGCCACTTTTGTAGAGGAAAAAAAGGACATGCTTACCTGTGATGTGATCCTTATCAGCGATACGGCTATGATCAGTTTAGAAAATCCAAGCCTCGATGTCGGGGTGCGGGGGCTTACTTATATAGAAGTAGAAGTGACCGGGCCTAACCGTGATCTGCACAGCGGGGTGTATGGCGGAGCAGTAGCCAACCCACTCACCATCCTTAGCAAGATGATTGCTACCCTGCACGATGAAAACAATCATATCACCATTCCGGGTTTTTACGAGGATGTGGTAGAAATCAATACAGAAGAAAGAGCGAAAATGGGGGAGGCACCCTTTGATCAGAAAGAATTTAATGAAGACCTTGGCATCCGCGAAGAATGGGGTGAAAAGGGTTATAGCACCAACGAAAGAACCGGTATCCGTCCAACGCTTGAAATTAATGGAATGTGGGGTGGCTATATCGGCGAAGGAGCTAAAACCGTTTTACCGTCCAAGGCATTTGCCAAAATCAGTTGCCGTTTGGTGCCCAATCAGAATAGCCATAAAATGGAAAAATTACTGATTGACCATTTAAAAAGCATTGCTCCTGCTACTGTTACGCTGGAAGCAAAATTGCATCATGGGGGCGAGCCTTATGTTACCCCGGTAGACAGTATTCCATACCGGGCTGCGGCTGCGGCCATACGCGATACGTTTGGTAAAGATCCCATTCCGGTTCGTGGCGGTGGCAGCATTCCCATCACTTCTTTATTTGAGAAAACACTGGGAGTAAAAGTGGTTTTCCTTGGCTTTGGTCTTGACAGTGATAATCTGCACAGTCCTAACGAAAAATACAATGTGGAGAATTACTATAAGGGCATTGAAACGATTCCTTATTTCCACAAGCATTTTGCAGCCATGCAATCCTGAATATTTTTCAGGCTATAGTTTGTAGCCATTTTTCAAATAAGGCAGTCACCTGTTGTGCCGGCATCCCTGTTTTACGCAAATGCTTCAACGACAGGTGACCTGCTGATTTGGAAAGTTTTTCCCCATTCTCGTGCTGCACCAATGGATGGTGATAGAATTTTGTTTGTAAGAATACATCAAGGTTCAGCAACCCTGCCAAAAACAATTGTGCTGCTGTGGATTCCAGTAAATCTTCTCCCCGAACGATGGTGTTGGTGCCATACAATACATCGTCTGCCAAGGAGGCGATATGATATGCAGGGAGCCCCTCCTTGCGCTGAATAACAAAATCACCCATATCTTCCAAAAGGTGGATGCTTATGGTTTTTTCTCTATGCGCATCTATAAATGAGATAGGAACAGTATCTTCCGGAATCCTGAGCCGAATGGCTGTGCCCGGTGTAAGGAGAGATAAGTTTTTTAAACGACAAGTTCC
Organism: Chitinophagales bacterium; assembly: GCA_038209595.1. Taxonomy (GTDB): domain Bacteria; phylum Bacteroidota; class Bacteroidia; order Chitinophagales; family Chitinophagaceae; genus Phnomibacter. The sequence goes on from JBBQXO010000031.1 coordinate 18,297, forward strand.
CGGGTAAATCCCTTTTTTATTTTTTTGCAAAATATCTTTTCTGGAACAGTTGCAGGCATACAAATGTCCCTTCTGCTTTAACTGCTCAATATAAGATCGGTAAAGTGCTACCCTTAATGTTTGTGAATATTGCGTTTTAAAATCGTGTGGATTTGATGCGCCGCTATCCGGTTTGATACCCAACCACTCTAATGTTTCAAAAATATCTTCCAGATAACCGTTTCTCATTCTTGCCCGGTCAAGATCGTCAATGCGCAACCGTAAGGTATCACCTGTATTTTGTAATAACCTTTTGGTGTATAAAAACGAAAATACATTGCCGGTATGCAGGTATCCGCTAGGGGTGGGAGCTATCCTTGTATGAACAGCCATTGCATCAGGGGATTTCATCAGTGTTGACAACAGCATCTGTTATTGCCTGCAACAAACCGTCTTTAGGTGTATCGCATTGGAGCTCCCAAAACATAATACCACCGAGGTTATATTTCCGGGCGTACAATACTTTTTCGTACAACGACATGGCATTGTCGTAAGTGGCAAATAAGAATTTGGTTTTATGGAAAGCATAAGGAGCTTTTGCCTGCAGATCCCATTGGTGAGCCCATCCCGAGTCTGGTTCCAGTTGTTCAAAATCTCTGAAATTCAACCCTTGTTTGAACACTCCTTTTTGGTACAACCCCCAATTTTTATTGGAAACATCCTTCCAGATGCGGGCATAAAAAGCAGCGCCTATAATCAGTTTCCTCGAGTCAACACCTTTTTGCAGCAGCCATTGCACACAATGGTCGGTACTTTCTTTTTGCAATGGGGTACTCATTAGTGCAGTATGGTGTCCGGTTTCCGTACTATACCCGTTTATCAGGTCGTAGGTCATCAGGTTTACCCGGTTTACCAGCGGCATTACTTTATCCCATTCAACCGATTTTTCGAGAAACTCAGTAAAACCACCTGCTGCGAAACTCAATTCTGCATCCGGTCCGATGGCATTACGTAGTTTTACAATCAGATCAGTGAAATTTTGCCTGTCTTCCGCACGGAAGGGATGATCCGGTGGACCTTGGATAGCAGGGTATTCCCAGTCGAGGTCAATACCATCAGCCCCGTTTTGCTTCAAAATTTGCGCAACAGATTTCGCGAAATGTTCACGGCCTTCCTCTGTAGCAAAAACATCTGAGCAAGTATAGCAACCCGTCCAGCCACCTAACGAAACCAATACTTTCAATTGGGGGTGCGCCGCCTTAAGTACGACGAGTTTGCTCAAGGCGGCTTTGCTGTTTTCATTGTCAAAAGCAAGCGAATCACCTTTCAGATGCAGGAAACTAAATATAACCTGCGTGAGTTGAGAGAAGTTGTACTGTGCCAGATTATTACCATCCCCCGCATAATAACCAATTACTTCAAAAGGCTGCGCCGCCTGCTTTGGTTGTGCGCAGGCACCTGTTAATCCGGCTGCAAAACAAAACCAAAGAAATATAGAACGCATGCTTATTTTTTTATAGGAATTCTTTTTCTTTTGCTGGTCTTAGCGGTGGTATCCCTCGGTGTTTTAGACCTTGGTGTTTCTGATCTCGGGTTTGCTGATCTTGTCCCTTCCGATCCCGGAGTTTCAGACCTTGAATTTGAAGCTCTTGGTCTTTCCGTTCTCGGACTTGAAGACCGGTTATTTTCAGATCTTGGATTTTCAGATCTTTGACTTTCAGACCTTGGATTTTCAGATCTTGGATTTTCTGACCTTGTGCTTTCCGACCTTGGATTTGAAGATCTTGGAGTCCTTGCTCTTGGATTTTCTGATCTTTGACCTTCTGACCTTGGTGTTTCAGAACTTGAATTTGAAGATCGTGGATTTTCAGATCTTGTGCTTTCCGACCTTGGATTTTCCGATCTGGTATTTTCCGATCTGGGAGTAGTGGATCTTGGTGTTTCGGATTCTTGATTTTCAGATCTCCGGGGAGTTGTTCTTGAAGATTTAGGAGGGGTGCCGCTTTTACCGCTAAAAGGAGCATCCTGTAATTCAATCTTATCGTAGTTTGCTTTCCTTTTACTTTTATTGAAAAATTTAAGGAGCCGTACCTCTTTTTCGGCAAGGAAACGCCATTTACCGCGATCTACATTTTTCTTGGTAAGGTTCGCAAACATGACCCGATCGAGTGATTTTACATCGTATCCCAAACTTTCGAACATCCGGCGTACCACCCTGTTTTTACCACTGTGGATTTCAACCCCTACCACAGATTTGTCTTTGTTATCGGCATAGCCTGCAGCATCGGCACGTACTTCTCCATCTTCAAGGGTAATACCTTCCAATAATTTTTCAAGATCTGCTTTAAGTACGGGTTTATCCAGCGTTACCTCATATATTTTTCTAACTTCAAAACTCGGGTGGGTGAGGTGTTGCGTCAATTCTCCATCATTGGTAAGCAGCAGCACGCCTGTGGTGTTGCGGTCAAGTCTTCCAACTGGAAAAATACGCTCTGTAGTGGCATTTTTTACAATATCCAGAACCGTTTTACGGCCTTTGTCATCTTCTGCTGTGGTTATAAAGTCCTTGGGTTTGTTGAGCAGAATGTAAACGAGTTGTTGCTGAAGTGCTATTTTTTTACCGTTTACTTTAACCTCGTCACCGGCCAAAACTTTATAACCAGGTTCCTTATTTTCTATGCCATTTACTTTTACCAGTCCATCTTTTACCATGGTGGCTGCATCACGCCGGCTACACAAGCCACTATGGGCAATATATTTATTGAGTGGCATAATCTCTGTAGATGCCGGAGCAGGCAGCGATCCGGCTCTTGATGCATAGGGTTGTGATTTGCTGGCAAGTGCTTCTCCGGTTTTTTTTCCGGCGGTTTTGCCTGGCGCTTCTGGTCTGATGGCAATATGACCGGGTTTCTTTTCCTTTCTTTTTTCTTTGAAGTATTCGGCGGTTTCTTTTTTAGCCTTCCGCTTTTCCTGCTTCATAGACTCCTTCTTTTTCGCACCTGTGTCGCCCTGTTTCTTAAACTTATCAAATTGCCCCATGACTCTGTTATCTATTAATTACAACAAAGATGCTGCATATTGGCCAATAATAAAGCATCCCGGTCTTTGAGATCGGGATGCTTGCTTGTATTTTCAGTGTCTTATTACGTGTGAAAACGCGTGTTGGTGGTGGTTAAATTGCATCTTGACGGTGCATCCTACGACCTTGTCCGCCAGGATTGGGACCTTGTTTTGGCATGGTCTTCCATTCTGTTAATTGTTCTTTTGTCAATACTTTTTCCATGTCTTTTTCCATACCCTCCATCAATTTTTTGGTCGCTGTTTCTTTGGCAATCCGGTCTAGCCCCTGGTTATTGCGGATATCCTGACAAGCATCCCGGTTTTTTTCGTGAATGGCCTTCATTTTTACCTGCTGGGCTTCAGTAAGGCTTAATTTGTGGCTCATCCTGCTCATCCTTTGAGTTTCCATTTTATCGCCTTGTTCTTTTCTCCGGGTTTCCATTTTTTGCTTTTGTTCCAGAGTCAGCATTTGTTGTACGGCGGTTCTATGTTCCTTGGTGATGGCAAACCGCTGATCACGTTGTTCTTTTACGGTAATATTTTCCTTACTGTCAATAGCTTTCATTTTTGTACCAAAAGCTTGTTTCTCGATTTTCATTTGTTTCATTTGATCTGCTGTCAGATCCAGGTCTTTCATCATTTGGTTGCTTTTATTTGGTCCCTTATGACGCATTTCATTTCCTGCAGGTCGTTTGCCTTGTTGTTGTCCCTGTCCCCTTTGTGGGCGCTGTGCCATGGCTGTAAAAGTGCAAAATGTGACGGCCAAAAGAATGAGTGTGTTTTTCATAGTTGTACGATTTATCGTGTTTATTAAAATTAAATACAGTAGATAGACCTCCTGCTTATTCCAATGTTTAATGCCATTAACCTTAATTAACCAGAATTACCATAGCATAAAAAAAGACCCCCGTTTCCGGAGGTCTCTCTTTAAATAAGTTTTGGTGGTTATAGCGAGGCCAACTGCACCTTTTGGGTAAGTTCTACTACATTTTCTTTGAAAACACTGTCGGTATCCATCAGGTCTTTTACCGTCTGACAGCTATGGATAACTGTGGTATGATCCCTGCCGCCAAAATGCTCCCCGATTGTTTTGAGCGAATTTTTGGTAAAAGCTTTCGCCAGGTACATGGTAATTTGCCTTGCCTGTACAATTTCTCGTTTCCTGGTTTTTTGCTGCAATTTTTCATAAGGCACATCATAGTATTCACACACCATTTTTTGGATATTGTCGATAGTGATTTCCTTACTGCTTGTTTTAATGTGATTGCGCAATACCTTTTTAGCAAGTTCCAGATCAATTTCTCTTTTATTGAGCGAAGATTGCGCAAGCAAAGAAATAAGGGCTCCTTCCAGTTCTCTGATATTGGTATTGATATTGTGGGCCAGATATTTTACCACTTCCTTGGGCATATCCAAACCATCATTTTTCATCTTTTTTTCGAGTATTTCAATCCGTACCTCGTAGTCTGGCATTTGAAGATCGGCACTGAGTCCCCAACGGAACCTGCTTAATAAGCGCTCCTGCAGTCCGTCGAGATCTTTAGGTGCCTTATCGGATGTGAGTACTAATTGTTTGCCGCTTTGGTGCAGGTGGTTGAAAATGGCAAAAAAAGCATCCTGTGAGCGTTCGGCTCTTGCAAAGAACTGAACATCATCAATAATGAGCACATCAATCAACTGGTAAAAATGGATAAAGTCGTTGATGGCGTTGTTCCGGCTATGATCCTGGAACTGATTGATAAATTTTTCGCTGCTTACATATAGCACCACTTTGGAGGGATTTACCCTTTTCACCTCGTTGCCAATAGCCTGTGCAAGGTGGGTTTTTCCCAAACCTACACCGCCATATATGACAAGGGGGTTAAATGAGTTGGCTCCGGGCTTTTCCGCCACCGTTTTGCCGGCACGGCGAGCTACCCGGTTGCAATCTCCTTCAATCAACGTATCAAAAGTATATACATGATTGAGCTGTGGGTCAATCTGTATCTTTTTTAAACCTGGTATGACAAACGGATTCTTCACTGGATTATTTACCACTAATGGAAAGTCCATTACATGATTGTTATAAATTCTTATGTTATTGGCAGGAAGGTCCATGGTTTGGGGTTCATGTTTACTGTTGCCACTATCCACCATGATCCGATATTCCAAATGGGCTTCCTTCCCAAGTTCTCGCTTGAGTGTCTTAGCGATTAAATTTATGTAATGTTCTTCAATGTATTCGTAAAAGAATTGGCTTGGAACCTGAATTGTGAGGATTTTATTTTTAAGGCCAACCGGTTTGATAGGTTCAAACCATGTTTTGAAATGCTGCCATTCCACAATGTCCTTTATTATATCCAGACAGTTTTGCCAAACTGTTTCACAAGTTTTTGTCATACGATTCACTGCGCTTTATATAGAGTTAAGAATGGTTTCTCAACAAATTTCTTCCTGCATTCTTCCTATTTCTCAGCATAAAAAACAATCGCAGGGAAGCGAATATCCGTTATTATGTTGAAAAAATATTTTTTAATTACTTGTTTTTTTACTTATGACTATAGTGTGTGATTTTATCAAATTTTTCTTCCTGATTCCGTTGAATTCAAAGTCCAGTCTTCCCAGCCGGATACCTGCCCAACCTACCTGATTAATAATGACCTCTTCCCATGCTTTATCCCAGATAATAGTGGGTTCATCCAGAAAAGTATGGGTATGACCGCCAATAATCAGGTCAATATTTAGTGTTTCCGAAGCCAGAATAACATCACTTATTTGATTGGTTTCCCGGTATTTATATCCAAGATGACTCAGGCAAATAATCAGGTCACATTTTTTTTCTTTTTTCAAAAAAGCAGCCATTTCATTTGCTTTTTCTATCGGATCAAGATAAATCGTGTTGCCTGACAGGTTATCAGGGACCAATCCTTTCAATTTTATCCCCAGTCCAAATATTCCGATTTTTAAAGATCCTTTTTTAATGACACGGTAAGGTATAGTTTTACCTTCAAGTGGTGTATTGGTAAAATCATAATTACTTATAATACAAGGAAAAGAAGCTTTTTGCATTTGAAGGGCAAAATTTTCAATTCCAGCATCAAAATCATGGTTGCCCATGGTACAGGCGTCATATTTCATGGCAGTCATGGCCTTTATTTCAGGTTCCCCATTATATATATTAAAATAAGGGGTGCCCTGAAAAATATCCCCTGCATCCAATAACAACACTTGTTCATTTGTATTTCGGATGGACTCAATCTGCGCGGCCCTAGCTGCTACACCGCCTAAACCCTGATTACGACCGCCATCCATAGGAAACGGATCGAGCCGGCTATGTACATCGTTTGTGTGAAGAATAATGAGTCTTTGAGACCGGGGCGTTGCTCCAAGATCATTCAGCAACGACCCGCCTGCGAGCAGCGATCCGCTGGTAAACATGCTATTTTTTATGAACTGTCTTCTATACATGTGTTACTGCCTTATTATTATTTTTTAAGGTATTCTGAAACTTTGTTTCTTTTTTACGGTTCATAAGTTGTTTCTGTCCTTATAACCCTGTTTTGTGATACCGTTTTTGGTACCATTTTATCATGGCTGGCAAATTTTTTCACATAGGCAATGAGCGCATCCCGTTGCAAATAGCCCAAAGAAATCTGAGGAATATTCTTTAATATACTGCTTTCATCGCCCCCATTGGCAATATAATCGCTTGTGGCCAAAACATATATTTTTTCCGGGTCCAATGGTTTACCGTTTATTTTTATATCAACTGCTTTTTTATCTGATATGGTATAGCTTCCCCCCGATATAGGCCATCCTCCTTTAGCAGCGATGTCCGACAAAAGATTTTGAACCTGACTCCCATTAAGTTTCAATAAGACCAACAGGTTATCAAAGGGCATCAGTTCAAATATTCTGCCCCTTGTAATGGTGCCTGCCGGCAAACTCCCTAATCTGATACCCCCCATGTTCATCAAAGCGAAATCTACTTTTTGGCGAAATGTATCTGATCCCATTTGTAAATAAGCATCCGTCATAAAGGCTCCCAGAGAACATTCTGGCCAACTTTTGGTCATTTCGCCCCCTAAGCTTCCAATATTGATATTCATTGAATTTTCTACACTATCACTATAGGGGCGTAACATATTTTTTAGTGCTTCATTTTCTCCTGTTTTTTCATGGTTTATTTCAATAGAGGCATATTCCATTTCGGCAGGTACAAACCGGGTAGGGGAGCAGGAGGCAAAAAAACCTGTTGCAAGAAGCACTACCTGTACCAGCAATTTCATGGAGAATATGTTTTTAGGAAATAAAAATCCGAAACTTCTATCGGACAGCTAAAATAAGGAATTTCACATTTAGAAAAGGCGATAAATAATAGATATTTCATAATTGAGGTCATTTTATTTAATGCGTTCTTTTGCTTTCATTTGATTCTCTTAGGGTTAGCGCTGTTATATATTATGCATCTTTGCTCAATAATTTTTTTAAGGATAAAAACCTTACCATATAATAAATTATGCAAACAAGCTATTCGTTTAAATTATTACCCCATGAGGCAGCAGATACGGCCATTATCAGGCAGTATATTGCAAACGCTGCTATGCGGCCGGTGGAATCTATATCAGGTTATACCATCCTCAAACACTCTATGGATGCCCGCAGCCGCACCATCTGGATCAATTTGCAGGTGCTTGCTTATCTCGATGAACCGCAACAACCAAGAGCACTAAGCCGTTTTGGCTGGAAAATGGTAGGAAATGCAGAACGAAGCGTCATTATTGTTGGGGCAGGACCTGCGGGTTTGTTTGCAGCGCTTGAATGTTTGTTGCATGGGATCAAACCAATTGTGCTGGAGCGTGGTAAAAATGTCCGTGACCGCCGACGTGACCTTGCAGACATGAATAAGACAGGCGAAGTAAACCCGGAAAGCAATTATTGTTTTGGTGAGGGTGGGGCGGGTACTTATAGCGATGGAAAACTTTATACAAGAAGCAACAAACGCGGTGATTTGCAAAAGATATTGCAACTCTTTGTTCATTTTGGTGCCAAAGAAGAAATTTTGTACGAAGCGCATCCGCATATTGGTACCAATAAACTGCCACAGATTATCAGTGCCATACGGGATCATATTATCGCTTGCGGTGGGGAGATTCATTTTAGGCAAAAGGTAGTGGACCTTCAAACAAGTGGGGACCGGGTAACCTCTTTGGTTACGGAAGATGGCTTGCGTTGGGAAGCAGATGCTTTTGTACTGGCTACCGGCCATTCTGCAAGGGATATTTTTCAGTTGTTGCATACCAAAAAATGGTTATTGGAGGCGAAGCCTTTTGCCCTTGGGGTTCGGGTGGAGCATCCACAATCCATTATAGATGCGAGTCAGTACCATTTGCCGCCACAAGCTTTGCAGGCAGGGCGCGGAGAATATTTGCCCCCTGCCTCTTATTCGTTGGTGCATCAGGTTTCGGGTCGTGGCGTATTTTCTTTTTGTATGTGTCCAGGTGGTATTATTGCCCCGGCGGCTACAGCACCCGGCGAAATAGTTGTGAATGGCTGGAGCCCAAGCAAACGTAATAATCCTTATGCCAATAGTGGAACAGTGGTGGAGGTGCGGCATACCGATTTGCAACCTCCTGATGATTTTGAAAATATTACAGGGGTAAAAAGGACCGAGCTTCAGGGACCACTTGGTATGATGTATTTTCAAATGTATGTAGAGCGTAAAGCTTTTGCCGAAGGGGGAGGTTCCTTAAAAGCACCGGCACAAAGGCTCGAAGATTTTATTCAACGAAAGACCTCTGCTAATTTGCCTGCCTGTTCCTATATTCCCGGTATTGTTTCCGGAGATTTAAAAGCTGTTTTGCCAGCTTTTGTACACCATACCCTACGCGAAGGATTGGTGGATTTTGGCAAAAAAATGAAGGGCTACCGCACCAATGATGCCGTATTGGTAGCTACGGAAAGCAGAACCTCCTCGCCGGTGCGAATACCAAGGGAGGCAGACAAACTGAACCACCCGCAATACAGCAATTTTTATCCCTGTGCGGAAGGGGCAGGTTATGCCGGAGGAATAGTAAGTGCAGCTATGGATGGTTTAAATATAATTTCGACCATTGCTGTAATATATCCTTAAATATGGACACTAATGGGGATGCATGGGCTATATTGCAAGCTTCCTGCAGGGGAAATATACCTTTTTATTTTAATTCAAAAACAACTATGGATATTCTTGAAGTAAAAAATCTTAAAAAACATTTTGCCAACCAAAAGGCAGTGGATGATATTTCATTCAACATTAAGGAGGGTTCTATCTTTGGATTGCTTGGACCCAATGGTGCCGGTAAAACCACTTTGATCCGCATGATCACCGGGATCTTTTATCCCGATAGCGGAGACATTTTTTTAAGGGGCGAACGATTTGACCCCATCAACGATGTGTTGCAACTTGGATACATGCCCGAAGAACGCGGTCTGTATAAAAAAATGAAGATCGGGGAACAGGCACTATACCTCGCTCAGTTAAAAGGCATGAAGTACAGTGATGCTATGACAAGTATAAAGGAATGGTTTGTACGACTGGAAATGCAAAGCTGGTGGAATAAAAAAGTGGAAGATCTGAGTAAGGGAATGAGTCAAAAACTGCAGTTTGTTATTACAGTGGCGCATAATCCCAAACTGATTATTCTTGATGAACCCTTTAGCGGTCTCGATCCGGTGAATGCCAACCTCATCAAAGATGAAATTTATCGCTTGGCAAAAAATGGGGCGACCATTATCTTCAGTACCCACCGGATGGAACAGGTGGAAGAAATTTGCGATCATATCATTCTGGTAAATAAAGGACAAAAACTGCTGGATGGTACGGTAGAAAATATCAAGCAGGATTTTAAAGAGCATCTTTTCCGGGTAGGCGTTGAGGTACTCCCAGAGCAATTGAGTACGCATATTTTCCAGGTGCAAAAGCATACGGACGATAGTGTATTGGTAAAACTGGCAGAAGGAGTTAACAATAATGATGTAATTCGTCATTTTCTTGGACATCAATTGCAGATCAATTCATTCAATGAAGTGTTGCCTACGCTGAATGAGATTTTTATTAAACTGGTAGAAGGAACCCCGGCGTCAAGAGCCTTTGAAAATACAAAAGCATAATACTTATAATTTTCTCTAAAATATAAACTTTTTATAATGAATAAAACTTGGCTCATCATAAAACGGGAATACATTACCCGGGTAAAAAACAAAACCTTCCTGCTTAGTACTTTTCTGATGCCAATACTTTTTGTAGGCCTTATTGCCGGGGTTACTTTTATTACCATTAAAAGCAATAAGGAAGAAAAAGTAGCGGTAGGCGATAAAGAAGACATGCTAAAACCATTTTTGGAATCTAACAAATCAATCAGTTTCGAGTTTTTCTCTGATGCGGATACCGCCATGTTGGAAAAAGGGTATACAGCTGTTTTGCTGGCACCCGGTAATGGTATTAACCAAACCGAAAGCTATCAGATTTATACAAGTAAGAACCTGAGTATGAGTTCACAATCTTCCATCAATCGCAAAATAAACGATGCGGTGGAAACCCGGTTGATGACGACTATGGGGGGATTGACCAAAATGCAACTTGATAGTATCCGCAAACAGGCAGATGCTGTTCAACTAGATAATAAGGTACTGAGCGCCGGCGAAGAAATAAAAGAGGGTAACTCCGGCGTTGCTTATGGCGTGGGTTATGGTGCCGCCTTTCTTATTTATATTACGCTGTTTTTATATGGATCTATGGTAATGCGTGGCGTAATGGAAGAAAAGACCAACCGCATAGCCGAAGTAGTAGTGAGCAGCGTACGCCCCTATCAGTTAATGATGGGAAAAATAATTGGAATTGGTGCGGTGGGGGTCACCCAGTTCTTACTCTGGATTGGGTTGATTTTTATATTGAGCAGTGCTTTGGGGGTTATTCTTCCGCAAGAAACCATACAGCAGGTAGGCGAAGCCAATCAGCAAATGAACGGTGGCATGCAAGGTGGTGCAAGCAGCGGTGCGCTGGAGGCTTTCAGCAAAGCACAGAATGCTTTGGGAACGGTAAACTGGCCCTTGATTATTGGTTGTTTCCTGTTTTATTTTATTTTCGGTTACTTATTTTATGCAGCCCTTTTTGCAGCAGTAGGCAGTGCGGTAAATGAAGATCCGCAGGATGCACAAAGCTTGATGTTCCCCATTACCATGCCTATCATTCTGGCTATCATTATTATGATTAATGCTATAAACGATCCGGAAAGTAGTCTGGCTACCTGGTCGAGTATGATACCCTTCTTTTCTCCCATTGTTATGATGGCCCGCATACCGTTTGGGGTGCCGGGTACCGTTCCTTACTGGCAATTGGGATTAAGTATGGTAACGCTGTTTCTTGGATTCTTGTTTACCACCTGGATGAGTGCCAAAATTTATCGTACAGCTATTCTGATGTATGGTAAAAAAGTAACGGCTAAGGAGTTTTGGAAATGGGCTTTTAAGAAATCGTAATCTTTCTTTAAGTTTAAATACTAAAAATGCCTGTCCTGAAAAGGATGGGTATTTTTTTACACAAACAGCCCCCGATAGCAGCAAAGCTTCGGGGGCTGTTTGTTCTTTTATATTGTTGGATTAGACCATCTTACCCAATCGCAGGATAGTCAGCAAGTTCCTTCAGGCTGCCAGTCAATTCTTCTTTTGTCAGGTGGTGGTCTTTTAATTTACCATCAAAATAATCGGTATAGGCTTGCATGTCAAAATGGCCATGTCCGCACATGTTAAAGAGGATGGTTTTTGATTCGCCGGTTATTTTGCACTGATTGGCTTCTCGAATTACCTGTGCAATGGCGTGGTTGGCTTCGGGTGCAGGTATAATACCCTCTGCTTTTGCAAAAATGATACCCGCCTCAAAGCATTCCAACTGTTGCAAGGCTACGGCTTCAATAAGTCCGTCGCGGAGTAGTTGACTGCAAAGTACGCTTGCACCGTGGTAACGCAATCCTCCAGCATGTATGGCTGCCGGCCTAAAATTATGGCCAAGCGTGTACATAGGTAACAGCGGTGTATAGCCTGCGGTATCTCCAAAATCGTATCGGAATTCCCCTTGTGTTAGTTTTGGGCAGCTAGCAGGTTCCACGGCCACACAGCGTACATTTTTTCCATTCACCAATTGTTCCCGTAAAAATGGAAAAGCTATACCGGCGAAATTGCTGCCGCCACCAAGCGGTGCAATTATAATGTCCGGGTAATCGCCAGCCATCTCAAGTTGCTTCATGCATTCCTGCCCAATAATGGTTTGGTGCGTCAATACATGGTTGAGTACACTACCAAGCGCATATTTGGTATGCTCATCCTGCACCGCCATTTCAATGGCTTCGCTAATGGCAATGCCAAGGCTGCCTGCTGTATCGGGATCGGATGCCAGAATATTTCTTCCCGCCTGTGTAAGGTTGGTGGGGGAAGAAAATACATTGGCGCCAAAGGCATTCATAATCGCCTTGCGGTAAGGCTTTTGGTTAAAACTGATTTTTACCATGTACACATCACACTCAATACCAAACATCTGGCAGGCAATACTGAGCGCCGTACCCCATTGGCCTGCACCGGTTTCGGTGGTGATTCTTTTCACCCCTTCCATTTTACTGTAATAGGCTTGAGCTACCGCGGTATTGGTTTTGTGGCTGCCACTTGGGCTCACCCCTTCGTATTTATAATAAATTTTTGCCGGGGTATCCAGCATTTTTTCCAACCTTCTTGCCCTGAAAAGCGGGGAAGGACGCCACTGCCGGTAAATATCCCGTACCTCATCTGGTATTTCTATCAAAGGCTCCTGACTTACCTCCTGCTTTATCAGTTCCATCGGGAACAACGGGGCAAGGTCTTCCGGACCAACCGGCTGTTTGGTGCCGGGGTGCAGCGGTGGCAAGGGCTTATTGGGCATATCCGCCTGAATATTGTACCAATGCGTTGGCATATCGCTTTCGTTCAAAAGAATTTTTACATCTTTCATGTTATGTTATTTTATTCAGGCAATGTATGTGTTCTCCCTTCAATTTTCAATGAATTGTTTAAAAGATTCAAAGCTTGCCAAACAATCCTGCCAAAGTTCTTCAACAATTTCTCCTGCCGGTTTCATTTCATCAATCAGCGCGCTCACCTGACCTATTTCGAGTTCGCCCGTTCCAAATCTCCTTCAAACATGGTTTTTTAGCTCTTGCCCTATCTAGTAATTGCAAGAGTTCTTCTTTGGAGGCTCCTCTTATTTCAGCCTCCTGTACCACTTCAAAAAAAGCATTTTTCAGCAAACGGAACGGAGTCAGTCGTTTCAGCGAAAGGCGTGTGTCCCTCGCTTCGACATGTATAACGGCTTCTTTAAAAGCCAAATGCGATGAGGCTTCGGGTGTAGCCACAAACCTGCTGCCTACCTGAACACCGGAGTCTCCAAGGCGAAGCGCCGAGGACATTGCTTACAGCACACGTAAGTTTCTAGCTGCTTGCCTAAATCCTGCTGCCCTGTATAATTGGGTATTGTAAGGAGAAGAGTTGGCAAATGGGAATTTGAAATAATTTCATTATTTTTTAGTATTGGAATCAAAGTAAAAAAGCCTGTCATGACATCTCCTAAAGGAATATTAGCTATTTTAGAAAACCAATAAGGACGTTTGTAATAATTACAGGTTACCCTTGGTTGATATTATGTTGGATTGTACAATGGGATATAGTATAAAGAATACCCGGTAAGTGGAATTGTGGAGCAAATTCATTATTTTTGGTTATTGCAAATAAACCTAAAGAAGATCAAATGGTTACCATTGAAAAAATTAAAAAGTTACCTGTTGAAGAGAAAAAAAGAATTTTAGATTCCCTGCTGGCAGATACCGAATTACAATCATTTGAAAATGTAACTATACAGGATGCCTTTTTATTTGAAGAGTTGGCTCGCCGCGATGAAGCTATGAAAAATGGTGATATAAAATTGATTAGCCCGGACGAATTTGAAAAACGATTAGCAACCCGGAGAAATGCGTTATGAAGTAGTGATATTTGATGCGGTTTATACTCAGGTTTTGCTGACTTGTTTACCCATGATTATTCAAATTTACATCCTCGTTTACAATTTGAATAACGTTCCAACTATTTAGGGGGCTGGAGGGATAGCATTCATCGTAGAATTTCATTCTTGAGATTCCCCTACATGTTTGTTTTTGAAGTGATTGGGTCTTTCGTTTATGTAAAATTACTTTATCCGCAAAAGGGAGATCCAGCTGGGATTGTAAAGCAACTGAAATTCAACATCAAAATCGAAAAGGGATAGTTGATGAATATTCAATAAATAGGTTTGCAGTGCCAATGTTTAGCCTTTATTCAAACAAAGTTGAAAAGGAAATTCAGGATGAAGTCGATAAAAAAAATTGATTAATTTGGTACTTATTTTGTTTACTACTGGTAAAGCTAAATAAAAACAACACTTCAAATTATGTTGAACCTAAACGAAATAAAGGGCCTTTCCCCAAAAGCTAAGGCAGAAATTTATTCAACCCTTCAGGATGATCCCGAAGTTATAGAATATTTAATGAGTGAATCCCATTCGGAGTGGCTCTCTCTGGAATTGGAGAGGAGAGAAATTTCTTTTATGAATAAAGGAATTAAAGCTACTTCCCGTGAAGATCTGAATAAACGCCTAACGGAAAAGTGGAATCAAAAAGAAGTTAGTTAAATATAGTTCCGCTGATGTAATTACATTTTTTAGTTCTCACCTCCTTTATGGAAATAATAAGCATAACATTGAAATCCAGGATGAAGTCGAGAAAACAATTCATTTTCTTTCAACTTTTGTTTTTTTCAATGCTACCTAACTTATACCCACTTTATCAACCCAACCTCTGTCTAACAGATTCCATAGCTTTAGCAAAATTTTCCCATAATTCTGCAACGATTTCACCTGCCGGTTTCAATTCATCAATCAAAGCACTCACCTGACCAATTTCCAGTTCACCCTGCTCCAAATCGCCTTCAAACATGCCTTTTTGGGCCCTTGCCCTGCCAAGTAATTGCAACAATTCTTCCTTGGAGGCGCCTCTTATTTCTGCTTCCTGTACGGCTTCATAAAATGCATTTTTCAATAATCGCACCGGGGTGAGTTGTTTCAGCGAAAGCTTTGTATCGCCTTCTGCGGCATGAATAACAGCCTCTTTAAAGGCGAGATGCGAAGACGCTTCGGGGGTAGCCACAAACCTGCTGCCTACCTGCACGCCGGAGGCACCAAGGCAAAGTGCCGCGGCCATTTGAGCCCCGGTTGCAATACCACCGGCAGCAATCACCGGAATATGCGCCACTTTGGCTACTGCCGGAATTAAAACCATGGTGGTGGTTTCTTCCCGGCCGTTGTGCACTCTGGTTTCTTACCACAATTTCAGCAATTCTTGGAGGTCATAAGGATCATATCAAACAATAATGGACTTTTGAGCTGAGCTTTGAATTTTATTGGTAAAACTTTTTCACATAAATTATGTGGATTTTGGCATAAATTATGTGGATGAAAGTTTTGATAATTCAAAAAAGTTTGCAACTTTTGAGAAAATATTAAATTGTCACTATTTTGCAGGCTCAGCTTTATCATAATATACATGCACTACTTTATAAACTGGAAGCAAATGAGGATAATCAAGAAAAATTGAGATATTACTTAGGTAAAAATATATATTATTAAATTGAAATATGTAAAACTTGGGGATAAAAAATCGTGGGAAGTAAAAACACAATGAAATTGGAACCTCCAAATTTTTTGAACAGATAATTAAACTGATACTTAAATTATTGTAAAACTAAAGCCATGGCAAAATCAACAAACAAATGTTTGATTTTATTATACTACAATTAATTTGGGCATGGACTACTTAGTATGTGGGCAATCGTATTGCTGCCGGATTGTCATTTAAAAGGGGCAGTGCCTTGGCATAGGCTTACAATGCCCGGGGCTTAGTAAACCGAACAGCCCGGCACCGTATGGCCAACGGTGCAAAACTGGAAACCCCGTTTTCTGCCACGGGATTTAAGGCACGACGCTGAAAAGACATCCCACAGCGAAAGAGAGGGGTCATTTTAATATTATGAAAAAATACAAACCACATTTCCTGAATTTATTTCTTGGTTTAGGATGCTTGACACTATTATCTTTCACGGAACTTGAGCCAAGAAGTAAATTTATTGGATGGAGTAACATGACTTGTGTTCCCTCTGGTGAGACAAGTACGGAATTAAATTGTACACAGTGCTATTATTTTTTATGGATTGCTTTTGACTGCCGAAATTGTGTGAATTATATGGGGGCAGGCAATAATGCTAATTGTAAAGACCTCTAGCCTATTTCTTAATAATGAATATGTAGAAAGCTAATTTTCACGAATGAAAAATTAGCTTTCTTTTTAATTACTTACTCATTAATATTAGTGTCTATAAATAAATTTGCATAGGAAGGCCACACAATCGGCTGCACACCTATCGTCAGTGATCATTGGGGTTCTATCACCTCATGGGGCGCGAAAGGTGTGACAATTAAAAACAATAAAAATGAACACATGAAAATGCTTCTGAAAGTTTCTCTTATACATCTTTTTTTCCTCTCTTTCCCTGCCCTTAGCCAAAAAAATATTTGTGGTCGCATTCTTGACTCTATAAGTTTAAAACCAGTTTCTTATGCAACAGTTTCTACGCTCTCAATGTCTATGTATTGCGATTCTTTAGGTTATTTTAAGCTAAATAACGTATTGGATAATCAAATTTTATTAAGTTGTATTGGCTATAATACAAAAAAGATTAATATTGATAATGAACATTGTGATACAATTTTATTATCTCCAGTCTTCAAAGAATTAAATCCGGTAACTATACGAAAACTTGATTTCTTGAAGAATAAAAGCATTCAAATAGGAAGAATTGACGGGAAATCCAAATTTTCAGTAAATGTTCCAGCAGGTCTTAGCCTACTAAAATATTTCGCTAATCCTGAACAGTCCAAAACGTATTTTATAGGCGAGCTGCACATAAGGGTAAGTCATTCAGTGGAAGATTATGAACCGCGCAAGGTGAGGGTAAGAATATTTGAAACAAAGGATGGATTTTTATTGGGAAGTGATATATTACAAACATATAATATTTTTATAATCGATAACATTAAAAATCAGATAGCTACTTTAAATTTAAGTAGCTATGCAATAAAAATACCAAAAAATGGATGTTTTGTAGGTATTGAATTTATAAGGAATGGTTTTGAGCATGCATTAAACTCAAAGGAATATAAAGGCTGGTTATCTATAAAGGGTTGGTTATCTAATTCATATGAAGATGGTGTGATTCTTAGAAGATATTTCACTAATGATTTTACGGAATTTTCATGGTCCTCTTCACAAAAAGTAAATATATATGCTGCACTTACATTATTTGAAGCAAATGAAAAATAATCGATTAATAACAATTTTACTTTTCGGACTAATCTTTTTTTTAATATTTAAATTAATTTATAAAAAAAAGGAAGAAAATGCAATAAATAATAGTAACCTGACCGAATTGTCATTTTCTATAGACTCTACTTTTAATTTAGGCGCCATTTCAAGTACTAATGAGAGAAAATTTATTTTTTTCATAAGAAATATAGGAATTAATACTCTTTATATTGGTGATATACATACATCATGTGGTTGTACTTATATAAAAACCAATAAGAAAAAAGCAGCGATAAGTGACTCCATCGAGGTTATGCTTAAAATTAATACAGAAAATAAAGTTGGAAAAAATTTAATAATAGCAACAATTAAGGCAAATACTATTAATAGAAACCATCAGGTGAAAATAATTTATAATATTGAATGATAAAAACAATTTTCACTTTTGCTATTGTAATTTTTGGCCGACAGTACAGGTTGTTATGTGCGTAAAGCAAAATATAAATAGGTGGTTTAAACGATATTATCAGGTATCATCGCAATATTAAGTAATTGTATTTATCTCAACGTCAATCTAGGTCACTTGCAGGAGTGGTAAGCAGCCGCTACACCAATAGTGCAAAGACTTTGGCCATGCGGGTGTTCCGACAAAAATATCCAATCTACGCCCATAGTATTTCCTCATCAATTTATGTCTCAACACAAAAAATTTTTAATTGGTAGGTTATTTTGGGGAGGAGTATTTAGTTATCATGAAAAAAATCTCGTAGTTTTTTTACCTAAAGATTCCTAATAAATCAAGGTAAGCAATCCTCAATATTGCCTGGTATGCAAAAATGTTAATACTACAACACAATTTTGGAAGTATTTCTCTTCATCAGCGGGTGCTGCTGCGTCTGCATGCTTATCCTCAAGAACAATATGGTATGCTTGAAGGTACTATGTTTGAGATAAAGCCTATTGCCACAGATAGCGGTTTTTTAGCCAGGGTAGCACTACCTGCCAACTTACAGACCAATTGGAAAAAGCCTATTTTGTTTCGTGAAGGGTTGCTTGCTGAAGCTGATATTGTAATAGCGAACCAAAATCTGCTTGAACGATTTTATTTGAATGCCATGCGCCAAATCAAGAGATAGATACTAAACGGTTTAATCATATTTATTCTGTATAATTATTGAACTTCCGTTTCCAAATCCATGTTAATCACGTTGTCATTTGCCCCCCACCACCACCACCCCGGAGGCATATAGCAACTCAAGGAGCTTTTCCAACTGTCCTTCTTTTTTGGCAAGTTGTTCTTTTAGTTCCCTTATTTCTTTTTCCTTTGCTTCGAGCAAAGTAGAAGAACTAAACACATCACTGGTTTGCACTATTAAAGGACTGTGATGTAACAAATCGTTTACAGGCACACCTAGTATTTCAGCAGCACGCTTAAGCAGCGGGTCATCGGCAAACTGTTTTCTATTCCCGTTTTCTATTCGCGAATATTCATCTTGCCTTATACCAAGCCTACTTGACATATATTGTTGGCTAAACCCGCGCAACTGACGGAGGATTTGGATTTTAGTTTCTATCATTATAGGAATAATGGTTAAGCGTTTTAAGTAAGAATAAACAGAACTCTAAATTAGTTGGGTAAGGTTATCGTCATTTATAGAATTTGTTAAAAAATTCATAAATGCGTTGAGGAGTTGTAGTTTTTCATGAATAACTTCTTCAGAGGAAAAGTGCTTTATTGATGAAAAGTATGGGATTTTCTTTCGGGATTTAAATAAAAAGTTTTAGTATATCTTTTAAATATCAATTAATTCCGACCGGAATAGTTGAATCGCTTCTGAGAGCAAAGCTTGGAAAAGTTAATGGAAAAGTAATTGGCTATTGCATTAAAAGATTCGAATACTAGCCTCGTTCAGAAGTTTTCTTTCAACTTTTGTTTTTTTTCAATGCTACCTAACTTATACCAACTTTATCAACCTAACCTCTGTCTAACAGATTCCATAGCTTTAGCAAGATTTTCCCATAATTCTGTAACGATTTCACCTGCAGGTTTCAAGCTATTAATCAAGGCACTTACCTGACCTATTTCCAGTTCGCCCTGTTCCAAATCTCCTTCAAACATGCCTTTTTTTGCCCTTGCCCTGCCTAGCAATTGCAGGAGTTCCTCTTTGGA
>JBBQXO010000032.1:0-36873 GCA_038209595.1 Chitinophagales bacterium
TTCCTGAATCGATAAAATCTTCAAATTTTTTAATCTTCGGATACAACAGAATGCATCTAAATACTAAATAACTATTTCCAAGGACTGTCTCCCCACGATAAAGCCTGAACAGAAGTACATCGCAATAGCAACGATTCAGAAACATAATTTTGGAAAGAGGTTGAACTATCGCAGGCAGATTGGGGTAAATTACCCTCATCCCTACAGCGATGCCCAAGGCAATAAATATCCGCAAAACAAACCTTTACAAAAGATACACAAAAAACCGACAGTATTATACAAGAAACTTGATGATAATTAAGCACATTTCAAAAACCAACAACACTCCTATCCTACTGAGGTGATGACAAAACGAAAGCAACTCCCCAAGACTGAAAATCGGGAAATATTCAACAGTCTAACTACCAATTATTTAGACTGCGGAATTGTACATTGATAAAGAATATCCTATTGGGCGGCAGGCCCTGTATGCAGAACCAACCATCCAATATTGTGGTTAATTGCCCTAAGGGTATATACACACGTGCATTGGAACAAATTTTATAACTTTACCTTGATAGCGGGCATCAGTCGAGAGGCAAAGAGCAAAGTATTTAAACCATTGCCAATCCCTGTACCATAATGGCTACCCTGGAAGAACTCGAAATAAATGAAATATAACTTTGGTGAAAAATAAAAAATGGTTTAAGCGCAGCATCTGGACATTGATCTCCCTTTTCGTGCTATTGAATATTGTAGCAATTTTTCATGCCTATAAATTCACACATTTTACCGAAAAGGAAACAAGTAAAACGAAAGATCCAAAAAGTCTGACAATCGGGCAGAAAGTAAAAACTTTGATTTTTGGGGTCGATAATCCGAGACCCAATAACAAAACCCTTCCAACAAGTAATTATGAAACCATCAAGTTAAACAGTAACCGGGAAATTGAAGGGTGGAATATTAAAACAGAAAACTCAAAAGGAACCATTATTCTTTTTCACGGATTTGGAGGAAACAAATCTGCAATGCTTGACAAATCCGATGTTTTTAGGGCGCTTGGTTATAATACCTTTCTTGTAGACTTTATGGGATCTGGAGGTTCAGAAGGAAATCAAACAACAATTGGCTACCTTGAATCAGAACAGGTAAAAACTTCATTTGACTATATTTCAAAAAAGGGTGAGAAAAATATTTATCTGTTTGGCACTTCAATGGGTGCAGTGGCCATAATGAAATCAATAAGTGACTCTGAAATCAAACCAAAAGGAATTATTATTGAATGTCCCTTTGGTTCCATGTATAAAACAGTTTGTGCAAGATTTAAAACCATGAATGCTCCAACCTTCCCCATGGCAGCTCTTTTGGTATTTTGGGGCGGCATTGAAAATTACTTTTGGGCATTTGGACACAACCCGACTGATTATGCTAAAAAAATTACTTGCCCGACTCTATTACTTTATGGTGCGAAAGACTCAAAAGTAAGCAGTGAAGAAATAAAGGAAATATTTACAAATTTGCAAGGTCCCAAAGATTTAAAAATATACCAGGAAGCAGGTCATGAAAACTATTTGACCAAATATAGAAACACCTGGACCCGAGACATCCAAAAATTTCTAACAACAGAATACAACGGATAACTAATATCGGTAGATTTTGCAATTGAATTAAAGGAAATTATAGCTTCTGCGGTAGCTCACCAAGGATATTTATTGAGACGAAACGTATTCTATTCAACATTTCTGGGTAACTTCCATTTCTATAGGAACTAGACATAGCGCATAAGTTCAGTAAATCCCTGCCAATCCCAAAAGACCTTGTGTATAATAAAATAGACGGCATCCGACTTTACCATTCGTGCAGATATAAAAAATAGAATACTATCCCACCAAATAGACCTATTTTACTATGCTCATGCACAGATTAATTTTATAAATAAACTGTAATTGTTTAACCTACAGACTCATCCTAAAGAAAACACTTATTCCTTCGCTTTTAGTTTGTATTATATTTACAAACTGCAACAAACAGTGATAATTACAGTGCATTTTGAAAAGGGAAAAGCAGCCATACAGGCTGTGATTTCCCAAGAAACGGAATCTTACTATGAGCAGGATTTTAATGCATGGAAAAGTACCTACCTCCAATCCCCTGCTTTCCGTAAGTTTGGCTATTGGGAAGGGTATGCTGAAAAGGTTGCCTCCAATATTGGATTTGAATCATTGGTAGAAGAAAAGAAAAAACAGTTCGATGCCAATGAAACTCTTTAGTTAGGCTCTACCGAGGAACGAACAAACGAATTTTTTCGCATTTCCAATGATATGGCCTTGTACACTTTTAAGCAAAGCTCTTATAAAAAAGACACCCGGAAGTTCATTGGGAAGTCATTAGAGACCCGCACCCTTGAAAAAGAAAATGGGGAATGGAAAATTGCCTATTTGGGATTTCATTATTATCCAATCAGGGAGGAGAAGAAATAAGATAGACTTAAATGAACTTCTGCATCAGACCAATTACGTGCATAAGAAGCAGCCTGAAGAAAATAAATCCTGACCAATAAATATAAATGGGACAATGGACATACTATTATGTGCATTAAAACCAACGCGTAAAAAAGTTTGCCTATATGCCGGGAGAGGTATCCGGTAAACAGTTGCCTTATCAAAGTCAACATACTAACCCACCAATTAATTTATATATTGACATTGGCAAGAAGATTGAAAGATCCCATTTTACGGAAAAAAATAGGATTTTCTGACCACAAACCAGAAAAATGTTCCTATTGCGCAATACCAATAGTCTGTTTTAATTAACCACCGGCGTAAGATTGCCTGTACTACGAATGTCTGAGCCTGACCTACCTGCTAAACTACTTACCGGTTAATATTTCGTGCAAATCTGACCATTGGTAAATATTTTTGTCTTTATATCTACACAATTTGCAGGTTTCGGCGCACAAATCTCAAATACTGCCTCATTACAAAACAATAGCCATTCTTAGATTAAGATTAACTTTAGACTTCCTGTAAAATGCTGTACATTGTACAATATTTTATATTGAAAGTTCTAAGATATGTTCAGTTTATGAAAAAATACATAAAAACGTCAACTACTCAAAACATATTCCGGATCCTACTCTCTATTTTTATGATCTCTGCTGGTTTTAGTCACCTTACTTTTAGCAGGGTTGATTTTCAGGCTCAAGTACCAGATTGGGTGCCAATTAGCAAAGACCTTGTGGTGATTTTATCGGGTATTGTAGAAATAATTTTAGGATTGGGTTTGGCATTTTGGAAAAAGCAGCGTGTGATTTTTGGTTGGGCCTTAGCCCTCTTTTTCATTTTGATTTTTCCCGGAAATATATCGCAGTATCTCGACGGCAAAGATGCATTTGGCTCGCTTGATTCAGACCTGGCCCGTTTGATTCGCTTGTTTTTCCAACCCGTGCTAATTGTTTGGGTATTATGGTCAGCCGGATCCTGGGAGGCCTGGAGAATGCATAATAACCAAAAGTCAAATTCGTAATGAATGATACAAAGTAAATACTTAAGAAATCAAATTTGCTTCCTAAAGATATTGTGCTTTGAGCATTATAATGACTCCATTTATGTTTTTACCGGAGAAGATTATTTTAGATACAAATTAGTATGCATACATATATAAATGAGTAAAAAAAATAAAGTAATAAAATAATGAAAGTAATACAAATTATAAAATACGGTGAATTGAAAGACGGATTGTCTTTCGGCGAAAAGGCAAAACCCGTTATCAACTCTTCTGATATTCTTATTGAAACCAAAGCAGCAGGGCTCAACCCTATCGATTATAAATTAGTAAGCGGCGGGTTGAAAGATATGGTACCCTTGGATTTACCTGCCACTATCGGCTATGATGTAAGTGGTATAGTTATAGAAAAAGGATCAGATGTTACCAACTTTGATATTGGTGATAAGGTATATGCACGGGTACCTCAAAATCAAATGGGTACCGTAGCAAATTATGTAGCTGTTGATAGTACAGTCGTTTCGAAAATGCCAGAAAATACAACGTTTGAAGAAGCAGCAAGCCTACCATTAATCGGCCTTACAGCCATACAAGCTTTAGAAAAAGTTGGCCTGAAACAAAACGACCGGATCTTGATCCATGCAGGGTCAGGGGGTGTAGGCAGTTTTGCCATTCAATATGCCAAAGCCAAAGGAGCTTTTGTATATACAACAACCAGCACCGACAATGTAGAATGGGTGAAAGCACTTGGCGCTGACCGGGTGATTGATTACAAAAAAGAAGATTACATGGCTATAGTATCGGACTTAGATCTCGTTTTTGACACACTTGGAGGCGACTATACACTAGAAGCTTTACAGATTATAAAAATGGGTGGCAAAGTAACAAGTATTGCGGGGGTTCCCGATGAGGAAACAGCGGCTATGATGGGCATGGATGGATATAAATTACCTGAAAATTTGACCAAAGCAATTGATAAAATGTCAGCCAATTATAAATTTACCTGGATGCAGCCTAATGCAGAACAACTTGATGCTATCTCCGCAATGGTGAAAGAGGGTAAAATAAAACCAGTAATCGATAAAGTTTATTCTTTTGAGGAAGGTATTGAAGCTTACCAATACTTAGCTACGGGAAGAGCTAAAGGAAAAGTAATTATAAGTATGCCATAATAGTTCAAAAGGGAAGATTACATTATTAATTTTAAATAAAATAAATATGAACAACAAAAAACAAAACATATTGGTAGCGGGTGCGAATGGCACGACGGGAAGAATCATTATTAATATTTTAAAAGAATCTGATGACTATAAGCCTTTTGCTATGGTAAGAAAGGAGGAACAAAAAGACCGTTTTGAACAAGAGAATGTTGAAACGGTACTTGCCGATCTGGAAAAGGATGTAAGCCATGCTGTAAAAAATATAGATAAAGTGATTTTTGCAGCAGGATCTAATGGTAAAAATGTGAAAGGGGTAGATCAGGAAGGGGCAAAACGACTGATTGATGCTGCTAAGGAAGCCGGTGTAAAAAAGTTTGTTATGTTAAGCACCATGGGAGCAGATGATCCTTCTGTCAGTGATTCAATGGAAGATTATTTTAGGGCAAAGCAAAAAGCGGATGATTATCTGAAAGCATGTGGTTTGGAATATAGTATTGTAAGACCTGGTTCCTTAACAGATAAAGAAGGTACTGGTAATATTCAACTAAAAGAAAAATTGGAAAAACAAGGTAGTATTACAAGAGCAGATGTTGCCCGGACTTTGGTTGAGGTATTGGAAGATGATGTAAAACAAAATCAGGTTTTTGAAATACTCGCTGGGGAGATTCCCATTAAAAAAGCTGTTCGCTCTTCTTAAAAGACTATTGGGAATCAAAATTTAATATGGATAATGAATTAGGCAAAACCAAAATTTATGAAAAATAAGCGCACTTACCCAAAATCATTTTCCCATATTGGAATAACGGTACCGGACATTAAAAAGGCAGTTGCCTTTTACGAGGAGGTCATGGGCTGGTATATCATCATGTTGCCTTCAACGGTTAAAAAAGAAAGTAATACCGCTATTGGCATTATGTGTATCGATGTTTTTGGGGACGATTGGGAGACGTTTGAAATCGCTCATATGTCAACCTCAGACGGTATAGGAATTGAGCTGTTTTCTTTTCCAAATGGCGTAAAAGAAGTGCCGGTATTCAATCCTTTTAACACAGGGCTTTTCCATTTCTGCATACAGGATCCAGATATTGAAGATCTGGTAGAAAAAATTGTTTCCTCAGGTGGGAAACAGCGTATGCCCATTAGGGAATATTACCCCAATGACAAACCTTATAAGATGTGCTATGTAGAAGATCCGTTCGGAATTGTATTTGAAATATACACCCATAGCTATGAATTGACTTATTCTTCCGGAGCGTACTCAAAATAAAACAGCAGGTAACAGGCGTGAATAAAATAGCGGATGTAGGGTCACAATCAGCTTCGTTCTTATTCCAATCAAGTTCATTCGTCTTTCAATCAGCGTCTCAGGAACGGGACGTTGCGAATTGTAAGCAACTTGTCAGGTACAAACTTCATAGCTATGCATAAGTTTTTGGCGATTTTTGGGTAGATGTATCCATAAACAAAAAATGCACCTATTTGGAAAAAGCTATCTATTTTTATACTTCCCCGGACAACTGAAGGAAATGCGAAACGAAATGATGTATTTGTTTTGGGTAAATACCTATTGTATCACTTTAAAATTAACTAATATAAAATCCCCACGAGTAGTGGTAAAAACCTACCTACCGGCAGGTTTGACAAATCAAAACCATCTCTACGGCCGTAGACAATAAAAATATGAATAGAAGATTTATACTTTATACAATAATGCTTACTTGTTTTCAATCTTAAGGTCAAAAGCCATGAGCAAGAGATTTGGGGGTTCCCTTCGTTGGTACAACGGGAGCATTTAATGCTATTACAGATGTTATAGAGGGGAAGTAGGCTATAGCACTATTATTTCTGGTAAAGGAGAAAATGTGATAGGCAAAGGACCCATAAGAACTGATGTTACAGCTAACTTTCCAAGAGGGAAAGCCAAGAAATTCAGCCCGGTTTATGCTAATTGGCATAGTCTTAATGGTTATGGAGAAATGACAGGTACTATATGGTAACCGAATCGGGATTTTTGGAAACACCCATTACGATAACCAATAATAACAGTGTTGGGGTTGTTAGAAATGCAGTATTGAAATGGTATGTCAATACAGATTGGTATAACGGAGAATATTGGTTGTACACCTATCCTGTAGTAGCCGAAACGTATGACGGCTTCCTTAATGACATTTATGGCTTTCACGAAAAAATGGAAAATGTTTAAGAAGCAATAAAAAACTCTTCGGGAGGCAATATTGCTGAAGGGAATGTTGGCGGAGGAACCGGAATGATGTGTTTAGGTTTTAAAGGAGGCACTGGAACTTCTTGCAGGGTTTTTAAAATAAAAGATTCAACCTTTACTGTTGGGGCAATTGTTCAATCCAATTTTAGAGCCAAAAGAAAATTATCCATTGTAGGTGTTCCGGTTGGAATTGAATTAAAAGACACGTTAAATTACGTATTTAATGCCCCGCCAACATCAAGACGACAAGATGGGGACGATTCCATAATCGTAATTATAGTAACTGACGTACCTCTTTTGCCCCATCAATTAAAAACTATTGCACAAAGAATTCCTTTGGGAGTTGGCATCGTAGGTCGACGAGGAAGTAATGGTTCGAGAGAAATCTTTTTAGCTTTTTCAACGGCAAATGAAAAGGTATTTAATCGGGATGAAACAATAGTAGCGTCAATGACCAATGACCAACTAATGCCCGTTTTTGAAGCAACTGTGCAGGCAGTTGAGGAAGCCATTTTCAATGCAATGGTAGACGCTGAAACCATGGAAGGAATCAATGGGAATAAAGCCTATGCTTTACCTCATGAATTACTGAATAAAACACTCAAAAAATACAATCGGATTCAACAATAATGTGGAACAAAAATATATAAGCGTTAATAATACATTTAAAGTTGTTCTTGCTTGTATCGGTTTTATATTGTTTACCTTATTAAACAATATAAAACTGAAAGAATAATGATTGGGGTGCTGATAAAATTAAGCAAAGTAAGCTTCCTACTACGAGGCGTCTCCCTCCCTGAACTATGCGCATTGGAACCATCATAAAGATGCATAAGTTAACGGCTGTAATGGATAGAATTCACCACTTACAGAAAACTCCCCACGTATTTAGCCTTGCGTATTTAAAATTTGAAATGACAACCGTTTTGCTGTATATTTAAATCAAATATGCTATATCATGGTAGAAAAAAGGTTAAAAATAATACCATTTAATACTAAAAAGAGCATAAAAAAGGCTGCTGGAAAGAAAGATAGCCATAAATCATGGGCAATAGCTTCGGACGGTAAAACTTTTGTGTGGAGTAATAAAATGGAACGTGTTGGAATTATCAGGCGAGGGATTCCATACAATTCTATTGAAATAATAAGCAAAAGCTTAAATCGGCCGGTCAAATCTGTATTATCTATTGTGGGGATGCCTCAAACAACATACAATAAGAAAAAAGGGGAACATTCTTTGTTAGATAGCAGAGACAGTGAATTAATTTTATTAATAAGCGAACTCATTGACTATGGGCTGGAAGTCTTTAATGAGGAGGAAGAAAAATTTCAAAGATGGCTAAAGAAGCCTAAATCAGAGAATATCAAAATTGAAAAGCGTTCCAATTTATAGGGGGTCAGGACAACAACGGGTATAGATGAAGTTACGTTCTCTCTTAATCGAATTGAATTTGGAAACTTTAGCTGATGAGAGTATTTAGAGTTGAAAGAGGGAAGTATTTAAAACAACTCTTACCGGCATTGGCGGCTCTATGGCAAAAGGATATAGGTGGAATAGTATACCTACCAAATTGGTTTATACAGCAGAAAGCAGTGCTTTAGCAACATTAGAGGTTTCCGTTCACCTGGATTTAACCGAGGATTTACCTGATGATAGATTTTATGTAGAAATAGAAATTTCAGATACAATTATAATTCAGGAAGTCAGCATTGAAGACCTTCCGGATGATTGGAATTCGACCCCCCCCAATACAACTACCAAAACAATAGGGGATGATTTTGTATTTGAAAATAAAACAGCTATTTTAAAGGTTCCAAGTAGTATTGTGCCTCAGGAATTCAATTATTTAATAAATCCAAACATCCTGATATAAAGAGAATTAAAATTATTTCAGAAGCACAAATGAGTTTTGATAGACGATTAAAGTCTACATTAAAAAAAATATCTGCTAAAAATAAGGCTTGTTACTTTTCTGTAAACAACCTGAGCAATTTTCCTTCGGTGCCAAAATTGAACTGGTCATCAAAAAAAAATAAGTTGGAAAAGATTACACGGAAAAAATATTTACAGGCTCTATTATTCAACAAATAGATGAATTACAATTTTTTACTCTTTCAAGCAATGTCTCTTGAAAGGTACGTTGCTCCCCGGATGCGTGATCCAACAGCAACGTCAACATTTTTCGGAAGTAAGACTTTGCTGGAGAAAAATAAATCTTTTTAAAACATTATTCTCTTTAATCTGCGCTTTCGCAAAAATATACATCCCTTTAGTATTAACGAGCAATAATAAAAAAATCCTTATGAAAACGTCTTTTCCCTTGCCTTGCTGCTGTCTATAGCATTTTGCAGTTGTAAAAAAGTATCTGAAGATGAACAATCCTGCATCAATATTGCAAATACAGTAATAACGCACAATAGCCCCGTAACCATTGGGCAAAATATTGAGTTCAGTACCCCCGAAGTGGGTGGTTACCGTATTTACAGTTGGATTGGTCCTAATAATTATATTAGTCAATATCCAGAAGACTATATTACCGATGCCGAGCTAAAGCATGAGGGCCGGTACTACTTAAACCTTTATTCACTCACCGGCGACTGCAAGAAAATTGACAGCTTTTACATGGACGTGAAATTGAAGCAAGGTTCTCCATCCTGTACCGTAGCCAATAATACCACTAGTTTCAATAACCTGTCTAATGATAGTTATACTTCAGTAATTAAAGGAATTGAGCCCATTTTTTCTAAAAGGCCTTAAATTGTTCCGGCCCTTCTTTTGGCAATATGACCATCTCCTTTCATACAAACTGCGTACCAAAGAACCTGAAGATGGAATTTGTACCACCATTAATACAGCTTCCTTTGAATAATTTGATAATAATTATAACAAGGTTTTTATAACCACAACTAAAAGCAGTATTTATTGGTCGAGCCATCCCGACCAATTGGTATATGTAAGTCATATTGGTACTAAATTGCAGGTGCGTTTTTGTAACTTATTTATGGGCGGAAACAACGGAATCAGTTTTGTCACCAAAGCATCGGGTAATATAGTAGAGCAGTAAGTTATAACTGCAGGGGATTGAAATAAATTATGTGTTCAAAAAACATTCGGAAATTATGTGGTAACTAACAATTTTTTTTCATGGTAATATTGGTTTATCACTATTTATATCTTCAAGCAATGTCTCCTGAAAGGGATGTTGCGCCTCAAAGTGCGAATGATCCAAGTTGCAACGTCAACTAAATTGCGCAATTAGACGTTTTATGGAACCACACATTTGACTCGTCCTAAAATATCACGCTCACTCTTTCAAGCAATGTCTACTGAAAGGGACGTTACTCCTACAGATTCGTGTGAACGCCAACCGAAACGCCAACAGCCTTCGGCAGTGAGATGTTACGAGGAAACTAGCGATAAGTTCCTCCACAAACTCCTTTTTGAAATGCCAACCCCTTTACATGGAGAACGACTACCTTTAACCCATCAATCATTTTTTCAGAAAAGTTCTCCTATGCGAAAATTGCCATTCCTTGTTACAGTCCTCCTGTTCTTAGGAGCATGCAATACCAACCCAACAGAACAAACATTTACCGACATAACAGGCATAGATACCACCCTGAGTGCCGGGGACAATTTTTTCAACTATGTAAATCATCAGTGGTATGACAGTGCACAAATACCCGCTTCCCAATCGGGGGTAGGTGCCTATATGTTTATGAATTATCCGCAACGCATACGCTTGCAAAACATACTCGACAGCGTTTCAAAAGCAAGCAATACTCCGGGAAGTATTGGCCAAAAGGTGGGCGATTTTTATGCATCGGGAATGGATACCACTACCATCAACGCGAGGGGTTATGATCCGCTGAAACCAACCCTCAGCCGCATTGACAACATCAGCGATGTTCCTTCTTTAATGAAGTTTGTAGCCGATGAAGCAACCGTTAACAACACGTCTATCCTATATTTTGGGGTGGGTCCCGATGATAAAAACAGCAACCTTAATATTGCGCATGTGTATCAGGCAGGTATTGGTTTACCTGAAAGAGATTATTACTTCAGCACAGATCCTCAAAGCATAGCAATACAGGAAGCTTACAAAAAATACCTCGCTACCCTATTTGAACTAACTGGCAGCGATGTACCCACTGCAAAGCAACATGCAGATATTGTGTATAGTATAGATAAGCAACTCGCCGCCGCACACAGAACCAATGTTGAATTACGGGATGTAAAGGCCAACTACAATAAAATGTCGGTTACAGATCTTGCAATTATGCAACCCAATATCGGCTGGGCAACCTTGTTAGATAACCTCGGTGCCAAAACAGATTCTATTGATGTAGGGCAGCCCGCTTACTACAATACACTTAACACCCTTTTAAAAACTATTTCCATCTCCTCTTGGAAAGTTTACCTGAAAGGGTATTCGATAAATAATTATACCGATGTGCTCAGCATGTCTTTTGTGGATGCGGACTTTGCCTTCAACAAAGTGGTATCCGGGCAGGCGGCACAAAAAACCCGTGGTGAGATCATGGCAAGTGTCGTAGATCAATCCCTCGGGGAAGCATTGGGGCAGTTATATGTAAAGAAATATTTTTCGGAAGATGCAAAAAAAAGAATGCTGGAACTGGTAAATAATTTGCAAAAGGCCTTTGAAGCAAGGATCACTACCAACGACTGGATGAGCGATTCCACCAAACAAAAAGCCAAAGAAAAACTATATGCTATCACCAAGAAGATCGGGTATCCTGATACATGGCGTGACTACAAAAATGTAACCGTTGTACTCGATAAATACTTCGAGAACTCCGTATCCGCTAAAGCCGACAGTTATCAATATAAACTCGCAAAATTGAATAAACCCGTTGATAAAACAGAATGGTTTACCACGCCTTCCACCGTTACGGCTTATTACAATCCATCTGCAAACGAGATCGTTTTTCCGGCAGGTATTTTACAATCCCCGTATTTTGATGTTGCGGCAGACGATGCCCTAAATTATGGCGGTATTGGTTTTGTAATAGGGCATGAACTCACACATGCTTTTGATGATCAGGGGGCACAATACGATAAGAACGGTAATGTAGAAAACTGGTGGACGAAAGAGGACTACCAAAAGTTCAAAGCAAAAACGCAGCAGGTCATAGATCTATACAGCTCCTTTACGGTGCTCGATTCCTTGCATATAAAGGGCGCCATGACCCTTGGTGAAAACACAGCAGATATTGGCGGCAGCGCTATTGCATACGATGCTTTTAAAATGACCAAACAAGGGCAAGGAACGTCAACCATTGGTGGCTATACACCCGATCAGCGCTTTTTTCTATCCATAGCTAATATGTGGAGGGTAAAAATGAAAGAGGAATTCCTTCGTCTATGGATCAACAATAACTCCCACTCACCACCTATGTGGCGCGTAAATGGCCCTTTAATGAACAATAACCATTTTTACAATGCCTTCCATATTCAACCCGGCGATAAAATGTATTTACCCGATTCTTCTCGGATAAAGATCTGGTAAGGATATTTCAGCCAAAGTTATCCGTTTTTCGTCTTTCAAGCAACGTCGCCGGAACGGGACATTATGCATTGGACGCAATTTCTTAGGTACTGTATTTTATACACTGCGATGCATAGGCTTTTGGTGATGTTTGGTTAGATATATAAGAACAAAAAAAACATTTTTTTGGAAAAAAGTATCTATTTTTATCGCTCATCGGACAATGAACTATAAGCGAAACAGATAGGTCTATTTTTTAGGGGAAATACATGTTGACAGTAATTTTTGAAAGACTAGTCCACATTACAAAACGAACTGTTTAAAAACTTAAAACAGACTATGAATTTTATTGCCATTGATTTTGAAACAGCAAACAGGGAAAGAAGCAGTATTTGTACTTTTGGTCTGGCAATTGTAGAAAATGGCAGATTGATGGGTACCGAACATTTCTATATAAAACCAACTCCCAACTATTACGATCCATTCAACTCTGCTATACACGGCATCAAGGACACACATACACGAACCCAAAAGACTTTTAAAGAGCAATGGAAAGATTTGAAAAAATATTTTCACAATCAAACGGTTGTAGCGCATAATGCAGCATTTGATTGTAGTGTTTTAAGATTCACACTTGACAACGCCATGCTTGCTTATCCCGATTTAGACTACCACTGTACTTACAGGCTTGCACAAGTAACCCTTCCAATTACAGGACACAGACTAAACGAGGTTTCCAGTCATTTCAAAATAAAACTGAACCACCACGATGCAGAAAGCGATGCGAAAGCATCGGCTTTAATCGCCCTAAAGTTGTGCGAAAAATATAAAGCCAATTCGCTGCAAGAACTTTCAACAAGTTTAGGTTTTAAGGTTGGGAAAATTGTTAGTAAAACAAAATCATATTGCCCATTTTCAAAAAGATAATAAAAACTAATACCGAAGGCATCATTCAGGAATAGGTATTATACTATTGATTGGTAAACCATATTTAAAGAAAAATAAACTCTACCTATTTTGATTGCTTACTGAACAATTGAATGGATGAAAATACCTAAGATTGAACAACAGCGAGACTATTGCGGGAAGATGAGAAGTAATAAGATTCTAAAACCAAATTAAATCTCATAAAAAACTTTTTGAAACAAAACAGAAAATTCAGTAAAGCGAGGAATGTATTTTTACCTAAATGAATGGATAAATAGAAGTATAAATGCGGCCCATAAAAAAAATGAAGAACCGATACAAAAGCTACCGTAAGGGATTGCTTCAACGATTACAATAACGACTAACTCACAACAAATGAACGATAAATCGAAACACAATCCGCAAATCCATCACCGTAGATCCATTCGCCTTAAGAGGGCTAAGATTATTCGCAGTCAGGATTGTATTTCATTACCATTTGTTGTAAGGATAGAATTTATCGTTTCGGAAAAATTATAAACCGCAAAATGATATTGCATGAATTTGGCACAATCGCCTACGGTGAATGGACAAAATTACCCCAACAATTTCCGAATATTGACTTAGATGTGTTTCAAATAATGCCCAACCACATACATGGTATTTTAATGTTGTACGATATCATTGGGCAGGTTTCACCACTGCCCCCACAAGGATATCAGCCAAAACGATAATTGGGTGGGAGCAACTAAACAAAGAAAACCATCCCGCATGAGAGCAACCAAACAAAAAAAACCTCGAACCCTGATCACGCCAATTCTTTGGGCGAGGGTAGACTCCTCGTTCCTCGGAGTGACGACTTTGGAGAGCCAAACCTGCTTATCTGTAGACAAATTCCAAAAGGCCGATTGGCAAATTCCCCAACTAATAATCAATACTAAATAATAAATAAAAAATAACCATAAACAAAAAATAAACATCCCGCATGAGGCGGGAGCAACCAAACAAAAAATAAGCCATTAGTGAAATGTCCTATAAATACTCATACAGTGCATATCCCCAGGGTTCTATTTTCCATGTTTTATACAACACCTTTTCTTTGCTTCCACCAAACACATTAAGGGGTTCTCCATCGAGGGATGGGTCTTGTATAAAGATGTTTTGTTCCATAGCGGAAAGATTAAGGATTACCAATACTTTATTCTTGCCTTTCTCACGTACATAAGCATATACTGTGGTAGAATCGCCTGCCGAAACTTTTCTGAAATCAGCATCTGCTGATAAGGCGGCATTATTCTGTCTTAATTTTTGCATCGTAGTATAAAATTTGGCTCGTGCATATTTGCCAAATCCAATCGTGTCTTTTTCAAAAAATTCCAATGGTCTTGCCAAAGGCTCTTCCTGCCCGCTGTATACAAGCGGAACGCTGTTGGCCATGGTTTGAGTAAACACAGCAAAGGGGGCATGTACAGCACCGGGAAAGGTTCCATGGTCGGCATGGTTCCAGCTATTTTCATCATGGTTGCTGGTAAAGTACAGTTGAATAGTATTTGGTAAATAAAGCGAATCGTTTTCTGCCTTGATGCTGTCTAGCCCAAAAGCCGGTCTTTCGCCTTTAGCTATTTTTTCCATCATGTGAAACATATGCCAGGGATAAACAGCGTCAAATCCCGTTTTAGCAAGGTAGCTGCTATCTCCTTCAGCCAGCATAAATATATCACCCAAAGCTTTAATTTGTGGAATACATTTTTGCCAAAATGTACCCGGCACACTCCAGGCAACATCTACCCGAAAACCATCAATTCCTGTTTCTTTTACCCACCATTTCATGGAATTAATCATACTGTCCTGCATGATGGTATTTTTATAATCAAGTTGGCGTACATCGGCCCAATCGTATGCTACTGCTGCTTTGCCCATACTTTCTTTTACATAAAAATCAGGTTGTTCTGTTATCCAGCGGTGGTCGGCACCAGTATGATTGGGTACCCAATCTATCAGCACTTTCATGTCGCGGTCGTGTATGGCTTTTACCATCCCTTTAAAGTCCTTAAGGGTGCCAAATTCAGGATTTACCGCATTATAATCGGCCACGGCGTAATAGCTACCAAGCGTACCTTTACGTTCCAGCTTACTAATGGGGTTGATGGGCATAAACCATAGCGTCTGTACGCCCATTGCTTTTAACCGGTCGAGGTGTTTTGCAAAAGCATTTAGTGTACCCTCAGTTGTGTATTGCCGCAGGTTTACTTCGTAAATATTGCCCTGCATTATCCATTCAGGAGGAGTTGATGAGGCTACTGTGGCCACAGATACTTGAGTTGTATCATTTTTGCAGGAAGTAAAGCCACCCAAAAAAACAACCCACAGAAAAAGAGATAAAGCTATTTTATTCATGCAGCAAGATTTTTCCAAAAGTACAATTAATTATTATGTAACTGAACAGCCGCCTGACTTATAAGACAAATAGGTAAATTGCAAATAGCCAAAAATAGGCAATGGGCAATAAGCAATAGGCAATAAGCAAACTAAAATCCTTAACAACAAACGCCGACCGTTCAACAACAAATAATAAACCATCCCGCATGAGGCGGGAGCAACTAAACAAAAAACAAATACGCCGCGAACCGGAACAATAAATACTAAACCACAAACAAAAAAAAACCATCCCGCATGAGGCGGGAGCAACCAAACCACAAACAAAAAAAAACCACAAACCACAAACCACAAACAAAAAAAACCACAAACAAAAAAAACCACAAACCACAAACAAAAAAGAACAAAAAAAAATTTCTAAAAAACGACTTCCGGCACGCTCGATTCTTTTTGCTGCATCAGGTATTTGATCCACAAATTGAACGAGGTAATATGTCCTGCCTTATCCCAAACAGCCCCGGTACGGTATTCAAAACTTGTGCCATGTGCTACCCTTGTTATGGCAAGCAAATGTTTGTCATTGGTTAATTGCCTTTTAGTGCCAGTACCAAAAATGCAGCCTATACCAATAGTCCCATGGGGCGGCTCCTCAGGATTCCAATAGGCCATTATTTGATTGGTTTCATCCAATAGGATACCTTCTGTACCGGTATTTTTTCTGATGCCTACGGCAAGGTCTACACTATCCGCATCTTTAACATGAACAGTTACCCTATTGGTAAACAACTGCGAGCCTGCATCAATCCATATTTCCCGCACCATAGATACTTCTGCTTTGCCAGCCATAAAAGGGGCATGAAACAACCTGAACCTGCTGCGCAGGGGGCCGTTATCCAGCACCTCCCAACGGATGTAGTTGCTTGCATAGCAAAGCGTATCTGCATACATGGCTGCTATGCCGCCGGCACCCAAGGTGAATCCTACTTTATAATAATCAAGTCCCTCACCATTGTCTTTGTGGTAGTCAGCAGTTTTATACCAACTGTTTATTACAAGGTTGGAGGTTCTTTTGCTCCATACATCTATTCCCCAGGCATTTTCCATGGTGTTTTCCAGGGCTTTACCGTATGCCCTAAAGGCGATTTTATCGTTCTCCCAGGCAAAATCTTCATATCTCTCGGGAACATAACGACAATAGGTAGCCTTCTTTATCGCCATAGGTTTACCTGCCTGAAGCAATAGCTCCATTTTCGCTCCACCTTCTATTTTTACCTGTACCAGCAGGTTGACTATTTTGCCGGTTCCAAGGTATTCATATTGATAAGGAATTTCCTGCTTAAGGCCACATAAAATGGTAAGATTTGCCGAATCAATCCCCGGCCATGATTGAATAATCAATTGCCATGGTATTGCAGTAAGGCCGTCATAGGTTTGCATAGCGGATGGATTGCGAAGAGCTACCCGTAAGTTGGTTGTAGGTTGTCCATAGGCCGCATAGCCAAGAATCATTGCCAGTAGAAAGCTTAAAATCAAAAATATTCTCATGTGATATTTTGTGTAGTAAAAAAACATAATCGCAAGTCAAACAATCTACAGTATTTTTTTTAATAAAATTGAAATAAGGCGATACCCTAAAAATAAGGGCAATATTTGATATAAATTATTAAATCAAAACTTTTTGATTAATATTTTTACGCAATCGTTTGCTTACCATTTTCCTGTCTTACCAGGCAGTGATTATATTACATCGACAGCCAGTTGCTGCCCTTTTAGAGCTGGGAGAAGTTGGCAGCCTTTCCTTAGAAACGGAAAGAAAGCTACCTTTTTCAAAAGTCTTCAAATTGAGTAGTGACGGTTGTTCTGGTATAAATTTCATATTTATTCTTATAAATATTTATCAGTGAAAAGTTATTTGAAAATAGTTGCAAGAATGATATTTTATTTTTTTACCGGCCAGCAAATTCCTTCGTATTATTTTCGAAATGAAGATACATGTACCCTGAAATATATTGCATCCATATACGAATCAGGTAAATTTTTCTCTTATTAAATATGTAATATTCTTTTTTTGTCTACCTTCCCTTTTTGTAAGAATTGCTTGATTACAAAACTAAAATGCTTGTTGTATGAATAATTCCAGATTGCCGGATGAGCCGGAGGTAATAGCTATGTTGAAGCAAGGAAGTGAAGCTGCCCTTCATTTAATCTACAACCGTTTCTATGATCGGATTTTTTTTCTTGCCATGAAATTTCTAAGATCTACTGAAAGTGCTGAGGAAATTGTACAGGATGTTTTTATGAAACTTTGGGAAAAGAGAGAAGAAATAGATGAAGAACGACCTGTGGAAGCCTGGCTTTATACCGTCACAAGAAACAGGGTAATCAATCAGCTTCGAAAGGTGGCAAGAGAAAAAACATGTTTTTCGGTAAGAGATGTCCTTCCCGAGGCTTCTGATATGGACAAGACTGCCGATAGAAAAGTGCTGAACGGAGAAATTGAAAATTTACTACATAAGGCATTGAAACAACTTCCGGAAAAGCAAAGGGAGGTTTATCGCCTTGCAAGGTTAGAGGGGTATAGCCGTAATGAAATTGCTGAACATCTGCAAATTTCAGCGCTAACCGTGAAAACACACATGGCACGAGCCCTACTAAGTGTTCGCAACTTTTTGGAGCGGGAAGGGGTAGTGACAGGTTATATTATACTTTTCTTCATTTCTATATTCCATTTTTAAATTTATTTCATATTTTTGTAAATAATTTTTTAAATAATATTTTTGTTAATCAGTATCATGAGCGTTTCTGAAGAACAACTAAAAAAAATGTTCAAGGGTTATTTGTCGGGACAGCTCGCTGATAAGGATGCTGTGTTACTCAATAGTGCCATTGCTACAGGTTCGGCGAATCACATGCTGGAAGATATTTTTCGGGAAGAATGGGAACATCCTACTCAAAGGATTAATGATTCTGCAACCGATAAAAGAAAAGAAAGGTTATTTAAATTGATTTCTGGTAATATTGAATCTGAGAAGGTACCTGTAAAGCGTTTTCGTTTCGGTAACATAGGCTCTTGGACGGTTGCAGCTTCTGTTTTATTGGCTGTAATACTTGCCGTATTTTGGTTTGCCGGTTCTCAAAATTCAAATGCTGCATTTGCCGGCCATATACCTTCCGATTTTCAAGAGTATTCAAATAATTCAAAAATACGACAAAAATTACTGCTTGACGATGGTTCTCAAGTATGGCTTAGTCCGGATGCAACCTTATATTATCCCGAAGTTTTTAATGGGAATGAACGATTTGTATTGCTTGAAGGCGATGCCTTTTTCGATGTAATGCCGAATCCAAATAAGCCTTTTGTAGTGGAAAATCCCGAGCTGCGCACCTCTGTATTGGGAACTAGCTTTTGGGTAAGGCAACAAAAGGGCTCCCTGCCATCAACTGTAGAAGTGCGTACCGGGAAAGTTATGGTATCTGCACTACCAACTTTAGCCAATCAGGCTCTTAAAGACCTTGCTCCTATTACACTTTTACCCAACCATCAGGTTATGTTTCATAACGCATCGGGTAAGTTTGAGGTAACTCTTTCTGATACAATGTTACCGATTGCCGCCACACATGCTACCACCCTTGCAGGCGGCCTTGAAAAAATTGGCAATGCTGTTGCAAAACTCGAATACAGGCAACCCACGCTGCTTTCGCAAGTGGTTGATGACCTTAGAAATTTGTATGGCGTTGATATCAGAATAATGAATCCAGCTATGAACAATTGCCTGCTTACAGGCGACCTCTCAATGCAGGAGCTACACAAAAAAATGGAAGTAATTTGTCTCTCCATAGGTGCTTCCTTTACTACAGAAGGCACCACCATTCTTCTTAAAGGGGAAGGCTGTTTGTAGTACTCTTTTGGTTTTTATCTCATTGAAGTGCATAGTAGGTCTCCTCAATAAGAAAAAAATACCTAAACTTGTAAAACAAACTAACTGCGTGGGCACTATTGCCCCCCAGGGGTACTTCAATTATGAGATTTCCGCGGTTGCGTTTAATAATATTAGGCTGTTGTATGGGGCTATCTGTAAGTGTAGCCTTTGGGCAAGCTTTGCTCAAAAAGAACATCACTTTGGTAGCAGAGCAGCAGGAATTGTATCAGGTGATAGAAAGTTTGCAAACCCAATCGGGTATTTCTTTTTTTTACAGCAGCAATGCTATTGGCGCAAACCGAAAAATTACCTGTCGTTATTTTAATATACCGGTTAAAAAGTTCCTTGACGAAGTAATGGGGCCACTCAATATTCGTTACCGGGTATTTGAAAACCAGATTATTTTATTTGTAGCTCCCGGTACTGTACTAACTGCTATCGAAAATAGCAATATACCGCCAACAGTTGCCGGTAGCAATGTTGCTATAGCAGAAATGTCAAAGTCCAGTATGAATGTAGTAAAAGGGACGATACAAACGGAAAAGGGACAACCACTTGCCGGAGCAAGTATTGTGGTTGCCGATTCTAAATCAGGCACGATTTCAACCAAAAATGGTTCTTTTCAATTGGAAACCGAAAAAAATGAGGGGCAGTTAAGGATTTCTTTTATGGCTTACGAATCGGTGACCATCGCCTTTGGGGGCGGCAATAGTATTCCAGGCATTATCCGGCTTACGCCCTTAATAAAAGCTATGGAGGAAGTAGTGGTAATTGGCTACGGTACGCAGGCAAAGTCAGAAATGACAAGTGCTTCCGTATCCGTACGTGATACCGATATTGCCGATGCGCCAGTAACCACTATCGACGCTGCCTTACAAGGCCGGGCTACGGGTGCCCTTGTATCGCAGCAGGCGGGTACGCCAGGTGCACCGGTGCGCATTCAGATAAGAGGTACAAGCAGTGTATCTAGTACTACCGAACCCCTGTATATTATTGATGGGCAGTATATTTTTCAAGATTTAAATGGCGTAGGGGAGGGTACTACCTCCAATAGTATCAATCCGTTGGCTACTCTTAACCCGGATGATGTAGCCAGCATTGAAATATTGAAAGATGCTGCCGCTACTGCCATATATGGATCAAGGGGTGCCAATGGGGTAATTCTTATCAATACTAAGCAAGGAAAACGTGGTCAGGGAAACTTTACTGTGTCGGTAAACAGGGGCACTACAAACCCTACCCGTCTGATTGATTATGTAAGTAGCAACCAATGGTTAAGTTTGGTAGACGAAGCCCGACGTAATAGTGTGGGATTTGGTATAGCACCCGGGCAAGAGGCGTTTAATCCTTTAATACTTGGGGCGAATAACCTGCAGGTACCTGGCAATATAACGGGCAACAGATATGGACCCCTTACCTCTTTTACACGCAGTTTAGCTGAACAAACGCAAACCAATTGGATTGACCACATCAGACAACAGGGGCAGCTTTCTGAGGTACGATTTTCTACAAGCAATGGGTTTGAAAAGGGGAACTTTTACTTGTCAGGGCAATATTGGGACGAAACAGGTACTTTAAAAAATCAGCATCTTCAGCGAGCTTCCATACGCTCAAATATCAACTTTCAGCCTTCTCCATTATGGAGGATTTCTAGTCGAATGAATTATGTGGTATTGCAAAATAGATTTGCACAAACCAGTTTTGGCGATAATGGAGAAACAATTGGACGAGGGAACCGGGGTGCAACAGGTGGCTGGGCTCAGGCAAACCTGAGGGCATTACCTATTATTCCTGTTTATGACAGTATTGGCGCCTATTTTGATCCCTTAAGAGGGCGTAATATCGTAGCAGGAAGCGATGAGGCCAATTTTAGAAGTCAGCAGCAACAAAATAGGTTTACCGGCAATGTGGCCGTTGAGTTTTCTCCTTCATCAGCTTTCTCTTTAAAAGGGGAAGCCGGGACAGATTTTGTAAATGCACGAAATTCATTTTGGGTAAGTGATGTAATTCGCTATAGCCGGTATGCCAACGAAAATACTTCTGCAATCAGAAATATTACATCTTCCTTATATGCAACATACAATCCGCTGCTGGGCAAGGGCCACAGACTAACTACAGTGGGGGGTGCCGAGTGGCAAAAAACAAACCACCGCAGGCAAGCCTATGCTTTTGAGGGTATTACAGGCAGTCAATCCGAAATTGGCGAAATTGCCGACGGTCAGCAGGTCTTAATAGCAGTGGGAGGTATTTTTCCCGATCAGGGGTTCGTATCTTATTTTCTCCGTTCGCATTACGATTTTGAAAAAAAATACTTTTTAAGTGCCAGTATCCGACGCGATGGTTCCTCTGTTTTTGCACCCGGTGTACGGTTTGGCACCTTTCCTTCCGTATCGGCAGGTTGGATTCTAACGGAGGCGCCTTTTTTGCGCAATACATTTCTTTATCAAAATTTTTCATTTTTTAAGTGGCGTGCAAGCTATGGGCAAACAGGCAATGCCGGCATTCCCTCCTTTGGCTTTGCAAGCAACTTTGTAAACTGGCCTATTTATGGGCAGTCCGCCGCACTTGCTCTAAGTGTACTGGGTAACCCAAATATACGCTGGGAAAAAAATAATCAATTGGATATGGCCTGGGAATGGACGCTGCGAAGCGGGCGGCTTCGGGGTGTACTTGGCGCCTTTGGTCGTACTACAAGGGATATGCTGCTGAACGTTCCTGTGGCTCCCACAGTAGGCATTGGCGCGGGCAGCCAAAGTGTAATAGTAAATATAGGCGACCTTCGCAATAGCGGTGTCGAATGGGAACTAGGCTGGGTGGTTCGTGATAATTTTAAATCTCCAAAGAGACTGAAGTGGACAATGGATGTAAATCTTACCATGGTCAAAAACGAAGTTTTAAAACTTACTGATTTTTTCAAAACCTTGCCTACGGGTGATTTTCCAGTGGCCAGTGGCATACAACAAGGCGTAGGTATAACCCAAATAGGCGGACAGCTTGGTACATATTATCTTGCTACCTATGCGGGACTTGATAGCGAAGGATTTGAAACCATTTATGAAATAAATAGAGATATTTTGAGGACAACAGGGCGTACCGTTCGTACCGGCAGATTGCTTAGGGCTACCGTAGGCAATATTAATAATAACAGAGAAATACATACTGGTAAATCGGGACTACCAACCTGGTATGGGGGAATTACCCAAACCTTGCAATGGCGCATATGGGAGCTAAAGATGCATTTTACTTTTCAAGGGGGCAATTATTTGTACGATGGACACGAAGAACAGACCGCCTATGTAAGAATGGGTGGCACTGTTTTGCGGTCGTCTATTGTTGATAATACCTGGACACCCGATAACCTTAATGCTACTTTTCCCCGCCTTACCTGGAACATGAGGGATACAAAACTGAATGAATTGGGTGAACCTGCCCCACAGAACCTTGGTACCCGCACTACACGGTTTTTGTACCGTGGCGACTATGGCCGTATGAAAACCATAAGCCTTGCATGCCAATTACCCCAATCATTGCTCAAATTGGTAAAACTTAAAAGTGCACGCCTCATGGTATCCTGTCAAAATCTTTTTACTATAACTGCTTATCCTGGTTTCGACCCGGAAATTCTTGTTACAGGTCCCGGCGCTCAGGCACGTAATCTTTCTCAGGGTTTTTTTACACAAGCACCGTTACCACAGGTAACCACTTTTATGGGTGGCATACAGGTAGTATTTTAGTGTATTGCCTTCGCAGGTACTCCATGTGATAGATTGAAAATGTATGTAAAACTGCCTTTTGATCCAACGGAGGCTATCCCTTTTTACCAATAAATCATTGATTATTAGTTCTGCTTCATGTTTTTATTAATACATTGCCTATGAAACTGTTTTCTTTGAAAATGATGGTGTATTTGCTGCCGGCGGTATTGCTTATATCAGGTCGGCCAACGGAAAGCAGTTATCAGGCAGATATTATTATTTATGGCGGTACCTCGGCAGCCGTAATAGCGGGGGTTCAGGCTTCCCTATTAGGTAAAAAGGTAATTATCGTATCGCCGGATACCCATTTGGGAGGCCTGTCTTCGGGTGGACTTGGGTGGACTGATACCGGAGATAAAACGGTGATTGGTGGGTTGGCAAAAACATTTTATCACAAGTTGTATAGGCACTATGCTCAGGATAGTGCCTGGAAATGGCAAACCAAGGATTCGTATGGAAACACCGGGCAAAGTACAGTAGCCCTCGACTCGACCTTTAAAACCATGTGGATTTTTGAACCCCATGTGGCAGAGGCGGTGTTCGAACAAATGGTAAGAGAACATAAGCTCGAGGTACACCGCAATCAATGGCTTGACCGAGCCAAAGGTGGTGTACAAAAAAAGGAAAATCGGATTGTTGCTTTCAAAACAATGGACGGATCGGTGTATAAAGGCCGCATGTTTATTGATGCTACCTACGAAGGCGATCTGATGGCATCGGCTGGGGTATCTTATCGCACGGGCCGCGAAGCCAATAGCGAGTATAAGGAAAAATGGAACGGGGTGCAAACCAATGTTTTTCAACACGACCATTATTTTAAGCATAAAGTAGATCCATACCGCATACCAGGCAATGCCGCAAGTGGTCTGCTGCCTGAAATAAGCGCACAAGCACCCGGTGTTTATGGTAGCGCCGATAAAAGGTTGCAAGCTTATTGTTTTAGAATGTGTATGAGCACAAATCCTCATAACCGGGTGCCTTTTCCCATGCCGGAAGGCTATGACCCTTCCCGCTACGAATTACTTAAAAGGCTATTTGCTGCTGGGTGGCGAGATGTGTTTGCAAAATACGATCCCATTCCCAACAAAAAGACGGATACCAATAACCACGGCCCCTTTTCCAGCGACTATATTGGAGGAAATTATGAATACCCTGAAGCATCCTATGAACAGCGTGATGAAATTATCAGGCAACATGAACTGTACCAGAAGGGATATCTGTATTTTTTGCAAAATGACCCCGCTGTACCGGAAACCATACGGAATAAGATGCAGGAATACGGTTTGGCCAAAGATGAATTTACCGACAATGGAAACTGGCCACATCAGTTATACATACGCGAAGCAAGACGTATGAAAGGGTTGTTTGTAATGAGGGAACACGATGCGCTTGGAAAAACAAATATCGCCCGCCCGGTGGGCATGGGTTCGTATCATCTGGATAGCCACAATACCCAACGGTACATAACGGAAGATGGCTATGTGCAAAATGAAGGAGATATTGGGGTAAAGCCAGACAGACCCTACTCAATTGATTATGGGGCTATCGTTCCACAGGAGCAAGAGTGCGCCAATTTGCTGGTGCCAGTGTGTGTATCAAGCACCCATA
This sequence comes from Chitinophagales bacterium, assembly GCA_038209595.1. GTDB lineage: Bacteria > Bacteroidota > Bacteroidia > Chitinophagales > Chitinophagaceae > Phnomibacter. The sequence continues at coordinate 24,940 of JBBQXO010000032.1, forward strand.
TAGCCTATGGTTCTATCAGGATGGAGCCGGTATTTATGATTTTAGCACAATCGGCAGCTACGGCTGCAGTACTTGCTATTGATAAAAAAGTATCTGTTCAAAAACTCCCATTTGCAGTGTTGAAAAAAGCTTTGTTGCACGGAGAACAAATATTGGAAAAATAGTTTTTTATAGTTTGTAATCCATACATCCTTTTCAGTGGTATTCTTAATAATAATTGTTTCATAGTTGTTAAATCAAAGTAATTCTCTTTCATGAAAGGTGAAGCTACATATCGGTACCTGCTGAAACGTTATCTGAATAATTCAGAAACGGAAGAGGAACTGCATCAATTGTACGCGCTTACCACAACAGGAATCTACGATGCTTTATTGAACAGTGCTGTAATGGAAAGTTGGAATCAAAGCAGAAATTATACATCATGGAACTTGCAAAGCGATTCAAGGAAGCGTTATCTGAATAATTATTTTAAAAAGTTTATACGGGAAAATCAAACGGGTCTTTTTCATAAGCTGCAAATGAGCTACTATGGCAACTATCGGTGGTTAGCTTATGCGCTTGTATCAATGGTATTGGTGATATTTTCTATTGGGTTTTGGTGGCAAATATCACAATCAGCTAATGCGGCGGCAGATGTGGTCATTCCTACAATGGTTTATACTAATACTTCTGGATTTCATAAACTTATTACATTGGATGATGGGACGGAAGTTAAGCTTACACCACAATCTTCTTTACGTTATTCCTCAGGAAAAAAAGATGGTCCAAGATTGGCCATACTAAAGGGTTCGGCGCATTTTTATGTAAAGGAAACCATTGATAAAAGGCCATTTATAGTACAGTTACGATCATTGAAAACAGAGGTGCTTGGGACAAGTTTTTCAGTCGAGTCTCTAGAAAAAAGCTCTACTATTATGGTTACAGTACAAAGTGGAAAAGTCAGGGTATCGGGAAAGAAAGAGAACAAGGCTTTTTGGGGTAAAAGGGATGATGGACAAATAATTGTATCACCTAATCAACGGGTAGATTATCATGAAAATTCCGGGAGTATGGTTCTTGGACTAAGCCATACTATTTTACCAATAGGTACAAAGGATAAGACGAATGCTCTTGTATTGCTAGACTTTAAAGAGGGGATTACATTGGGCAAGCTAACCGATAAGCTGCAACAAATTTTCGGAGTGACTATAAAGTGTGAAGATAGTAAACTACTCAATTGCACAATGCATGGAAACTTTACAGGACAGGAATTGCTTAAAGTAATAGATATCATTTGCCTTTCGGTGAATGCTTCTTACGTAATTGAAAATGCAGGTATTATAATTAAAAATGGATATTGTAACTAAATTTAATAAGCTAAAAACCAATTGATTAATTGTTTAAAAAAAATACATATGAAAATGAACTCTAGCTAAAAAAGAACTGATACGTTCAAATTTATTTTATTTGAATAAGTAACAAAAAAATTTTTTCTAATCAATCAAATTGCATGCAAATATGAAAAGTAAAATTTTACACTTTGCCCCACAGCAGGTGTATAAAGTTATCTGCACAAAGCTACTAATGGCCTGTTTACTGCTGATGGCCATATTATTACAAACAGTAGCCTCGGCGCAAACCAACGTTAAAGGCAAAGTAGTAAACGAGGACGGGCAACCGCTGGCGGGGGCAAGTATAAATGTAAAGGGGGCTAAAGTAGGTACAAGCACCGACGAGGCTGGAAACTTTGCCCTGGATGTACCGGCAGGTAGCAAAACCCTGGTTTTTTCTTTTGCCGGTTATCAATCAAAGGAGCTACCGGCATCGTCTTCCGCTATTAATGTAGTATTAAGCTTAGATGTAAGCGATCTGAACGATGTAGTAGTAGTGGGATATGGCACCCAAAAGAAACGCGATATGACAGGCGCATCGAGTACCATCCGGGGTTCATCTATTGCACAGGTACCTGTTCCATCTTTTGATGCAGCGTTACAGGGTCGTGCCAGTGGTGTGCAGGTTAGTCAGCAAAGCGGTGCACCCGGCGGTGCGGTGCGCATACAGGTGCGTGGTACCAGTTCATTATCATCAGGTACTGAGCCGCTGTATGTTATTGATGGTATTCCTGTATTTCAGGATATTGGAGGTATAGGCGATGGGCGTACCAGCAATGTGCTTAACCCTATGTCAAATATAAATCCTAATGATATTGAGAGTATTGAAATATTAAAAGATGCTGCCGCTACCGCTATCTATGGATCACGTGGGGCAAACGGAGTAGTACTTGTTACCACAAAAACGGGAAAACGTGGACAAGGAAAAACAACTGTTGATTACAATCGTGGCGTAAGCAATGCTACTAATCTTATGAATTACGCATCGGGCTCGCAATGGCTGCAAATGGTAGATGAAGCCCGTACAAATAGTGTAGGCTATGGCATTACACCGGGTCAGGAAAGATTTGATCCACAGGTGCTTGTATCAAATAACCTGCCCATACCCGGCTATGTAGCTCCCGATGCCCGGTATGGGCCTCTTACATCATGGACGAGGGCGGTAGCCGAGCAAACCAATACCAATTGGGTAGATCAAATGCTGCAACAAGGTAATATGGAAGAAATAAACCTGACTACAAGCAATGGCTTTGAGAAGGGGAGTTTCTTTATTTCTGGTCAAATGCGCGATGAAGAAGGGATTATCCAACGCCATAGATTGCAGCGTTATGCAGTTCGGTCAAATGTTGACTTTTACCCTACCGATAGATTAAAAGCAGGAGCAAGGCTTTCTTTCAGCTTGTTAGATTTTAATCAACCGCAAATTGGCGCCGGTAATAACGGCGGAGGTCTGGGCAGACAAAATTTTGGTGCAACCGGTGGCTGGGGTCAGGCCAATACAGGGTCTCTTCCCATCATGCCCATTTTTAATCCCAATGGTAGCTATTTCGATCCATTGAGGGGCCGCAATGTTGTTTCAGGTAATGACCCGGCCAATTTCAACAGCCGCCAATTACAAAATAGATTTGTGGGCAATGCTTACCTTGAGTATAAGTTATTACCAGAATTAAGCATCAGAACCGAAGCAGGTGCCGATTATATTAATTCAAACTCCATATATTGGGCGAGCGATATAATTCGCTACAATAGGGTTGGGCAGGAGACAGGCAGATTTTTGCAAAACTATTTGGCCAATGTTTATGCAAACTACAATAAAAAATTTGGTGAAAATCATGACCTGAGCGCAACGGTTGGGTATGAGTTGCAAAAAACATCACAACGCAGGCAAGATTATGCCTTTGAAGGCTTGGTAGGCAGTCAGCAGGAAATTGGTGAAATTGCTAATGGAACAAATCAATTTATAACAGCGGTTTCCGGAATTTTTCCTGATAGAAATTTCACATCCGTTTTTGGAAGGGTCAATTATAAATTTAAAGATCGTTACTTGCTGGGTGGCAGTTTCAGAAGAGATGGTTCTACCGCTTTTGGCCCCAATAATCGCTTTGGTAATTTCCCCGCTGTTTCAGCAGGTTGGCTTATTTCTAATGAGACTTTTGCCAACAAATCCAACTTTTTGGGTAAGTTTAATTTATTAAAACTTAGGGCGAGTTATGGCCAAACAGGCAATGCCAATATTCCAAGTTTTGCTTTTCAAAGTAATTATGTAAACTGGCCAGTATATGGCAATTCTCCGGCATTGGGTTTTAGTGTATTGGCTAACCCAAATATTGCCTGGGAAAAAAATAATCAAGTTGATATGGCACTCGAATTTGCCTTATTTGGCAGCCGCCTGCGGGGATCGTTTGGTTATTTTAACCGTAAGTCAAACGATATGCTGCTGAATGTGCCGGTTGCTCCCACTGTGGGCATCGGGCCGGGAGGTCAAAGTGTTCTCACCAATATCGGCGATTTAAGGAATCAAGGTCTTGAAATTGAACTGGGAGGTACCATTGTGGCTTCTAAAAAGGGCAGAAACGGCTTTTCATGGAATGCTGACCTCAACATGTCGTTTATAAATAATGGAATTGTAAATCTGACAGATCAATTTAAGCTAATGCCAACGGGTAACTTTCCCGTAGCTAATGGTATTCTATCTGGAGTAGGTATCAACCAAATTGGCGGAAGGCTTGGTACATTTTATCTGGCGGAATACGCAGGTATTGACAACCAAGGTTTTGAAACCATTTTCGAAATTGATAAGGATATTTTACGCCAAACCGGGAAAACGGTTAAAACGGGCAATGTGATACCTGCTACCCAAACCAATATCAACAATAACCGGATTGTGCATGACGATAAAACCGGATTACCAACCTGGTTTGGTGGACTTACCAACAGCATGTCTTACAAAGGGTTTGAATTGAATGTACTACTCACTTTCCAGGGCGGTAATTATATTTACGATGGCATTGAGGAAAATACCTCCTACGTGCGTACAGGTAATAATGTAATCAGAGCCGATGTATTTAACAATACCTGGAATGCCAACAAACAAGATGCCATATATCCAAGGCTTACCTGGAACATGCGGGATAATACCAATAATCCTCTTACAGGTGCGCCAGCTCCGCAAACCATGGGTACCCGTACTACAAGGTATCTTTACAGAGGTGATTTTGCAAGGTTAAAAACAATTCAATTTGCATATAATTTGCCACAGGCTGCAGTAAGTAAATTACGGCTTCAGGGAGTAAGAATTTATGCAAATGTTCAAAATTTGTTTACCATCACAAACTATCCTGGTTTTGATCCGGAATCTGTAATTTTAGGCGGAAATCAGGACAGGAATTTGAATCAGGGATTTATTGGAAGCACCCCTATTCCTCAGGTGCGAACCTTTAATGGTGGTTTAAGTGTAACGTTTTAAGTACTGTTTGAAAATGGTATAGAAATATGCTGAGTAAATATGGATAAAGTTGTTTCTAAACTAAATGTTTGGTAAAGAGAACAAATCAAAATTTAAAATAATAAAATATATGAAAATTTCTTTTATAACCGCAATGGCTTTAACGATTTTGTTGATGCCTTCTTGCACCAAAAAAATTCTGGATGACGCCCTTCCTCAAACCAATATTGCCAATGATCAGTGGGGTAGCACCACCGATTTGGAACGATTGATTGCCGGGGCGTATTACGGTATGACAAGTTACGAGGGATTCAGGGGAGTCGTTGGGCTACCGCACGCTCATGAGGCTTATTTAAGTGATGATGCTTATTTGCATGACAATGGTGTTACCGGCGATTGGGAACTTGATCTCTATAACAGGGTAAATACCCGCAATGATATGGATATTCATCGCCTGATATGGCAAGGACCTTATCAGGCTGTGGCTTTGTGCAACGAAGTAATTGGCTGGGTTGCAAAAAATGGAGCATTTAAAGATCAGTTTGGACCAACCTGGACAGATAGACTTGTAGGAGAAGGGCATTTTTTAAGGGCTTACATTTATTTTACCATGGTGCGTATGCATGCCCCTGCTTTTGGTGCATCGGCTGGTAATGATGCGAAATCTATCATTCTCATGACGGAGCCTTCTAAAGATCCTTTTCCAAATAAAGCAAGGTCTTCGGTAAAAGAAGTTTATGACTTAATATTAAGTGATCTTGCAACTGCTATAGATAAGCTTCCCGATGGATATCGTGTCGGTATTGACCCACTCGAATATCAGGACAGGGCAACCCGTGACGCTGCAAGGTTTCTTTTGGCAAGGGTATATTTCCAAATGAAAGATTTTGCAAAAGCAAAAGATCAATGTGATCTCGTATTGAATTCAAATCGCTATACCCTTACCGAAGATCCTATTCAGGCATGGAATAAAAGCGGGCTTAACCAAAAAGGCCGCGAAACGGTGTGGCAATATGTTCAGTACAGCACTTCGCAGCAGCAATGGAAAGGTACTGTTACCGGGGCTTCTATGGGCTTTACTTCGAGAGGAAACAATAATATAAATGGTGGTCGTATTAAATCTCCAAGCGATGCCTTTTTAACTGAGGTAGGTTGGACACCGGCGACATTTACCATAACCAATTTACCATCAGCTCCTCCTCCCGCTGTTATTCCCACTGCTAATAATTATAACATTGTAAGCACCGATAGGCGGTTAACCCAACTATGGAAAGCAATTCCTGCAGGTTTTGATCCCAGACCTGAATTTACAGGCTATACCCGCACGTATGTATGGTGTAATAAATTTAACAGGCTGCCTACAGGTAACAATAACTTAACTAGTTTGCCACTAATGCGTTCGGCAGAGCTTTACCTTGCACGTGCTATTATTCGCCTTCGTGATGGCGATAGGAATGGTGCTACTGATGACCTGAATGCAGTAAGACAACGGGCAGGGCTTGCAGCAATAACCGCTGTGGATATTACAGAAGCTATGATCCATACAGAGCGTAGAAAGGAATTGATTTTTGAGCAGGACAGATTGTATTATTTACAGGCATTAGGTATCAACATACCCCCAGGCGATCGCACAGGTACCGCTCCGGTTGATTGGAAAAGTAATGTGTTTGCTATGCCTATTCCGGCTTATGAAACAGAACGAAATCCAAATGCCAATAATTAATTAATCTATTGCTTATATTCATAGGCCAACTGTACTCTTGGTACAGTTGGCCTATTTTTTATGAGTGTTTGTCAGCATGTAAAGTATAATCAGCCTTTTACCTTATCGGTGTATGACAGGCAGTTTTCTGGGAGTATGTGCCAGGCGGCTTCCTGATTTATGCAAGCGATAAGAATAATTGTAAAAAAGCCATTGGAAAGGCGATTTTATTCTAAAGAATATAGGAAGGGTTTTTTCTGTAACCTCAGGTATTTGAAATGTATTCTTAAGAGGGAGGCATGATCCTTATATTGTATTTTGTTTTGCAGGGGTATAGCATAGTAAAGAGTTAAATATATTTTCATTTTTTTAAGAATGCCCGTTGTACATCATTTTGCCGTTAAGCTGGTATTAGTAAATATATCTGCGGTATAAATAAAAGACAAGTGGGTGTAAATAAAATAAGAGATTTGACAACCGGAGGGAAAATATGAGACAGCGGCAATACTATTTGATGGTCAAGATTATTTTTATGTCTGTAATACTTTCAGGAAATAGCCTGTTCGCACAAAGCCTTCAGAGTCATTACTATAATGTGCAGGAGCATGGGGTAAAGCCGCATAAAGACAGCATTTCTACGGCAGCAATACAGGCTTTGATTGACAAATGCCATGCCAATGGTGGAGGGACTATATACTTTCCTCCGGGTGCCTATGGAAGCGGACAACTGTACCTCAAGAGTAATGTGGCTTTTTATCTTGACATAAATGCAACATTGTATGCCAGTACCAATCCTGCGCACTATAAACCCCGCTCTGGCAATTATGTAGCCGATAATCAAATGAATCTTCCAAATGAGCAGGCACTCTTTTATGGCGATAGTGTTTCCAATATTGCTTTTTATGGCAAAGGACGGTTGCATGGGCAGGCCCGCAGGGTTTGGGAGCCTCTAAAGGAGATTGACATGTTTATTGAAAAAGAAACAGAAAATGCCCGTAAAAGCGGCATACCTTTGAAGCGATTTTATGCCGTGGAACCCAAAATACGTCTGATTTTTATTCATAAAGCTTCACAAATTTTGGTACGGGATATAACCCTCGAAGAATCTCCTGATTGGACCCTTCATTTGGGCCATACAGATAATGTAGTGATAGAAGGAATAACCCTGCTAAGTAGTTTAGAGGCAGGTGTAAATGCCGATGGGATAGACATTGACGGCTGCCGCAATGTACGCATCAGTAACTGCTATATTGCTACAGGCGACGATGCCATTTGCCTGAAAAGTACCAACCGAAAGGGTGAATATAAGCCCTGCGAAAATATAGTAGTCAACAACTGTACTCTGGTAAGCACAAGTACCGCATTAAAAATTGGTACCGAAAGCCATGGTGATTTCAGAAATATTATTTTTAGTAATTGTGTAATTACCAATACCAATCGTGGCATAAGCATTGTAGTTCGGGATGGGGCTACAGTAGAAAACGTATATTTTACCAATCTGATTATAGAGTGCAACCGTAAGCATTTCAACTGGTGGGGCGATGGCGATCCCATAAGGTTTATTTTGCTAAAGCGTAATCCACAATCCCGTCTTGGCAACATCCGCAATGTGTTTGTACAAAATGTAACAGCTACCGGCATGGGTACAAGCCTTATACAAGGCTATGAAGACCGTCCGCTGGAAAACATTGTTTTTGATAATGTTCGCTTTACCCTTCAACCCGAAACTTTATCTGATAAAAGAGCAACGGAAGTGCTTCAAATAAAAAATGCGAAAGACATTACCCTGAGGCACACAACCATTTCCTGGGATACGGTTGGAGGCATTGAACAAGGATGGCGAAGTGCTATATGGGCTCAACAGGTAGATGGCTTGCAGTTGCAGTGGCTGCAATTGAAAAATACATGGAAAAATAAAGGTCTGCTAAGGCTGGATAATGTAAATGGGCTGCGTACCGAAAGAAAATTACCAGAAATATTTTTAAAGCCTTCTGGTGCCCAAAAAAAGCCTTCCTGAAAAGCGGAGTGGTTATCAATTTTGCATAGAACTCCTTTCTAAAGTTATTCCTTACATGTAAGAATTGTATTTAAATTAAATTCAGATAAAATTAGAGTTGTATGAAAGTCATCACTACATGGATCGTTTCAGTTTTAATTGTATTCATAGTATTTCATTCCTGTAAGCCATCTGCTGACAGCAGGTGGATAAACCAAAACTATTTAACTGCTGGAAAGCAGATAGAAAGTATGGCTGCTACAATAGGCGATAGCAGTAAAATACCGGCTACAGTTAAAGAGCAGGGTGGATTGCATGTAGTAAATTTGTATGACTGGAGAAGCGGTTTTTTTGCGGGAAACATGTGGAATATGTACGAGTTTACTACAGATACAAGCTGGAGCAAAATGGCTCGCAGGTGGACAAGTGCTCTTGAGCCCTTGCAGTGGTTTACCGAACATCACGATTTAGGCTTTATGGTGTATTGTAGTTATGGAGCCGGTTTTCGGCTAACAGGGGATACTGCCTATAGCCGTATTATAGTACAGGCAGCTCAATCGTTATCTACCCGATATTCACCTGTAACTAAAACCATAAAATCATGGAACAGCTTCAAAAGCTGGACAGATAGCACCATCTATTATTATCCTGTAATTATTGATAATATGATGAACCTGGAATTGCTGTTTTATGCTAGTGAAGCTTCCGGTAATCCTACTTTTCGAAATATTGCCATTTCTCATGCAAACACCACTTTAGAAAATCATTTTAGAGAGGATTTTAGTGCCTATCACGTAGTAATGTACGACAGTGCAACCGGTAAGGTGCTTGGCAAAGAATCGGCACAAGGCTATGCTAATGAATCGGCATGGGCGCGGGGGCAGGCATGGGCATTGTACGGCTTTACCACCACCTATCGCTGGACCAAAGACGAGCGATACCTGAAGCAGGCGGTAAACATAGCCAACTACCTGATGAAACATCCAAACCTGCCCGTAGATAAAGTGCCTTATTGGGACTACAATGCTGGTCAACCGGGTTTTACCCCATGTGGCCCCAATGCGGCTAAATACGCCTCGGGTGTTCAGCCCCGCGATGCTTCCGCAGCAACAATTATAGCATCGGCATTACTCGAGTTGTGTCAATATGTGCCTTTGGCGGAGGGTGAACCTATGATTACTTTTGCCACATCCACTTTGCAAACGCTTAGCACACCAGCGTACAGGGCCAATCCAGGTACCAACGCTGATTTTTTATTGATGCATAGTGTAGGGAGCATACCACATGGAGGAGAAATTGATGTACCTCTTATTTATGCCGATTATTATTATCTCGAAGCATTGCTCAGGCTGGATAAAAATAACAAAAAAGCCAGGTAATAATCCTGCTTGTACTGCCAACCTGCTATTTTGCGGTAATGTACAGTATAGCTTTTTAGAATGATTTGATTTTGAGCTTGTTTTTTTGTTTGGCTGCTCCCGCCTCATGCGGGATGGTTTTTTTTTGTTTGGTTGCTCCCGCCTCATGCGGGATGGTTTCTTTTTGTTTGGTTACTCCCGCCCAATGCGGGATGGTTTAGTATTTATTGTTGTTTTTGGGTTTTTGGGTATGTAGTTTGGGATCCTTCATTAAGCGGGACAGGTTTGCCTCTCCAAAGTCGTCACTCCGAGGAACGAGGAGTCTCGCTTCGCCCAGAGACATGGCCCATTGCCTATTGCCTATTGCACATTGCCTTTTTTTGGAATTCGGAATTTATGATTTCTTCTTTTTAATACAATATTAGTGGCAAAAAAATTTTATTTCAGTACCTGTGTTTTGTGTGCCATCCTGCTGCCTTTATCAGTTATTTATTGTCAGCCTCTACAGTCAGTTCGTCTATATGGTGCCAAAGGCAATGGGAAAACACTTGATACCAAAGCCATACAGCAAGCCATAGATGCTGCAGCCCGGCAGGGTGGTGGACGGGTAGAATTGTCAGCACCCGGTGTTTACCTTAGCGGCACGTTGCACCTTCGTTCCAATATTGAATTTTATGTAGCAGCCGGTGCCACCCTGCTAGGTTCTCCAAACATTGCGGACTATGATAGCATTCGCTGGGGACATAATATAGACAGGCAACCTTATCACCTGCTCTATGCTGATAGCTGTGTGAACCTTACCATCAGCGGCAAGGGCCTGATAGATGGCAATGGCGAAGCTTTCTGGAAACCTTACGAAAAAGATGCAGCAGGGAAAATGATAACACCCCGGTGGCTGCAGGCCAAACCTCTAAAGGTAAGCCCGTTGATTGAAATTTATCGGTGTTTCAACACAACCGTAAAAGAGGTAAGTATAAAAACAGGCGGTGGGTGGAACCTGCATCTGTATGATTGCGATCTGGCTAAAGTGCAAGGGATAAACATTGACAATAATTTATACAGTCCCAACAGTGATGGCATTGACGTAACAGGTAGCAGGGATGTTATGATTTCAGACTGCTTTATCCGCACTTGCGATGATGCTATTTGTATAAAAACCACCGAAGACAGCCGAAGTGCACACCGGATAACGGTAACGAATTGTGTGCTTGAAACGTTGTGTGTGGGTCTCAAGCTGGGTTGCAACGAAAGTAACAAAGATATTACTGATGTTACCTTTAGCAATTGTGTAATCAATAATTCATCAAGAGCTGTGGGGCTGTATGTAAAAGATGGCGGTACTTACGACCGTATAGCGATTACCAATATTGTAGCCAATACAAATGCTCCTATGATTTTTAACCGACCCATACAATTTATGATTAATGGGCTAAATGAAAAAAGTAAGCCGGGCATTATTCGCAATGTACTCATTAGCAATTTTATATGCCAAACCGAAGGGCGTATAATGCTTACTGCTTATGAGGGCGGCATTATGGAAAACATAACGCTTCGCGATATTAAGCTCACTTACCCTATGATAGAAGACCCGCGCCCCATGGTGGCCGGTGCCCGCAGTAGTCAGTGGCCTAAGTTAAATGAGCACCCCGAAGCACCGGGGGCGATAGCTGCAATAGTGGCCGATAATGTGCGCAACCTTGTGGTAGAGAATGTGCAGATTGAGTGGCCTGGGACTTTACAGCCACCCCTTGAATGGCAACATCCGGAAAGAATAGAAAATGGTTCGCCCCGAATACATCGTATGGATAACAGTCGGGCTCGTCAGGCTGAAATGAGCGTCTTTTGGGGTAAAAATATACAGGGAGGTTATCTGAATAATATCATGGCAGAACCTTCCCGTGATGGTTTGGAAAAATATGTATTAACCAACTCTGCTATTAAGGTAATTCAATGATATAAAAACATGGGATATCACTTTTTAAAAAGTTGGATTACTGCCGCCGCTCTGCTAAGTGCTTTCCAAATGTATGGTCAAAGCTTTCTTGCAGATTTTTCCTCATGGG
>JBBQXO010000033.1:0-36055 GCA_038209595.1 Chitinophagales bacterium
ATTATGAATGAGTGAAACGTGAAAGTTTTGATAGATGAATGGCAATTAAACTTTTCGCGTAAGCCAACCATAAACCACAAACCATAAACCACAAACAAAAGAATACCATCCCGCATGAGGCGGGAGCAACCAAACAAAAAACAAAAAGAAAATAACAAACAAAAAAATATGAATACAGAAAACAAGAACAATGGTGCTGAAGAGTTTGACGCTGTTGATCAATACAAAAAGGAAATTGGCATGATGAATCTGGAAAAATTCATTGAAGAAAGGGAGAGTATTTCTACAAAAACTTTTCCTGTTTCCGATAACGAATTGCTGAAAAGATATGAGCAATTATACACCGGTGCAGTGAATGATGTGCTTAGGGAATATTGTCTGATCAATCAAACATTACCTAATCGTATTTTACCTTTAAGAGAATACCATACAGTAGCAGGTTTTGCTTTTACAGTAAAAAGCGCACCAAATGCAAAAATAAAAGGGGAGATGGAATTCAGGATTCAAATGCTGGATGAATTGTGCGAAAATACCTTCGTGGTATGGGATACAAGCAAAGATGAAAAAGCAACTTTATGGGGTGGGGTAATGACGGCCGCTTCAAAAGCCAAAGGTGTAAAAGCAGCTTGTATTGATGGAGGTATCAGAGATACGCATCAGATATTGGACGCCGACTTCCCGGTTTTTTACAAATACCGCACTTCAAACGGAAGCCTTGGCCGCTGCTTAATTACACATTACCAAACGGTTTTACAAATAGATGATGTAACGATAAAACCCGGAGATATTGTAATCGGAGATATTGATGGAGTATTGGTGGTGCCAAGAGATATTGCCTACGAGGTACTCGTTCGGGCTGAAGAAATCAGGGAAAATGAAAAGAAAATATTTGGTTGGGTAAAAGAAGGGAAATCTGTACATGAGATTACTGAAAAGGGTGGATATTTTTAATTTAGCGAAATGAAATTAGCATTTTTATTTTTTGGAAATCAGCCCGATGAAAAGTGGCGGCTTTCAAGGCAAATGGGTATCCATTACGCCATTGCAAAATTAGCTCCGGAGATCACAGGTAACCTCCCGCCCTGGGATTATGATTCTTTTAAAATATCAAAGGATATTTATGAAACCGAGGGCTTTACACTGTATGGATTGGAAGGCGATCAGTTTGATATGAGCCGTATTAAGTTTGGACTCGATGGTAGAGATGAAGATATTGAACTGTATAAACAAATGCTTATCAACATGGGGCGGCTTGGCGTAAAGCTGTTGTGCTACAATTTTATGGCAGGCATCGGCTGGTACCGAACTTCAACCAATCTTACAGAAAGAGCAGGTGCTTTGGTAAGTGGTTTTGATTTTAATGATTCCTTGCAGCAACCTTTCACCCGCTATGGTGAAGTAAGTGAAGAAAGAATTTGGGAGAACTATCAATACTTTCTGGAAAGGGTAATTCCTTTTGCCGAAAAGGCTGGGGTAAAAATGGCATTGCATCCGGATGATCCCCCGGTATCGCCCTTGCGTGGTATTGGCCGCATATTTATAAATGCGACAGGCGTAAGAAAAGCGCTTTCATTGAGCAATAGCCATGCACATGGTCTTACCTTTTGCCAGGGTACCTATACCACTATGGGCGAAGATGTAAAAGCGTTGATACAGGAATGGAAGGAGCGGATATATTTTGTACACATCAGAGATGTAACAGGAAATCCAAATCATTTTCGGGAAACCTTCCATGACAATGGGCCTACCGATATGGTTGAGATGTTCAAAACCTATCAATCAATTGGTTTTAGCGGACCATTGCGCTCCGATCATGTGCCTACCATGGCGGGTGAAAGCAATGAACTACATGGCTATGCTATGAAAGGCAATTTATTTGGAATAGGCTATATGAAAGGAATTATGGAAGCACTTGCCATCCCATTGGAGTAATTAGAAGCTATTTTATGATCCCTCTGCTATAGCTTAGCAACTATCTGAGCCATTACCAAAGCCCCCTTTAAAAATGAACCTTTTACCATTTATTTTTTCATTAAAAAAATTTAGACACATTTACCCTTGGAGTACACCCCTATCTTGGAGCAGATATTTTATTCGAATAGATACAAAAATTGGTTTAGGTGAGTGAATTGCATGAAAATGTACCGGGTATTTAAAGATTATTTCAAATATCGTTGGCCTCTAAATACCACTCAGACAAGACAAGGCCTTCTGATTTTATAAAACCGGAATAGAGACCTAAGGCCACACATCTCTATTGTAAATGAAGGATGATATGAAATGGGTATAATGCAGTATCAGGGGTTTTAAAGATGCTTTAAAGCCATCTGAGCAAATAATTCCCAGGAGCATTTCACCTATACTTATCCGATAGCCACGCTTTATTTTTTTTGATACAACCGCACATAATCAACCATAAAGGTAGCGGGTAGTATTGTGTGCTCAAGGCTACCTCCGCGGGTGCCGCCCATAGCGAGGTTCAAAAGCAGGTAATGCGGTTGCTGAAATGGATTTTTACCATCGCTTTTATTCACGCTGTTGCTGATTTTCATGGTATTGAGTAAGGTGCCATCCAGCAATAGTTGCATACTGTCCTTGTCCCACTCCATGGCCCAGATATGAAATGTATCGGCCCATGTTTTGCCACCCAACGAGTCAAGTTTATGAAAGGAGCCATTCCAAATGGCTTTGTGCCTTCCTGTGTCTGCAATAGCAAAATTGGCCAGAAGGCCATCGTTATAGTATTCCATGATATCTACCTCCCCATTCGAGGGCCATTCACCTGAAACGCCAAGGGTCCATATGGCAGGCCACAAACCTGTTTGTACATCTATTTTAGCCCTTACCTCCAGTCTGCCATAGTTGAAAGCATGTTCTTGTAGCATCACCACACTCGAAGATGTGTATTCAATAAAAGGCCTGTTGGTTTTCCAGGAATCGCTACCGGATTGGTAGTTGGGATTGGGTTGGTGGTCTTTTATACCAGTAATTACAAGGTTGCCACCGGCACAAATGGTATTTTCAGCCTGATACCATTGCGCCTCCTTATTACGAACAAAGCCTTTTTCAAATCGCCATTTTGACGAATCGGGCACTCCATCTTTGTCAAATTCATCAGACCATATTAATTGGTAAGGGGTGCTCATTTCCTTTGTTTTCGAAAGGTTGGGTTGGCAGCTTGTAATCAGGATTAAGAGGATAGTCGTAGTATTTAAGTTGTTCATGGAATATGATTTTATCACAAATAATTAAATTAGAATGACGGATGACGAAAGGAAAGTAGCATGAAAAATATTGGAAATATATCAGGCGACAAAAAGCTGCGCTAAAGAATCCGTTCGCAATTTAGGACAGGCATTTTGTATAATTATGGTTCGAAAAGGGCCATAAAAGTATCTATACGTTCTTTTTAGCCTCTTTTGGTGCAAGGGGTAACCTTGTTGCACGATTTGACCTGTTTGCTGACCATTTAAACCTTTTGTTATTCAGTATACATAAATAATTTGCTCCCTGTTCGTCATTGGCAGTTGATTATGAATCCTGAACGAGCCACATCAATTTTAAAATAGGAATAAAATAATGATTTACCAAATGGGAAATTTCATAGAGCGGTTGCTTAAAAGCGGTAAGACAATCATTCCTTTCCTGTTGTTGGGGAGTTTGGTTTTGACACAGGCCTGCAAGCCTGCTGCGGAACCAAAGCCCAATATTGTTATTTTCTACGTAGACGACCTTGGCTATGGCGATTTGGGTTGCTATGGTGGCGATAAGGTAAAAACACCCTTTTTGGATAGTCTTAGCAAAACCGGTGTATTGTTTACCGATGCACACAGTGTAGCCGCTACCTGCACCCCTTCGCGCTATTCCATGCTTACGGGTGAACATGCATTCAGGCACAATGCAGCTATTTTACCTGGCGATGCTCCGCTTTTGATACCCAAAGATAAACCAACCTTGTCCTCCATGTTTAAAAAAGCTGGCTATGCCACCGGAGTGGTAGGCAAATGGCATCTTGGTCTTGGTGATGGTAACGTGGATTGGAATGGATCGGTACAACCTGGTCCGCTGGAAATTGGATTTGATTATAGCTTTTTATTGCCCTCCACCGGCGACAGGGTGCCTGCCGTTTATCTGGAAAATCATCAGGTAGTGAATGCCAATCCGAATGACCCGATTTTGGTGAGCTATTCAAAAAAGCTGGAAGGATACCCCAACGGATTAGACAGCGCGCTACTGCTTCGCCAAAAAGCGGATAAACAACACTCTAATACCATTATAAACGGTATCAGCAGGATTGGCTATATGTCGGGAGGCAGGGCTGCCCTTTGGAAAGATGAAGATTTTCCCACCGTATTTTCAGAAAAGGCCAATAATTTCATTTCCAATAATAGAGAAAAGCCGTTTTTCCTGTATTTCTCTTTTCATGATATCCATGTACCCCGATTGCCGAACAATGATTTTTCAGGCAAATCGCCTATGGGTGCACGTGGGGATGCTATTATGCAAATGGACTGGACCACAAAACAGGTGGTAGCGCATCTGAAAAAACTGAATCTGCTGGAGAATACGATCATTATTTTTACAAGCGACAATGGGCCTGTTCTGAATGATGGATATGAGGACATGGCCAAAGAATTGTTGGGAGATCATAAGCCTGCCGGCTCCTACAGGGGTGGCAAATACAGTGCCTTTGAAGCAGGCACCCGGGTGCCCATGATTGTAACCTGGCAGGGTAAAATAAAGCCACAAACATCCGAGGCACTCATTAGCCAATTAGACTTTTACCGCTCCTTTGCTAACTTTTTAGAAATACCTGTAGCAGGCGCTGAAGCTATAGATAGCGAAGACCATATGGATGCTATGTTAGGTAAAAGCTCAAAAGCAAGAGAATGGATGATGGAAGAGTCTTACAGCTATTCTGCACGGTGGGGCAATTGGAAGTATATTGCACCCATCTCGAAGGATAAGGCAATCCCTCGTTGGATGGCAGATAAAGGAGTGGAAAGCGGATTAGAATGGGTACCACAGTTATTTGATCTGTCAAAAGACCCCGGAGAAACAAAAAATGTGGCCGAAACGATGCCTGAAATTGTAAAAAATATGCAAGAATATGTAAACGGTATTTTGAATAAGGAAGGGGGAGGCGCTACTGCTAAAAGCGCTTCAAACTAATTTGAATGATTTTGATCAGCGTTTGATTGTACTTTGTCATAAGTTTAGAAAAAGCGCACCTATATGCGACGATTGCTGTATTGTCTGTTGACAATTGCTACTATATTGATGATTGCTCCCGAAGGGTTGCTTGCCCAAGATGAGTTTTCCATAGACCTGCTTGATGTAAAGAAGGGGCTGTTGAGCAATTTTGTGACCAAAACCATCAGCGATGACAAGCAGTTTAAATACTTTGCAACGGAAGGGGGTATTTCGCGTTACGATGGGTATCAGTTTAAGCATTACCGGCCTGAACCTGGCAGCAGTGGGTTAGCTAACGAAAACATCGAAACTATTTTTTATTCAAAAGCGGGGTTCATTTGGATTGGTACAAAAACCGGTGGCCTGAGCAGGCTTAATGTAAAAACACAAGCCCTGGAAAACTGGAACGAGGTTTTTAGCAGCTTTTCCAATAAACCATTACGTATTGTTTCCTTAACCGAAGATATCAAAGGAAATATTTGGGTAGGCACTTTTAGTGGAGGTTGTTTCAAAGTGGATCCCGCTACAAAAAAAGTAATGGACCATTTTCCATCGAACCGTACTATTTTTAACCTGATTTGTGATGCACAGGGAACGGTATGGTTTACAGATGGCATGGCTTTATGCGCCTACAAAAATGAAGATGGATCACTGCAGCGGTTTATACAACCTTTTAATGCATTTAATATTTGCGAGGATACGGCGCGCAAACGTATTTGGGTAGTGGGTAATATAGATGGAGATGTGGTAAAACTATCCTACTACGATCAAATGCAGGGTACCATTACAGAAGTGCCTATGAATCTGAAGGCAAGGTTTGTTTCTTCCATTGCTATTGATCAGAAAATGAGGTTATGGCTGGGCAGTTGGGGAAATGGCTTGTATGTAAGTGATCCTGCGGTAAGTAAGTTTCAAAAAATAAACACTTCGGGGTTTAATAGTACCACCAGGAATACCAACTACAATGGGATTACCCATATCTATATTGACCCGAATGGTATTGCCTGGCTTTCCACTTCCTACGGAGGAGTGCTGATACTTTACCCCAATAAAGGGTTCAGAAACTTAACCAATAACCAGAATACTGAAGAGCGGGACTACAATATAACCGCCATTAGCAATAATTTGGGAAATGGCTTATTGGCAGGAAGTATCGCCTATGGACTTTATAGTGTCGGGGATCCCCTGCAACCTGCTTTCAACAGAAATATGCAGGTGCCTGCTACAAGAATCAATCAGATTTATAAACAAAGCGATCGCTATTTTTTGGCAACAAATGCAGGGTTGTATATTTTCTCACAGGGTTTGCAAAGCCCACCTAAACGTTATTTCCCTACTGAAAAAATTACCTCCGTACTACTGTCTTCAACCAACCATCTTTGGGTTGGAACCCAGCAGCATGGGATTCAAAAAATGAAATTTGATCAGGTTCCGGACACCGCAAACATCACTTCGTTTACTTCGTTTTCACCTCCACCTTTTCAAATAGATAACGATCGTATTAATAAAATGGTGGAGGATAAATACGGCAACTTATGGCTGGCTACCCACTCAGGTATCAATTTATGGGATGAAAAGACACAGCGTTTTTTATCTCATAGTACCCTTTTTGGCGGAAAATTTGCTGGTGTAATTGTACATGATATTTTAGTTACGGGTGACAAAATATTTATTGCTACTCCAAACGGCCTTTTTAATATTAATTTAAAGCAACCCGCAAATACGGCCCCAACGCTTGAGGTGGCGGCGCACTATAATGAGGGAGGAGTGCTTGTTAATCAGTTTATTTGTGCGCTACAGGAAGACAGGAATGGTAACATTTGGTTTTCATCTACCACGGGCATTGCAAAGCTGAACATCCATAATGGAGTGTTGCACCATTTTGGCAAACAGGATGGCGTACAGGTCAATGCGTTTCATATCACATCTTCCTTTAGTGATAGTAAGGGCATCCTTTATTTTGGTGGGGATAACGGACTTGTTTTTTTTAATCCGGAGGCCGTTATTGCCAATTATCAAAAACCTTCGGTTGTTCTTACCGGAATTAGTATTAACAATCAACCCATAGGAATTGAAACACAAGGAAATAGTAAGCAAATACTTACTCAGGCTATTCCATATACCAGTAATCTTTCTTTAGGTTATAAGTATACAGATATTGCTTTCCAGTTTGCTGCAAATGATTTTTTAGGTACTGAAAATATCAGGTATGCTTATAAACTCAACCCTGATAACAAGACCTGGATATTGCTGCGGGATGAGAATGAAGTAAGTTTTACCGGGTTAAATCCTGGCAATTACAAATTGGCTATTCGGGCAAACAGGAACAATCAGGGATGGGGCGATCCTACTGAAATAACTTTACAAATCGCCTATCCACCCTGGCTTTCGTGGTATGCGTGGTTTTTTTATGTGCTGCTAGGTGTGGGTATTGTGATGGCTATCCGAAAATTTCGCATGCGACAGGAGAAACTAAAAATAGAACTGCAAAGGGTGCAATTTGAAAAAGAAAAGGAACACGAAATCAATGAAGCTAAAATCACTTTTTTTACCAATATCTCCCATGAATTCAGAACACCGCTTACTTTAATTTTGAGTCCCTGCACGGAGTTGTTGGCTGATAATAAGCTTACATCACCCGAATTGCAGAAGATTACACTGGTGAAGTCGAATGCCCAAAAACTACTCCGGCTGATTAATCAGTTACTCGACTTCCGAAAATCGGAACATGGATTGTTATCCATGCGCGCACAAGAGGAAGATATTATAAAATTAGTGAGGGGATTGCTGTATGATTTTGCCCCTGCCGCAAAGGCCAAAAATATCTCGCTTTCTCTTGAAACCGAAGCGGCAGAATTATCAGGGGATATAGACAGGCCCCAAATGGAAATGGCAATCAATAACCTGATCAGCAATGCCATTAAGTTTACGCCGGCTAATGGAAGGGTATCTGTTCACCTGCATGCCGATGGACATTTTTTCATCCTCGAGGTGCGTGACAATGGAATAGGGATCGAATCCTGGCATCTTGAAAAGGTATTTAACCGCTTTTATCAGGTACCCTCTACCGGAGGGCAATTGGGTGGCAGCGGAATAGGGCTTGCTTTTGTCAAAAATATTATAGAATTGCATAATGGCACTATTTCGGTTGAAAGTGAGGCAGGCAAGGGGGCAACATTCAGGATCAGGCTACCAATACGGCAAACCACGGGTAAATCCCCGG
Organism: Chitinophagales bacterium; assembly: GCA_038209595.1. Taxonomy (GTDB): domain Bacteria; phylum Bacteroidota; class Bacteroidia; order Chitinophagales; family Chitinophagaceae; genus Phnomibacter. Next base: position 8,417 of record JBBQXO010000033.1, read on the forward strand.
ATATAACTACTGATAACCTTCAGATGGATGAAGCGTTGGTTGCTGCTTTACCCCAAACAGTAAAAGGTGGAGCGTCATCAAGCAAGCAATCCATACTGATAGTGGATGATAACGATGATATCAGAGTTTACCTCGCCGGTTTACTCAAGGGAGAATTTGAAGTGCTGGAAGCTGAAAATGGATCTGTAGGTCACAAAATAGCATTGGATGTAATGCCGGATCTAATTATCAGTGATGTAATGATGCCACAAATGAATGGCATTGACCTTTGTAAGGAACTGAAAAACAATATGGCTACTTCGCATATCCCGATTATGCTCCTTACCGCCCGGGCTTCAGAGGCATATGAATTAAATGGACTGCAAACCGGGGCCGACGATTACATCACCAAACCATTCAATCCGCTTATTGTGCAAATGCGGGTGAGAAACATTCTGGAAAACAGGAAAAAGTTAAAGGCCTATTATTTGAAAAAGGTTCGGTTTGAACCTGATGCATGTGTTGAAGTAGCCGAAAACCTGGATGAAATATTCTTAAAGAAAGCCATCGACCTCGTAAATGCAAACCTACAGAATGAAAACCTTGGGATTGAAATGATGGTGGATCATCTGTTTATGAGCCAAAGTACCCTCTTCCGGAAAATTAAATCATTAACCGGACTTTCAATAACGGGTTTTATCCGGGCACTTCGTATTAAAAAAGCAGCACAGCTTATCCTTCATTCAAACATGAAAATGAGCGATGTAGCGTTTGAAGTTGGGTTCAACGATTACAAATATTTCAAAAAGTCTTTTCAGCAGCAATTTGAATGTCTGCCATCTGAATACCGCGAAAAACAAGCTGAAGATCAGCAGACATAACGTTACGTTGACCGATTAAACCACCTTTTTGGCAGCATTACCCCCCGTATTTGGTAATATTTTTAACAATTTTGTAAATAAGAAAATAACCAGGAAGGATTTTTTTTTGAATAACTAAAACATTGCTTGTTTATGAAGAACTTTTTTTTACCCAGACTATGTGCCGTAAGCTTCATTTTGCTTTTCGCCACTCTTTTGGCAAGTGCGCAGGCAGATAGGCGCATTACCGGCACCATTGTTTCTGCGGGAGATGGTAAACCCGTTGAGGCGGCCACCATTCTAATATTACCCGGCAACCGAAATGTAGTTTCTGATGCTGACGGTAAATTCTCTTTTTTACTCGAGAATGCTAAATCTATTCGTATCAGTTACGTTGGGTATTCAACCTTCGAAAGGGTTATTGGAGCCGAGAAAAACCTCCTCATTACGCTGGATGCTCGTGCATCTACTATGGATGATGTGGTGGTAGTAGGTTACAGCACACAAAAAAAGGTAAATCTTACGGGCGCTGTTCAAACACTCAAGTTTGATGATGCGGTTAACCAACCCGTTACCAATTCTGCACAGTTAATGTACGGTAAGTTTTCCGGAGTGCAACTTACGCAGTCAAGCGGTTTGCCTGGAAACGACAATTCTTCTATTGTGATTCGGGGCGTTGGTACCTTCGGTAATTCCACACCATTGGTTGTTATAGATAACATTCAATACAATGGTCTTGCTGAATTCAACAACCTTTCTCCAACAGATATTGAATCTATTTCAGTGTTAAAAGATGCCTCAGCTTCTGCTATTTATGGAGCACGGGGTGCCAATGGTGTTATAGTTGTGACCACAAAGGGAGGTAAAAAAGGAAAAAGCAGTATTGATTATAATAATTACTTTGGTTTTCAACGGGCAACTGTAGTACCTGAATACTTAGATGCCATTAATTATGCCAATCTAAAAAACGAGCGGGACCGAAACTTAAACGGACCCAATGCACCTTTGCGCTTTAATGATGCTGCTATTAATGCTATACGGGACGGAAGTAACCCGGATCAGTGGTCCAATACCAAATGGTCTGATGTCATCCTGCAAGATGCACCTATTATGCAGCATTACCTTTCTTTTTCTGGTGGGGGCGATGCCACTACCTTCAGGATATCGGCAAGCTACCTTACTCAGGATGCTATTGTAAAAGGGAAATTTAAAAACGATCGTTATAGTTTGGGTATTAATATTTCCAATAAAACAAATAAGTGGTTGTCCATTTCTTTAAATTCTAATACCTACTGGGCAAGATTTACCGGGCCTACCGGAGGGCCTGATGCCATTACCGGTGAAACAGGAATTATTAATCAGTTCCAAAGATCTTCACCCGTTGCACCGGTTTTTTATTCAAATGGTGGATATGGATTTGTAGATGGAGCTTACCAAAACGTAAATTTTTCTTTTCCTAACAACAATGCCTTATTTAGAGGACAGTTTGGAGATTATGAAAATGACAACTTTAACACCAGTAATAGAATTGCTGTTACTGCAAACTTCCTTAAGGACTTCAGTTTTGAAACAAGTGGAGCTTTTAACCTGAATATTAATAACGAATCTAATTTTAGCCCAACACGTATCGACAGAGACTGGGTGGGAGATATTGTGCAACAGAATGAAATAAACTCACTATCAAACTCTCTTGGCTTTTTCTATCGGCTACAGTGGGAAAATATTCTCAGGTATAAAAAGAGTTTGGGAAATCATAACTTTAGTGCACTGGCTGGCCATTCTGCTATGTATGACAGAACAGATGGCTTTCAGGGTTCATTGCAAGGATTTCCCTCCAATGCTATCCGCGAATTTAATGGCGGCGGTGTAGTAAACCCGTCAGTAAATGGTAGTGCCAGTGAGGTGGCTTTACAATCCTTTTTCGGAAGGATTAATTATAACTACGATGAAAAATACCTTTTTGAATTCAATATTCGAAGGGATGGTTCTTCAAGGTTTGGCCCTGTCAATAAATATGGTTATTTCCCTTCTCTTTCCGCAGGATGGAATATAGCAAAAGAGGGTTTCATGAAAAACATAAGAAGTGTAAATTATCTGAAACTTAGAGGAAGTTGGGGACTTAGTGGAAATGATCGCATTGGAAATTATATATACGAACAAACTTACAATAGTGGTCTTGACTATTTATTGGGAAGCGGTGTGGTAGTACCGGCAGTGGCCCTTACATCCCTATATAATCCAAATGTCAGGTGGGAAGAAATTGAGCAATTTAATGTTGGGTTTGACCTTGGGATGTTTAAAAATAAATTTTCGCTGGAAGCGGAGTATTTCAGAAGAGCAAGTACGAACATTTTATATACCAATTTCCCTATTCCAAATACCATTGGTGTTACAAACCTGGCTGCTAGAAATGAGGCAAGTATGCTAAATGAAGGAGTTGAGGTGAATGCTTCGTACCGCCACAATTTTGGCAAACTAAAAATGACCCTTAGTGGAAACGTAACCTGGATGGCAGACAATGAGGTAACTGGGCTGGGTGTTGATGGGCTTGAAACGATTTCTGGAAATAATATTATACGGATTGGTGCTCCGCTAAATGCATACTACGGTTACAGGGTATTGGGTATCTTTCAAACTGCAGATGAAGTAGCCGCAGCACCAAGGCAATTTGGTTCAAACCTTACCCGTCCAGGAGATATACGTTACGCTGATTTGGCAGGACCAAATAAGGGACCAGCCGATGGTATTATTAATGCAAATGACAGGGAAGTAATTGGTAATCCTTTTCCCAGATGGTTGTATGGATTTAATCTGGGTTTTGAGTTCAAAGGGTTCGATCTGAATGCAGTTTTTCAGGGTGTCGGCAAGGTAGACAGGATTTTCAATTCAAATGGTCAGCTACCTATGACAGATGACCGGAACAATGCATTGAGTTATTGGGTTGACAGATGGACTCCCGACAACCCTTCTGATAAATTACCTCGCCTTGGTGGTGTAAATAATCAGCAGTTCTCCACTTTTTATATTCAAGACGCATCTTATTTAAGACTTCGTAATCTTGAGCTGGGATATAAATTGCCAAGTAGGTTGTTAAAAAAAGCAGGTATTCAGAATTTCAGGGTTTTTGTAAGCAGCCAAAACCTGCTGACATTTACCAAACTTAAGAATTTTGATCCGGAGCGGGCAGCAGGAGGCTCTACAGACAGGCTTACTCCTTTATATCAAGTATTTACCACTGGTGTTAACCTTAAATTTTAATTTTATGCATAACAATAAATTTTATTTCATTTTCATTATCGTTAGTGTCTTAGGCATAGGATGCAACAAGGATTTTTTAGAGAGAAGTTCTCTTTCTCAATTGGCTGAAAATAATTTCTGGAAGGATGAAAAGGATGCACAACTTGGCGTAAACGGCATTTATGATGCCTTGCAGGATAGGCCCTTGTACAGTGGCAACCTAAATGCAGTGGCTGGTATTCCCATTTTCGATGGTTTAGGGGATAATTGTTTTGGAAATTATAAATGGGAAGGCCCCGGACTTTTCATGGAAGGTAATTTAGATCCATCCCATTTTTACTTTAATAATTTCTGGACATCCTTATATAGGGGAATAGCAAGGGCTAATCTTGCCATTGAGAATATTGAAAAAATGACGGATGCTGTAATTACCCCAACTGCAAAGGCTAACTATCTTTCGCAGGCAAAGTTTTTAAGGGCACTATTTTATTTTAATCTTGCTGTTTACTATGAAGAGGCACCGTTAATCTTAAAAGTACAAACGCTGGAGGAAGCCTATGTACCCAAAAATACCTACAATGAAATAAGGGATGCAATTATCAAGGACCTTACAGAGGCCGCTGCAGGCTTACCGATAAGCCACCCTTCCAATCAGTTTGGTTATGCCACAAGAGGCGCAGCGTTAGGACTTCTGGCAAGGTTTCAGCTTTATAATAAAAATTACCCTGCGGTTCTGGCTGCTACTGAACCCATGCTAGCCATGGGGTATGGCCTGTTTAATAATTATGCTACTTTGTTTACTCCTGCAGGTGAAATGACAAACGAAGTCGTTTTTTCTGTAAGATTTGAGCAAAACGCTGCGTTTGGTAATGGCGAAATGTTTTCTGCAACATTTGTAGGCATTCCGAAAGTAAATGTTCAGCCCATGCGCAACCTTGTTCGGGATTATTATTGTACAGATGGATTGCCTATTACCTCTTCTCCTTTATACAGTCAGGCTAATCAGAAAGCCAATAGGGATCCACGATTAACTTCGTCTGTTTATTTTCAGGGCGATATATTTATGGTTGATTTGAATCGTCCCTTTATGGGAAATACAGCTACATCCTTCGGGCAAAGAAAATACATTAGAAATCAAGCTTCGGCAGAAGGAATAGGGGTTGGTTTGCCAGGCGGACAGGATTTTTATGTGCTGCGGTATGCAGATATATTGCTGATGCGTGCCGAGGCTTTAGCAGAGTCTGGCAGGCAAGCCGAAGCCTATCCTTTGGTTAATCAGGTGCGGGCAAGGGTAAACATGCCAAGGGTTGAAAATGTAGAAGGTCCTGCTCTCTCTCAGTCGCGAATGATTGATGTTATTCGTCACGAACGCAGGGTGGAATTTGCCTTGGAAGGCATGCGCTTTTTTGACCTGAAAAGATGGGGACAAATGCAGGCAGCCGTGCAGCGTGCTGTTACCGATCCTGTAGGCCCTTACAACCCTGTTTATCAGGGTAAAAAGTCAGAAGTTTTCCCCATTCCGCTAGGTGAGATTGATGTTAATAAAAAACTTGTGCAAAACCCGGTATGGAATTAGGGATAAATGTGAGCTACTAAAAAGGTTAGTACTCCTTGAAATGAAAAACAAACATGATTTTATATCAAAAGAGCTTAGGGTGGATGTTGTGCATAGGTTTCCTTCTGTTTTCAGTAGGGGGCTTTTGCCAACAAAAGGCCCCCAACATCATCATTATACTTACCGACGATCAGGGATATGGCGATGTAGGTTTTAATGGTAGTACCGAAATACCTACACCGGGCATTGATCGCATTGCGAATAATGGGGTGGTTTGTACTAATGGTTATGTATCTTTTGCTGTTTGTGGGCCAAGCAGGGCCGGCTTAATTACCGGCAGGTATCAAGATCGTTTTGGGTTTTCAAGAAACCCGCTGCTTGCCCCAAAAGACAGTACAATGGGGTTGCCTCCAAGCGAGGAAACCCTTGCTGCATTGCTGAAAAGAGCAGGTTATAGAACAGGTGTTTTAGGCAAATGGCATTTGGGTGCTCACCCTTCGCAGCATCCCAATAAAAAAGGATTTGATGAATTTTACGGCTTTCTAGAAGGGGGGCATCGCTATTTTCCCGAGGAGTGGAACCTCAACGATATTTCGGAAGCAAAATCACAATACGACGGTTATCGCACAAAAATGTTGAGCAACAACAAAGTAGCAGAGGAAACCGAATACCTGACCGATGCGCTTTCCCGGGAAGCAGTAGATTTTGTAAAGCGAAACCGGGAACAACCTTTTTTTCTTTACCTCGCTTATAATGCCCCTCACTCGCCTATGCAGGCAACGGAAAAGTACCTGGCAAGGTTTGCTCATATAGCCGATGAAAAACGCAGGACTTATGCGGCAATGGTTAGCGCTGTGGATGATGGCGTTAATCATTTGCTGAATACATTAAATGACTTAAAACTTGAGGAGAATACAATCGTATTTTTTCTTTCAGATAATGGAGGTCCTACAAAAGATAATGCATCTTCCAATAAACCCCTTCGAGGTTTTAAAGGCGATTTTTTTGAGGGTGGCATAAGAGTGCCATTTGCTGTACAGTGGAAAGGAGTAATACCTGCCGGAACAAAATATCATCAGCCGGTAATTTCGCTTGATATTTTTGGTACGATGGCAGCATTGAATAACCTTCAACCTAAAAATACGATTGATGGGGTAAACCTCATTCCTTATATCACAGGTGAAAATACTGGGTTACCGCATGACGCGTTGTTTTGGCGTGGCTCTAACAGTGAAAAATGGGCAGTGAGAACTCCGGATCAAAAACTGGTAATTATTGCTGATAAAACCGAGCGTTTTGCCATACGCGAGGATATTGCTGAAAAGAATAATTTGCATGCCGGCAGCCCCGAAAAAACAATTCATCTTCAAGCCTTATTGGATGCCTGGAAAAAAGGGTTGATATCACCTGCTTTCCTGGGTTTATTGGAAGACAAAAAATATAGCGAGCTACATCCTGATCGCTTTACGCCAAACAAATAGAAATATGCTGGAAACACAAAGCTTCCTCAAATTATAACACTGCATATATCAACAACTCATATTCGTTTCGTTGCAATCCTTTTTTATGAAAAAAAACGATATTATATGAAGCGAATAAAATGAAAAAATTATGTGTTTTACTATCGAGATTATTGGCATTACCTCCAGTTAATTACTGCAGTTAAAATGACAAAGCAATGAAAATAAAGGGAATGCGTTGGTGGATTGTAGTTTTGTTGTTTGTTGCTGCTGTATTAAACTACGTAGATCGGCAAACACTATCAGCCCTTGCCCCAACTATACAGAAAGATCTGGAAATGGATGATCAGCAATACGCTAATGTCATCAATATATTTCTGATTGCTTATACATTCGCCTATCTTATTTCAGGTAGAATTGCTGATAAAATTGGCACCCGAACCAGTTTATTTATATTTGTAATATGGTGGTCGGTTGCTAACATGCTTACAGCAGCGGCAAGGGGTGTAACATCATTGGGGGTTTATAGATTTGCATTAGGCTTAGGCGAAGCAGGTATTTGGCCCGCTGCTTCAAAAGCTGTATCAGAATGGTTTCCTGCAAAGGAACGGGCTTTAGCTATTGGTATCTACACGATGGGCGCTACTATTGGCGCCACCATTGCACCGTATATCGTTATTCCATTGGCCACACATACTTATACAGAAACAATGCCTGTAATAGCCAATTGGTTAGGTAATGGAACCGGCTGGCGATTAGCTTTTATCTTAACAGGTTTGGTTGGTTTAGTATGGCTTATACCATGGATGATAATATACCGTCGCCCTGAAAAAAGCAAACTTATAACCGATTCCGAATTGCAAATGTTGAAGTCATCCGAATCCACAAAAAATACTGCTGATTCAGAAAAGAGCAATGCATGGTCGTGGAAACAAGTCCTATTATTTCGTGGTACATGGCTTTTACTCATCGGCAGATTAATTACGGATCCTGTTTGGTATTTCTATCAATTTTGGTTTCCCAAATATTTAAGTGCTGACAGGAATCTTTCACAAGAGCAATTAAAAATTACCTGGATTATATATGCTGCTGCGGGTGTAGGTAGTTTATTAGGCGGTTGGTTATCGGGCCGCATAATAAAAAAAGGAGCAACACCTGTTGCAAGTCGCATGTGGGTAATGCTGGGTTGTGCTTTGCTCATGCCCTTATCACCATTTATTGCATCTGCAGCGGGTTTAAACATTTCAATGATGCTTACCGTATGTACGGTACTGGCATCTTTAGCCTGGCTTATTAATATCAGTTCATTGGTAGTAGATATAGTACCCAAACATTCATTGGGAACGGTATTTAGTGTAGTAGCTGCGGGTAGTACCTTAGGTGGCATTGCAATGAATATGATTGTGGCTTCCATGGTTACCGGACCATCAACAAAGCCTGCCGGATTTTTAGATAAGGGGCTGCATGTAATACTCGATCCTGTGCTTAATTTGGTTCAAGGCAATGGTTATGGACAATGGTTTTTAATCATGGCCTTTCTGCATCCCATCGGCTGGCTTTTATTAAAATTTGGAGGCATACATCGTATTTCAACCATTAAAAATTAGTTTAAATTTCATTCAATAATGATCCGATTTTCTTTTTCAATATTTCTAAGCTTTGTATTTGCGTTTCAAGCGTTTTCTCAAATGAAAATGCCTGCATTTTTTAGCGATAGCATGGTGCTGCAACAGCAAACAGAAGCCGTTATTTGGGGTATGGATAAACCCAAAACCAACATGGTAGTTAAAGGTAGTTGGGGTAAGGAAAGTAAAACTACAACAGACGCAAATGGAAAGTGGCGGCTTAACTTACCAACTCCGGCAGCAGGTGGCCCTTATAACCTTGTTATTAAAGGAAGTGAAACCATTACATTACAAAATGTACTCATTGGAGAAGTATGGTTGTGTTCCGGACAATCCAATATGGAGATGCCTGTAAAAGGCTACGCCAATCAACCTATTATTGGAAGCAATGAAACCATTTTAAACTCTGCCAATGCTAATATCAGGGTGTATACTTCGGGAAGAGTGATAAGTAGAACACCGGCTAATGACATTAAAGGAAACTGGAAACCTGCTTCACCTGCCACGACCGGAAACTTTAGCGCAGCCGCTTACTATTTTGCAAAGAAAATGAATACCATATTAGGCGTGCCCATTGGGCTAATTGTAAATGCATGGGGTGGCAGCAGTGTGGAAAGCTGGATGGACAGTACAACGTTAGCTTCTTTTGGTAAAGTAGTAATTCCGGAAAAAATTATTTACAACGAGGCAAATAAAACACCAACTGCCCTGTACAATACCATGTTGCATCCATACATTGGCTTTACCATCAAGGGCATAATCTGGTATCAGGGCGAAGGGAATAGAAGAAACCCGGAGGAATATCAATCGCTGTTTTCATCTATGATTACTTCGTGGAGAAACCAATGGCAGCAAGGAATATTTCCATTTTATTTTGTACAATTAGCACCACATGGTGGCAATGTAAATCTGAGCGGCGCATTAGTAAGAGAAGCACAATTGAAAACCATGCAAGCCGTTGAAAAAACGGGCATGGTGGTTACATTGGATATTGGCGAACAAAATGTTATTCATCCGGCACAAAAAGAAGCGGTTGGCAACCGGTTGGCTTATTGGGCATTGGCAAAAGATTACAATATACAGGGAATTGCTTTTACCGGTCCGGTTTTTAAGCGTATGGAAAAAACGAAAGGAGATAGCCTGATCGTTTCTTTTGATTATGCTGAATTAGGGCTTACAACTTTTGGTAAGCCGTTAACTGAATTTGAAATTGCAGGAGAAGACAAAGTATTTTATCCGGCAAAAGTAATTTTCACAAAGGATAGAAGAGAAAGTATTACCGTTTGGAATGAAAGTATTAAAAATCCGGTAAGCGTTCGTTATGGTTTTAAAAATTGGGTGGAAGGTTGCTTGTTCAATACACAAGGTTTACCCGCTTCTTCGTTTAGAACAGACGATTGGAGTGTAGAAAATAAATAAAGATTCAATATGGATAAGCTTAACAAAAAAATGAAAATTAGTTTTCTTATTATTTTGAGCATTACAGCATTTGTTATTACGCCTGATAATGGTATTGCCCAAAAGAATCAACGGAAATTTGTAGATGCTCAAACCCTAAAGGGTTCTATTCCTTTTGTAAATCCCGATTCTGTTTCAGAAAAATCACTTAAAAAAAAATGGAGACTTGATTTCTCTGATGAATTTAATGATGATAAAATTGATACCAGTAAATGGAGTGTAGAAACTTCGGTAAAAAAGCGTGTAGATGTAACCCTTTATGCCGATAGTAATCAGGTAGAAGAAAAAAATGGTAATATGTTTATCTATTATCGTAAATCAAACATTAGTGATACAGCCTACCATGCTGGACGATTTTTATCTAAAAATAAATATGCACCTACTTATGGTTTCCTTGAATGCCGGATGCATGTAGTTAAACCCAATGGACATCAAACGGCATTTTGGATGATGCCTGAAGGCAACGGTATGAAAAATGCCACAGTAACAGATGGCACAGCAAACGATGGTGCCGAAATTGATATTGTGGAAGGAACAAAAGCAAATGCCTACTCCTTAGGATTGCATTGGGATGCATATGCCAAGCCAGGGCATAAATCAAATGGAAGGCTGATAAATGCACCTAACATGCATGATACTGAGTATCATATTTACGGCTTTGAATGGACACCATCTTATCTTACATTTTATTTTGATGGAAAAGCAGTAGCCGTAATGAGCGATCCAAAGCTCATTCCACATGTGGCTCATTTTATCTATTTTTCTGGAAGTTGTTTTGGAGAAAATAATTGGGTTGACGGAGATATTCGAAAAAATGTATTTATTCAAAGCGGAAATACCGATAAAGCCTATATTGATTATATAAGAGTGTATAAAAGCAAAATTTAATGATATGTAAAATTTGGTAATTCAAATTTTACATAAATGAATGAATGATTAAACCTGTAAAAGAAAATGCCTTGAGAATACATCTTTTATTTAGCATATTTATGTCATGTTGTGCAAGTTTGTCTGCACAGAAATTAGCCAGTTTTTCCCCGGGTAAAATTTGGTTAGACAATAATGGTGTACACATCAATGCCCATGGTGGAGGCGTTTTATTTCATAATGATACCTACTACTGGTTTGGTGAGCATAAAACCGAAGGAAAGGCAGGTAATCTTGCAAATGTTGGCGTACATATTTATTCATCGAAGAATTTAAGCGATTGGAAAGATGAAGGCATAGCCTTAGCTGTTGTGGAAGATACTATGAGTTTATTGGTAAGAGGCTGCATCATCGAGCGTCCAAAAGTGATTTACAATGAAAAGACTAAAACCTTTGTCATGTGGTTTCATCACGAGCTAAAGGGGCAAGGGTACAAAGCAGCGCTAACTGGTTTGGCTACTAGTGATAAAGTTGCCGGCCCTTATAAATACATAAAAAGTGTAAATCCCAACGCAGGGGTATGGCCGGCAAATTTTCCCGATACCTTAAAAAAAGTCGATTTCGAACCCAGTATTCAAGGTATTAGCCTGCAAAAACCGGAAGGGCAAAAAATTGTTCGTGAAGGTTACTTTGTACGCAGGGATTTTGAAAAGGGCCAAATGGCGCGTGACATGACTTTATATGTAGATGAGGATGGGAAAGCGTACCATATTCATTCATCTGAAAGCAACCAAACCTTGCATGTTGCCGAACTGACCGATGATTACCAAAATTTTTCCGGAAAATATGCCCGCGTATTACCGGCAAAAGCCAATGAGGCGCCTGCCATTTTCAAAAAAGATGGTAAATATTACATGATAAGTTCCGGCACTACGGGTTGGAAACCCAACCCTGCAAGGTTATCGGAAGCGGAACATATTTTTGGACCATGGAAAGAACTTGGTGACCCAAGCAGGGGCAACGTTGATCAGGTGAAAACAACCTTTTGGTCGCAGAGTACCTATATTATTCCAGTTGCCGGAAAAAAGGATGCCTATATCTACATGGGCGACCGTTGGACGCCTGAAAACGCAATCGATGGAGGATATATTTGGTTGCCCATTCATTTTGAAAATGGTAAACCCATTCTCCGTTGGTATGACAAATGGAATTTGTCTGTGTTTGATGATAAAAAGTAAATGTCATGGGCATGCTAATAATATAAATATACCATGTTTTATCCCGATTGCTTTACTTCTAAAAATTAGCTTTATGCTCTATAAAATGCTTCTGGTCACTTTATTTTTAGTAGCACTATTGTCTGTGCAAAGTGCTATAGCAACGGATTATTTCATCAACGGCATTACAGGAAATGATACCTATGCCGGTACTTCAAAAGACAAGCCACTGGCTACACTTGAAAAAGTAAATTCAATTACTTTAAAGCCAGGAGACAATGTCTTGTTTGCCGGTGGACAGGTTTACCGTGGTGAACTTCGGTTAGTTGGCGTACAAGGTCTTCCCGGAAAGCCAGTAATAATTGATAGCTATGATGCCGGAAGTGGAAAGGCAAAGAAGGATGCTGATATAAAATTCGTAATTAATGCAAAGGGCAAATCCAATGGGGTGTTGATTCAGGATTGCAGTTATATTTTAGTAAAACACGCCATTATTGAGGCAGATGGGTATGAAACTGAAAAACCTTCGGAAGATAAGATGCGGGTAGGGGTAAAAATTAATGCATCGCCAGGAAAATCTTGCAATAATATCCAATTGGATAGCTTGGAGATTAAAAATATTTACTTTGAAAATAAAGGATTGGTAAGAGGGAAAGAAGAAGTAAAAACGGCCAATGGATCACAAAGATATGGCTGGGGAATAAGACTGATGACCGAAAGTCCGACAGCTCAAATTACTGAGGTGGATATCAGTCATTGTATAATCAGGGACGTAAGCCATACCGGCATAAAACTAAGTGGCGCCAACAAAAATATTCATTGGGTAAGGATATTTGAAAATGACATTGCCTTTACTGGCGGGCCCGGTATTCAAATGAGTGAGGTGAAAAACATACATGTACATCACAATACGATAGATCATTCAGGCAGCAACAACGATAGCCGTAAATGGGGCAGGGGGAGTGGTTTATGGACATGGAGTGCATCGCAGGTATTAATAGAGCACAATAGCTTTACCAATGCCAATGGTCCCGGGGATTCGGCAGGGGCACATATAGATTTTAACTGCGACCACGTAGTGCTTCAATATAATTTCAGCGCCCGGAATGCCGGTGGTTTCTGCGAAATACTGGGTAATAATTACAACTGTGCTTACCGCTACAATATCAGTGTAAACGATGGGTACCGCAATAAAGGAGAAAATGGTGCTTTTCAGGAAGGTAAAATATTATGGCTGAGTGGCTACCAAGGGGATCAAAAACCCCGCAAAGGACCAGTAAATAGTTATTTTTATAACAATACGATTTATGTGGATACTTCCATTATCGCAAGGGTGGCAATAGATGGTACATCAAAAGGCATTCTTATTGCTAATAATATATTCTGCATCATGGGAAGTTCCAAAACCGTGATGGGCGATCAGAATAAAGCGGATAAAGGGAGCACAAGTTTGGAGGGTCCGGTTTTGTTCAGCAATAACCTTTGGTATTCGGCAGCAGCCTGGCCGGCTGATGCGGTTATTAAAGAAGCATATCCTAAAACGGGTAATCCTAAATTTAAAAATCCGGGAGGGTTTCGCATTCACGATTATGTGCCGGGTAATATTGACTTGATAAAGGGTAAAGGCATCGAAATAAAGCCACTTAACAGCGATTTTCTTGGATTGCTTCAAGGCATGCAGTTGAATAAAGACATTCTTGGAAAATCCATTGGAAATAATCCTTTTATCGGGGCCATTTCTGTAGAGTGATTTTCAGAAGGAGGCATATCTCTGATCTACGACATGATGATTCTCTGCTTATCAATTAATAAATGCATTTTTTATACAGGTCTTTGTAAAAATTAGTAAGCAGTGTGATGTGTCCTTGAAAACTTGATATTCCACTACGCTTCTGTTTTTTCAAATGCTTTTAACAAAACAAAATTATGACAAGCAAGTTGTTTTATTATGGTTTAGTCCTGTTATGCAATCTGTTATTATTTGCAATTTCCTCCTCAGCCCAAAATACATTTCGGGAAAGATTTTCTTTTAATGAAGGTTGGTTGTTTAAAAAAAATGCAGATTCAACCGCCCGTCAAATGAATTATGATGATGCCGATTGGCAATCCTTATCGCTGCCGCATGACTGGGCTATTGAAGGCCCCTTTAAGCCTGAGTATAACCTTAGAACCGGAGGACTGCCCATATTTGGAGAAGCATCGTACCGCAAGCATTTTAAGGTAGATAAATCTAAAAAGGGAAGCATCATTACCTTAGCGTTTGATGGAGTCATGAATAATTCCTCCGTCTATATCAATGGGAAAAAAATAGGGGAAAGACCTTATGGCTACATCAGCTTTGAAATGGATATAACCCCCTTTATTAAGTTTGGCGGCGATAATGTGATTACCGTTGCCTTACATCCTGAAATACTTTCTGCCCGGTGGTATCCCGGCGCGGGAATTTACAGAAATGTATGGATGGAAATAAAAAATCCTGTTCATGTGAGCCATTGGGGAAGTCATATTTCTACGCCAACTGTTACAAAAGAAAAGGCAAGCATCATGGTTGAAACCAACATCATCCAAAAGAAAAAAAAATGGAGAGGTGCTTATCAAATTAAAACAAGTGTTTACGATGCCGATGGTTTGGAAAGAGCATTTGCGATTGCAAATGTCAGGTTCAACGGAAACGAAACAACCATTATTCAGGAAATGGAAGTGGAGAATCCAAAGTTATGGGATCTTGAAACGCCCCATTTGTACAAAGCAGTTTCTACTATTTATAAAAACAATATTGCCATAGATAACTACAGCACAGATTTCGGCATCAGAACAATTGCTTTCAATCGGGATGGTTTCTTTTTGAATGGCAAGCGGGTAAAAATCAAAGGTGTTTGTTTGCATAATGATCTCGGGCCATTAGGTGCCGCTATCAATTACAGAGCCACGGAGCGTCAATTGGAAATTATGAAGGCTATGGGCGCAAATGCGATTCGTACCTCCCACAATCCTGCATCGCCGGAGCAATTAGCGCTTTGTGATAAAATGGGTATCCTTGTTCAGGAAGAAGCTTTTGATTGTTGGAAACTGCCGAAGGTTGAAAATGATTACAGCAAGTTTTGGGATATGTGGCATGAGCGGGATTTGCGTGATATGATCAGACGAGACAGGAATCATCCATCCATCATTATGTGGAGTATTGGCAATGAAGTTAAGGAACAAAATAAAGAAGATGGCTATTTGATAGCTAAAGAATTGGTCCGAATATGTAAGGAGGAAGATCCGAACAGGCCTACCACGGCTGGGTTTAACAACTTATCGGCAGCCATCAAAAATGGGCTTGCTGCCGAAATAGATTTGGTGGGTGCCAACTACAAACCAACCGATTATGCGGGGGTGATGAAAGCGCATCCGAATTGGATTGTTTATGGAGCGGAAACGGCCTCTTGTGTATCATCAAGAGGGGTATATCACCTTCCGCTGGTAAAGTATGACAAGCACCCTTCCTTGCAAGTTTCAAGTTATGATATCAACAGTCCCTCCTGGGCTTATCCGCCCGATGTCGAATTTCATTTTCAGGATTCAATTCCCGGTCTCATCGGAGAGTTTGTATGGACCGGTTTCGACTATTTAGGAGAACCAACCCCCTACGGAGGAAAGGACAACCTTACCCATGGCAATTGGGATGTAGATTGGCCTTCAAGAAGCTCTTATTTCGGAATAGTGGATTTAGCCGGTTTTCCAAAGGATCGCTATTATTTATACCAAAGCCAATGGACCACCGAACCCATGGTTCATATACTGCCACATTGGAATTGGGAGGGAACCGATTTCAGTGAAATTCCAGTGTATTGCTATACCAACTGCGAAGAAGCGGAGTTGTTTGTAAATGGTAAATTTTATGGGAGAAAAAAGAAGGGTATTGATAAAACCAGAATTCCAGTATCCTTTGGTTCCTGGAAAAACAGACCGAAATATTTTGATTCGCCTTACCGCCTGAGCTGGAACGTGCCATATGAACCCGGTGAAATAAAAGTAATCGCTTATAAAAATGGAAAAGAAGTAACAAAAAAAATAATTAAAACGGCTAAAGCGCCGCATAAAATTCAATTAATTGCCGACAGGAAAGAGATAAATGCCAATGGAGAAGATCTATCTTTTATTACGGTGAAAATAGAAGATGAAAATGGCGATTTCTGCCCGCTTGCCGATAATAAAATTGACTTTAAAATTTCGGGGCCGGCTACCATTGCTGCCGTAGAAAATGGGAATGCCGCATCGACCGAACCCTATAGGGCTAGTTATAGAAAAGCGTTTAACGGATTGTGCCTGTTGGTGATTAAAAGTAAGAAAGGAGAAAAGGGAAACGTGCAAATTGAAGCATCGTCACCAGGTTTACAATCAAAGTTAATTACCATAACTACAAAATAGTTTGCAACAATTGCAATTGATTACTTTGACGTTTTGATTTATTCAATTCTATTACAAACCATATTGATTTATCCATCTATTGAGTTGTTAAAAGTGTAAAATGATACAAAAGACATTCGAAAGCAGCAGACAAAACAGGGTAATAAATCTTGATGTTGATTTTGCAGTAATCGGCGGTGGATTGGCTGGCGTTTGTTCAGCAATCACGGCAGCACGATCGGGCAGTAAAGTGGTGCTGGTACAAGACCGACCCGTATTGGGAGGCAATGCTTCAAGTGAAGTAAGACTATGGAGCCTTGGTGCAACCTCACATATGGGAAACAATAACCGTTGGAGCAGGGAAGGCGGTTTGATCAATGAGATTTTGCTGGAAAATTTAAAAAGAAATAAAGAAGGTAATCCACTCATTTTTGATACAGTTTTATTGGAGAAAGTATATGAAGAAAAAAACATTACCCTGTTGTTAAATACGGTAGTGTATGAAGTGATAAAAAGGGATGAAAAAATCATAGAAGGTATTACAGGCTTTTGCAGTCAAAACAGCACCACCTATAACATTAAGGCTCCGTTATTTTGCGATGCATCGGGTGATGGGATCGTTGGTTTTTTAGCAGGCGCATCATTTAGAATGGGTGCGGAAGAAGCATCGGAATTTGATGAAGGCTTTGCCCCTAATGTGGAAGATTATGGCAATCTTTTGGGGCATTCCATGTATTTCTATACCAAAGAAATGAAGCGTCCTGTGAGCTACACTGCGCCTTCATTTGCCATAAAAAATTCAGCCGAACTTCCGAGAATCAAAAATTACCAATCAGGCGACCATGGTTGCAAGCTATGGTGGGTGGAGTATGGCGGCAGATTAGATACCATACATGAATCTGAAAATATAAAATTTGAATTATGGAAAGTGATTTATGGCATTTGGGATTATATAAAAAACAGCGGTAAATATCCCGAAGCCGCCAATTTAACGTTGGAATGGGTAGGCACTATTCCCGGTAAGCGGGAAAGCAGGCGCTTTGAAGGTGACCATATGATTTCTCAAAAAGATATCGTAGAACAACGGGATTATTATGACAGCATAGCCCATGGTGGTTGGGCCATGGACTTGCATCCCGCGGATGGCATTTACAGCAAACATAGTTCCTGCACACAATGGCACTCTAAAGGTGTTTATAGCATTCCGTACCGTTGCTATTATTCCAAAGATATCAGTAATTTATTTTTGGCAGGCAGAATCATAAGTGCTACCCACGTTGCTTTTGGTTCAACAAGGGTAATGCTCACTTGTGCACTTGGCGCACAGGCAGTGGGGCAGGCAGCTGCCATTTGCTTAAAAAATAATTGGATGCCGCGCGATCTTTCCGATAAAGAAAAAATAAAACTGCTGCAAATAGAGCTCAACAGAAACGGTCAGAGTATTCCGAGGGTTCAAATGAATGACAACTTTGATATTGCAACAAAGGCAATCATTACTTCATCATCACAATTGCAGTTCAATGGTTTTAGTACAAGTGATGATTGGAAACCATTAACCTTTAGTACTGCACAATTACTGCCTTTGGATGCAGGCACTTTATATACATTTATTTTTGAAGTAGAAGCCTTGTGCGATACCACTTTGGAAATGCAGTTGAAAGTACCATCCGATAAAACGCATTTTACGCCTGACGTAACCTTACAAACAAAAACCTTTACATTAGAAAAGGGAAAACATCAGATAACATTCAAAACGAATAGTCCCTTGCCCGAAAAGCAAAATGCGTATGTATGCCTCATGAAAAATGAAAACATCCATGTTCGGCTTTCCGAAGGAAGGTGTTCTGCTATCATGACAGTTTATAACAGAATCAATAAAGCGGTTTCTAATTATGGCAAACAAGAACCACCTACCGGTATTGGAATAGACAGCTTCGAATTCTGGACACCCGAACGCAGGCCGGGTGGAAAAAACTTATCCTTTTCGGTTTATCCGGCATTAGATTTTTTTGATCCCAACCAACTGAGTAATGGGCAAGTAAGATCGCTGCCGCCGGCAGAAACCAATGTTTGGATCGCTGCAAAAAATGATGAAAGCCCTTCTGTGAAATTAGCATGGGCGCAGCAAATGAATATAAAAACCATCAAAATATTTTTCGACCCCGATTACGATCACGCGCTCGAAAGCACTTTAATGGAGCACCCGGAAAGTAGCATTCCTTTTATCATCAGCGATTACACCATAGAAGATGAAAAGGGAAACATCCTGAAAAAAGTAGCGGGTAATTATCAGGCCATCAATACGATAACTTTTGAGCATCCTTGTAAAACAAATGAATTAATTTTTAATTTTTCCCGTAGATACGGCCACATACCGGTATCGGTATTTAATATCTCTGTTTATGAAGCAACTTAGAAAAAACATCCTGCTAATATATTGTATATGTTTTTGTTTGTTTTCACAAGGCCTGGCACAGCGGGCAGAAAACATATCCTTAAATGGCACCTGGTCATTTAAAACAGATCCTTATGGGCAAGGTGAAAAATCCGGCTGGTTCGGTGAAAAAACAGATGCCTCCACATGGGATAGTATGCCTGTACCAGGTAACTGGGATTTACGAAATGAATATGCAAGTTATGCCGGGGATGCCTGGTACACAAAGACTTTCAGACACAATAAATCCTTGGATCCGTATCAGGTACGATTGGTTTTTCAATCGGTGTATAACGATGCAAAAATCTGGATCAACGGTCAACTTGTTGGCGAAAATCATTTAGGTTTTTTACCTTTCCATTTCGATATAACCAAACACCTGAAAGTTGGCAAAGAAAACCGATTAACCGTACTGGTGAACAATGTATTTAAGCGTGGCGCATTGTGGAATTGGGGAGGCATAAGAAGACCGGTACATTTGGAAATCACCTCCCCCACCCGATTAGAATTTCAGCACATCAATGCCTTGCCGAATCTCAAAACAGGAGATGCAAAAATCACCACGAAAATTACTTGCAGCCATTCAGGAAATGCGCCTAAGGATATAAAAATTGGTATCAAAATAAAAAGGAACAACAAAATTGTAGCAGAAGATTTCATTCAAACAAAAATACCTGCAAACACATCAAAGCATATGGTGGATTGGGTTCATGATGTATCCAAATCCAACGTAGCGCTATGGCATGTTGATTTTCCGAATTTATATGAATCCGAAATAACGTTATACGAAGGTCATAAGGTTTTACATATCATATCAGATCCATTTGGCATACGCAAACTGGAAATAGATGGCACCAAATTATTACTGAATGGTGAAAGCATTCGCACCGTTGGGTTTAACATCGTTCCGGAAGACAGGTTTACCGGTAATACGCTGCCTTTTGAAAGAATAAAAGAAGATGTGGATTTAATGAAAAGTCTCGGCGTAAATATGGCGAGATTAAGTCATGTTTCGTTACCAAAAGAATACCTGGATTATTTGGATGAAAAAGGTATTATGGTTATTGAAGAAGTGGGTTTATGGGGGAAGGACGAGCTGGTAAACCCCGAACATCCGCTACCCAAAGAATGGCTACAACGTATCATTGAAGAAAAATACAATCACCCTTCAGTGGTAGGTTGGAGTGTGGGTAATGAAATAGGAGATGAAGCCAAAAATCCTTACGTAAAAGCGTATGTAAAAGGCGCTATTCAAATGGCCAAACAACTCGACCCGAACAGGCTTGCTATATATGTTACCAATACCGCACAGAAATATCCGGGTGATGCCATCATTTATTCCGACATCGCCATGATTAATGTTTACGGCGGCTGGGGCAACGGCATCGACCGTGCATGGGAATACCACCAAAAGCCAGTCTTTGTTTCTGAATTTGGAAATGTATTACACTCCGAAGATCCTAACCTGGGTGTTATTCCGATTGAAAGAATGATGAATGAAATGCGCAACAAAGATTATGTGTTGGGCGCATCTCTATGGACCTTCAACGATTACAGAAGTAACTACCACGGACAGCCGGGATGGATTACGCCACCATCTCAAAACAGGCCATGGGGAATCGTTACTACGTTCAGGGAAAAGAAGCGTTCTTTTTATGCAGTGCAAAAGGAATATGCACCGGTAAAAAAATTGATATTTTCAACAATTGATGCACACAAGAATGCTGCAACTATTACAATCGAGCCAAGAAGTAAACTAGACATTCCGTCGAATGTACTTCGTGGTTACAACTTGCGTATAAGCTTATTGAATAAGGCATTTGATACCCTGGAAGTCAAAACCACCCAATTGAAGGACATTTACCCGGGCGGGGATGCCATTTCAATACCCTATCAATGGAGCAGCAAAACAAATGTACACATCCTGCACGTTGCCTTGATAGACCCGCAAGGCTATGTTGTATTGCATGAAACGAAACACTTTGCTGTACCGCAACAACCCACCATTCGTTTTACCAATACAGCTACCAATGCCGTACGTATTCATTTTGATCCCCTTCAAGATGCGACGGAATACATGGTTCGGTATCAAATAGGAGATTCTGTTTTTACTACGCAAAAATCCATTAATGCTTTTATAGATATTGAAGATGAACGTGTGAGGCAGGGAGATAACTGGAACTACCAATTGATTGCGCTCAACGACGCAGGTGAAAGCCAGCCCTCCCCATCCCTTACACTCGTAAAAGACGAGGATGAACTACCTCCCATTATTTGGGGGCATAAGCGAGTGAATGATGATTTTTATATCGCCTATAGTGTTAATCCTTACGATTACCTGTACGAAGTAGAATATGGCACAAAGCCGGGCGTTTACACAAATAAGTTTACTACAAAACTCGTGGGCGTGGTGCGGCTGCAAAGTATTGAAAATGGGAAACCATTGTATTATAGAATGCGGGTGATAAAACAATGGGGATTTGCGAGTGAGTGGACGGAGGGGTACAAAGTCAATTAAGGGTCAAAGTACCTGAGATTATGCGGGAACAAATACTGCTATAATAACTACCTGGTTCTAAATGAGTTTTATTTTTTCTGGTAAATCCTCACATAATCAACATAATATTTTGAAGGTAAAACAGTGTTAACCAAACTCCCGCCACTTGTTCCGCCCATGGCGAGATTAAGTAGCAGGTAGTGTGCCTGACGAAACGGATTTTTACCATCAATTTTATTGATAGTTTGATTTACTTCAATATTGTTCATCAATTTTCCATCCAACGATATACGCATCAAACTTTCATCCCACTCCAGTGTCCAGATATGATAATCACTAGCCCAAAATGTGCCACCCAGCGTTGAAATATCGACAGATGTGGCATCCCAAATTGCTTGCCAGCGGGTTGCACTGCCATAGGCAAAGTTTGCCAAAATTTTATCCCGATAATATTCCATTACATCCACTTCTCCGTTTGAAGGCCATTCGCCTTCAACGCCCAATGTCCAAATGGCCGGCCACAAGCCTAATTGTGCATCAATCTTAGCCCTCACTTCCATTTTTCCGTATTTAAAGGCATGTGTCTCCTGCATAATCACACTTGCTGAAGTGTATTCAGCAAATTGCCTGTTCAACCTCCAATTGGTACTGCCGGCAACGTAATTTGGATTTGCTTTCCTTTCCTTTATACCCGTAATCACAAGGTTACCGTCTTCGCAAACTGCATTCTGCCTTTGATACCATTGAGCTTCCTCCTTTCTTACAAATCCGGAGTTATATCTCCATTTTTACGGATCGGGCACGTCGTCAGTGCTAAATTCATCGGGCCATACAAGTTCGAATGCAGATAGTGCTGGTGTCGGAGGAGCAGTTGAATCCTTTTTATCACAGGATATAATCAAAATAAATAGGAAAAAAGTAACAGAATTTTTCGTGGCAACTATTGTCTTTTTTAAATTTTTAATGCTCTGTTTATTCCATCCTTACAATGTGGCATTGCAACAATCAGTGAAGATATTTACCTTACAAACTTAATACTACTCATAGCCTTACCTGTATGTAGGGAAATAATACCAAGGCTTCCTTTACCCATAGAGGTTGTTGGTACATCAATAAAATTTGAACCTTCATTTAAAACTACAGGCTGTCTGTAAAGGACTTTTCCATCCATACTTAAAAGCATGATGGAGGCTTTTTCGGTACTATTACTAAAGGCAGAAACCCGGATACTATTGGGCGCTGTGGCGATAATATTCAGTCCTTTGGAAAGGGTGCCAAATTTGATAGCAATACTTTTTGAATAGGTAAAGCTTCCATCAATATCTACTTTTTTGAGTTTGTAGAAATTGGTGCCGTTTAAAGGGCTATTGTCTGTAAATAAGTAACTGTTGGGGGCATTGCTGTTGCCTGCAGCATTTACCTTACCAATCGAAATAAATTGATTGCCATCCGTAGATTTCATCACATCGAATAACTGACTGTTTTGCTCCTGTGCGGTGCGCCATTTGAGTTCTATTGACTTGGTGCGCTCCAGGCCTGTAAAGTTCATTAAAGCAACCGGCAGAGGCCCCCCGCTTAGTCTTATAAAATCAATAATGGGTGATTCTGTAAACTCAATTGTATTGGTACCCGCTAAAAGGGTTACTGGTATTTGATAGCTTCCGGGAGACCCTCCCTCATTGCACCAGTTACCACTTGCCGGAATGGCCACTACCTGTGCTGGATTATGATTGATCCGCAAGGTGAGATTTCTTGCAGTTTTAGAAAAATAGCTTACTTCCATATTATAATTACCGGATGCGGGAATTACAATATCGTGAAAGGCAACCCGGTTGTTGCCGCCACTTACCGCACCTGTCATTTGTCCGCCAGAAGCGGTGGCACAATTTGATGAAGTGGAATTAAAGCGTGTGGCAAGTTCCCCTTCAAAAATCTTATTTAAGTCTTCTGAAAAAAGTTCGGTATTGTCAATGTTTTTGGTAATAGCAGGGGTAGATGCATTAAAGTCTCTATAACTAATACCAATAGGGGTAATATTGCCACTTCCATCTACCGGTGGTAAAGCCGGTGGAAAAAAGTAGGCATACCGCTCAATAAAAGGTTGCTGTTCCATCCAAGGTAATGCCAGCGCAATAAACCCTTCGTGTGTGGCCGAAGTGGTATTTCGGTTAGCATTAAATTCCTTAATCCAGATGGGTTTTTTGTAAATAGAGTAAACCCTGTTAACATAATCTTTAAATCGGTTAAATACAGAGGTTGGGTTGGGAGCTATATTATTGGTGCTCAGGTAACTACCCCAGTCATACCAATGTATTACAATATGATCCACCTTAATATTTTGCTGCCGAGTACCTGCCATAAATTCCCTTAGCCAGCTAAAGGCGGCACTTTCAGTAGGCGCAGGCGAACCAATCCTCAGCCCTGTAGCCGAAAGGTTTTTATGCAAAGGAATGGCATCTGTTACCAAAATATTGGATTGACCCGAATTGTCTGGCTCATTGAAAGAAAGAATTTGGGTAACTGCAGGCTTACTGATGTAATTGGCAACATTTGTTGCATTTGCAGCTTGCCTTCCCCATGCCGTTAATACATATTCGCGTTCGGGCAAGCTCACATCGTTGGGTCCCCAGTCGTAAAACCAGGATACATTAATAGGACTTATCCAGGCGTTGTTCGTATTGCCTACCCCTTTTTTCAGGGTGTTTCTGTATGGTAATACCCGTATAAATGATACCTTATTATTTAAAAACCTGCTCAGGTCGACGGTAATATCGCTTAAAGCTGCCACAAAAGTGTAGTTGTCTCCGGTGCCATCTTCGTTTTCTGCAAGCGTGGCAATATGATCTTTAAGCAAAAAAATGGAGGATATTTGGTTATCTAATCCTCCCGGAATGCCAGCACCTTTAAAAATAGTACTCAAAGCAATGGGAGCTGATGTTCCTGTTTGACCAGGTTCACTATAAATAGTCAATTGAGAAAACAATGACTGATAAAAAATAACAGCCATTATTGATAAAATAGATTTCATTTCTTTTTATTTAAAATTTCTTATTTATTATTTCAATGCAACGCATCCTTCAGGAAACGTTGCATTGAAATATTTGTTCTGCTTTCTATCTCTTAGCTGTTATCCCCACCGTAGCTTGTTATTTGCATTCTGTATTCTTCGGAACCCCTCATTGGGCGGGACAGGTGTGGAATTTACCCTTTTATCTAAGAACTTTCAAATTCATTCTTTCTCCATTTACTACTAAGCTGATCACTGCCATATTACCACGTTGGGCCACTACTGGTATTCTGATGGTATTTGCGCCTTCGCGTAAAGTTACCGGCTGATTGTAGAGTATATTTCCCACCATATCGGTATAAACCATTTGTCCTCTTTTACCTTCTGCTACTGATACGGACACCACAAGTTCCGAATTTCCTGATTGAATCAGGCGCATGGTATTCAATGCATCTCCAAACCGGACAGCAATGGTTTTAAAGGTGGCATATCGCCCGTCGACATCTACCTGTTTTAGCTGATAGTAATTGATACCCGCAACAGGATTGGCGTCTACTAACTGATAACGATTGGTGAGGGTAGGAACAGATACGGCATCCATGTGGCCTATTTTTCTAAAAGTACCATCACTTCCGGCACGATTGATTTCAAAAAACTTGTTATTGATTTCCTGCGAAGTTTCCCAGAACAATCTGACACCTTCTTTGGTTACCTGACCATTAAAACTCAATAAGGTAATAGGAAGTGCAGAACCAGCAACACTGTTGATGGTAATCGGGCGGCTTGAGTCTCCGGTAGGGTTGGTTGTTGAAACCCCATTCCAGGAGCCATCAGCACTGGTATTGGCGGCAGGGGCGTTGGATAAAATAACAGCACTACCATCTGAAATATTCAGAAAATTAATGGCCTTTATCCCTCCGACCAACGTGTTCGGGATAATGGCAGCCCAACTTCCACTCACTCCATCCACTGCAGGATAGAGAACAGGATTGGTCCAGAGATTACCTTCGTTAAGGGCTCCCCCATTATTGTTGTTTTCTGTAAAGGTGCAATACAATGGTCTGCCGGTTGCGGCTGTGTTGTCGTATATCGCTACCATTTTTTCGTCCCCCACATCAGAGGTTCCTATCAAACCTGTGCAACCTGTGGCATCACCGGGTACAGAAGAATAGTTCAGGAGCTTTATGGTAGAAGTAGTACGAAAAGATTGAAATAAAGTTAAACCAGTGTTCCCATCGTTCAATTGAACATAAAAGTACACATCACTGCCTATCGGTTGTTGCGTGACCTGTCCCACTGGTACACAAGCGAACCAGCCAGTATAGGAACCACTGCCGTCGGCGTTAAACCTGCCGTGCCTTGAGGTATTGCTCGTTAGCATTTCATCGTTGTTAATTTCTGTAGAGTTGATCGCTTTCGTTACGGCAAACCCAGTGATATGGCCAAAGCCGTTGTTGCTTTCGCTGTTATTAATCCTGTACAAGTTACCCGGCGTTTGGGTAGCCGCAGTGGGGTTATTAGACATGCCTGTGAAGTAACGATACGTCCCTCCTGGGAGTAAACCTGTCAGAGTCAGCCGGCACGCAACTGGCATGCGGTTGGAGATGGCTCCGGCTACGCCACCGTAATACGCATACTGAGGTAACACGAGTTCATTCGTAGTCGGGATGATTATTTGGGCATTAGATGCAAAGAAAAATCCCAGCATAAATAAACCGAACAAGTAGATTTTTTTCATAAGTAAGCAATTTGTTTTTTAAAAATTTGGTTGTTACAGGCATTTATAAATCCTGTTTTTTTACGGAAATGGAAGCAGCAAGAAAATTGTAAAAATAAAGGTAGCCTAAGGGTATCAAGGAAAAATACGCAAACCGTGATTGAAGTATAATTACCCCAATATTGACTTATATCACCCCCTCAAAAGGAAAGGATTAATGAAAAAGAGGCGGAGCAGGGTAACAGAAACATAAGAAAGGTTTTTGGCAAAAAAGCTTCCGCTCCCTAAACCTCCTTATGCCTTTGCTGTCTATTATCCTAAGTAAAGAATTGATCAACCTTAGTTCGCCCTTTTAATAAGCCGGATGGCTTCTTCTGCAAATCGCTTGCCCAGGGTTACATAGCCTTTTGCCGACAGGTGCAAATCATTTTGAATGGCTTTTCCACCCCGGTCAAATCCGTCATTCAGGTCATCACTGTTTACCCAGGCAAAGCGGGGATTTGAAGAGCCTACCTTAACCTGCATTTCCCTCACCAATGTCCAATGGGGATATTTGGTATTCATCATATCGAAATCACTCAGCCGGCCAATGATAAAATCCATGTCATTTCTACCGAGGTCTTTACTAAGTTGCTGATACAAACCCAGCAGACTTCGGTCGTACACTTCGCCCAACGCTTCTCTTGCATCCCGTTCGCCCTGCATCCAGATAAAAGTTACTGTTTCAATCTTTTGGTTTATGATGACTGCCTGTACCTTTTTCATTAGTGAATCGTATAAATCGGGTTGTGGCACCGGCGTATCGCCTTGCAGGGGTTTCCAGTCTTTGTACCAGCGTCTGATGGGTTGAGTGCCCATAGCATCTTTTGCTATCAGGATATTGCCTTTGCCAAATTCCGCTTCAAGGGTGGGTAAAAAGGACTCTTCCGGTCTTAAGCCAACCATATTTGATTGGCCCGAAAGAATAAAAAGGTGTTTTGCATCCTGTGCCGTGGCAAGGATAGCAGAACAGGTAATGCATAATATGAAAATAGCTCGCATGGTTAAAATATGAAGGATGAAATGGGATGCCGTGAATAAGCAACACGAATCTTTAGAGGGAAAAATATTTCAAAAGTTATCGGAGGAAAAATAGTTAACGTTTTACCCGTAATATCTTTTAAGGCACCATTGGTTCAATAATATAGGCATAAACATACTTATTTTGCTTTAGCAGATATTTTTCATGCGGCATTGCACCCCAGCTATTGTCACCGCCTAAGCCCCGCTGTGTCAGGTCAATTTGCAACGAAATAAAATTACGCTCATTCAGATCGGATGGATGCTGATTCTTT
>JBBQXO010000034.1:0-35089 GCA_038209595.1 Chitinophagales bacterium
GAAGTGGTGCTGACCATTCTCTATATCAACGAAAAAGATTTTCTGGTACAAAAAGCCATTACCACCACCAAGGATAATGGTACCTATGAAGTAGAAATGACCTACGGCAAATGGACTAAATATGCCCTGCCTGACAAAACACTTTTTACCTTCAATACAAAAGATTATAAATTACCCAAAGGCGTTACAATGGAATTTGATGATGGCGAAAAGCCAGACGCCAACCGTTTGAGCAACAAAAAAGGATATGTGGAAATCACCTATCAGACCTACGAAATCAACAAAGGGGTACCGGAAAGCTTTTTTAGTAAATAGGCCCGGTTAGTTGGAAGAGGTTTGGCCGCAACCGATCCCCAAATTAATCTTCTTCAATTTTTTCATCCACCGCGTTGGCAACTATTTTATGTCCCATTCTGCGCATGGGATTGCTTCGGTTTTCATCGTAAAAATAACGCCGGTTAATGATATCGATAGCTTCAAAAACAGCTTCGAGCAAGGAATCGTGGTTCGCTATTCCCTTTCCAGCGATATCAAATGCGGTTCCATGATCGGGGCTTGTTCGTACTACCGGTAAACCTGCGGTATAGTTAACCCCTTCGCCCATGGCGAGCGATTTAAACGGAATCAGCCCCTGATCGTGGTACATGGCCAATACCGCATCAAATTTGGCATACTGCCCTCTTGCAAAAAATGCATCAGCAGGGTAAGGTCCAAAAACGAGGTTGCCATGTTGCTTCAAATCCTTCACTGCCGGCTGGATAATATCTATTTCTTCCATTCCTATCAATCCGTTGTCGCCTGCATGCGGGTTCAGGCCAAGTACGGCAATCCTTGGTTTATCAATCCCAAAATCACGTTGCAGGGCGGCAATCAATATTTTCACCTTGCGCTGAATGGTTTCTTTGGTTACCTGTGCTGCGGCATCTTTAAGCGGAACATGCTCGCTTAGCAAGGCTACCCGGATATTTTCGGCTACCATGAGCATCACCACATCTTCTGCGCCAAAGGCTTCTTTCAAAAATGGGGTATGGCCGGTGTAGGAAAAAGTTTCGTGTTGTATATTACTTTTATGGATGGGTGCTGTAACCAAAGCATGGATAGAACCCTCTTTTAAGGCTTCGGTAGCTGCCATCAGGCTGATTCGGGCATAGTTCCCACCGACTTCGTTGAGCAAACCCGGAGTAATCTGCACTTCTTCTTCCCAGCAATTGTAAAGATTTACTTGCTTTGGGTTGAGACGACTCAGATCTTTAAGACT
This sequence comes from Chitinophagales bacterium, assembly GCA_038209595.1. Lineage (GTDB taxonomy): Bacteria > Bacteroidota > Bacteroidia > Chitinophagales > Chitinophagaceae > Phnomibacter. Next base: position 1,259 of record JBBQXO010000034.1, read on the forward strand.
TTGAAATTGAAAATTATTATCCGGAAGCGATTTTCTGTAAAAATTCACGGTTTTGTTACTGGCAAAAATAACCGGGGTACAAAAATCAAGGATACGGCCATCACTCAGGGCCTTTATTATTATTTCCATGCCGATACCATTGATATCGCCACAACTGAAGCCTATAATTGGTTTGTTTAGTTCGTTCATAGTATGCAAATATAAGGATTGAAACAGGTGACACCTAAAGCAACCCGGCGGGTCTTTAAGTGGCAGGCAGGGGAATAATCTTAACTTTGCTTCATGCAGGTAAATCGGATGTCGAGCCCTTACAAATTAAAAAAATCTTTGGGACAGCACTTTCTACATGATGAAAAAGTGTGTCAGCAAATCGTGGATGCCATTCAGGCATATCCATTCCAACGGCTGTTGGAGGTAGGACCGGGCGGAGGTGCGCTTACCAAATACCTGCTGAAGATTCCTGATATCGATTTTAAAGCAGTGGAAATAGACCGCGAAAAAGTGGCCTTTTTAAAAAAGACTTTCCCTGCCATACAGGATAAACTCATCGAAGAAAGTATAATCGATATGGAGCCCCCCTTTGAAGAAACCTTTACCATGGCGGGTAATTTTCCTTATAATATCAGCTCACAGATTGTATTTAAGATATTGGATTGGCACCCACAAGTGGAAGCCATGGTGGGTATGTTTCAAAAAGAAGTGGCTATGCGACTGGCAGCCGGTCCGGGGAGTAAAGTGTACGGGGTTACCTCAGTTTTAACACAAGTATTTTTTGATGTAGAATATCTTTTTGACGTGCGGCCCGAAAGTTTTACCCCACCTCCCAAAGTAATGAGTGGGGTCATCCGGCTTTTACCTCGCAAAGAAAACAACCCTACCCCGCAGATGCGTAGTCCAAAACATTTTAAGTTGCTGGTAAAAACGGCTTTTAACCAAAGAAGAAAGCAATTACGCAATGCCCTTAAACCTTTGTTTCCTGCCGATGTTTTACAAGATGAACTCTTTACCAAGAGAGCTGAACAGTTAAGTGTTGCTGATTTTGCCGCACTCACCTATAGAATGAACGGATAATACAACAACATGGCCATCGATTATATTTTACTACCACCGGGAAGCTACGGTAATGCCGAGCTGCCTTTGGTAATCATTACGGCAAAATGCCATCCCTGGCTGATTGAGCATCTTTCAGTACACTTTCATGTAGATTATCAACCGGCTATTTCCACTACAACGTTGGCAGCCGGCATACCGGCTGTAGGTTTGATATTGACCACCCGCCTGAAAGTAGATGCAGCCTTGATAGACGCGATGCCCGATTTGCAATGGATTGGCAGGCTCGGCAGCGGGCTGGAACTAATAGATGTTGCCTATGCTGAAAGCAAGAACATCAAAGTGTACAGCAGCCCCGAAGGCAATGCCAATGCAGTGGGCGAACATGCGCTGGGTTTGCTGTTGGCCTTACTGAACCGGATTAGCTGGAGCCATCAGGAAGTAAAACAACACCTTTGGCTACGCGATGAAAACCGTGGAACAGAACTTAGTGGTAAAACGGTAGGGATTGTAGGCTTTGGCAACACCGGATCAGCTTTTGCCAAATTGTTGCAGCCTTTTGGGGTAACCGTACTTGGTTACGACAAAGCACGCTATGGCTTTTCCCGGGATCACATCAAAGAAGCTTCGCTGGAACAAATTCAGCGCTATGCAGACGTAATCAGTTTTCATGTGCCGCTTACCGAGGAAACCAACTCCATGGTAAATGAAGCGTTTATTGCAGGGCTGAAAAATGCACCTATCCTTTTGAATACAAGCCGCGGTAAGGTGATTGATCTACGTGCACTTCAGCAGGGGCTTGAAAAAGGCTTATTGAGCGGAGCAGGACTCGATGTAATTGTAAATGAAAAACCTGCTGATTGGAATGAGGAAGAGAAAAGACAAATTGACTGGTTAACGAGCCAGCCTAATGTGATTCTCACCCCACATATTGCCGGGTACAGCCACCAAGCTTTTTTAAAAATGGCACAGGTGATTTACCATAAAATAATGGGTTGATTTACCTTGCAGATTCATTATTTTTTCTACTAATCCTCCTTTTTTCTATAAAATTTTTATTGGCTTAACAAGCCCGTAACCTTCGCTTAATATGCTGGGTGCATCTTTGCATTACAAATAAAAAACACACCATAACATACACACAATCAGTAAATTATTTCACACTTACAGGCACACAGCGCACAAATTTTAGTAATCTCCTATGCAGTTATTACCCCGATTTCTATCGGGGTTTTTTAATCCTCGTCTGCTTCTGCCATTTTCGCCATTGCAATAAACTTATCATTAGCCCGAATATTCCTATCGCACCAAAAGATAAAAAATTTGCAATGGCAGACTCATTGGCTCGAAGAATTATGGTGGAACCTGGCAAATATTTCATAGCTATCATTTCCCCTACAAAATGGAACTCACAAAAATTACCTCTTGTTGCTTTTTCAAATAATTTGCCCTGATAACTGTAAATTACAAAATACCTGACCCGTGAACCAATGCAAAAAGCAGGCAAATGCTCAATACGCATTTTCACAACCTTACCATTTCTATCAACATCAAGCTGCTCTTTATTTGAAGACACCATTACCAATGACCATAAAAAAATCAGAAGGCCAATAAATATCAATATTCTCATAGCTTCAATACCTCCAACTATTCAAATCAACTCCCTTCGGAGAACGGTTTATCACCTCTTCCGCCCATTGTTTTATAAACGTGGTATGATACCGTAACCGGGTAAGATAGTTGGGATTTTCAGGATCGCCATTCCAGCAATGTTCAGCCCGGTCGCCATAGGCTACAATAGCTTCAGGCTTGGGGAAATCTAGTTTTTTGATCCTTTCTTCTATCAGGTACACCGCATTGTTAAGGTAATAATTGTCCATATCACCGCAATAAATTCTGATTTTACCGCGAAGTTTTTCGCCAAATTTCGGCCAGTCGCGTTGCAGGATATGGCTGAGGTCATAATTCTCCCGCCAGTAATCAGCCACCGAGCTATCAATATCTCCGGTTATTTTATTCCAGATGGGTTTTGGATAACCATCTTTTCCTACAGGCGAGTAAACGCTTTGCCACACATCCCACTGATCTCCGCTCCTGCTTTTTGTACCAAGTGCCAGTTCTTTGTGGTTGGCTTGTTGCAAGGTAGAGCTGATGTGCCCCAGATAATCCCGGGTGGCAGGTCTTGGTGTTTTAGAAAAAGTGCCCTCCCTGAAATATGCGTTTTTGTCCTTGTAAATATCTACTACGGTATAAGCCCTGAAATCTACGGGATCAGGACAGGCGCTGTAACAGCCATTGAAAGCATCGGGGTAAAAAAGTTGCGCTGCCAGTACCTCCCAGCCACCCGTGCTGCCACCATACATAAACCGGGCCCATCCCTGCCCTATTCCCCGGAAACGTTTTTCAATTTCGGGGATCAGCTCATACACAATAGCATCACCGTAGGGTCCGTTGTTGGCGCTGTTTACGGCATAGCTATCATCATAAAACGGTGTGGGATGTTGGATTTCAATAGCCAATACCCTTGGGAAACCTGGCCCGATCCATTGCTTGTAAAAGTCATAAGCTTCCTGCTGTACAATTTTGTTGTAGCCGTATATTTTAAACCGGTCACTATATTCATTAGGCAGGTTTTCATCGGGGGGCGTGGTTCTGAATCCCTCCAGATCCGCCGGAAAATGTCCATGGAAAATGGCCAATGGATACTTGACATCGGGGTGTTCGTCAAACCCCTTGGGAAGCAATATATGCGCCCCGAGGAACATGGGTCTTCCCCAAAATTCGGTCAGCATTTTACTTTGAATCTTAATATGCTTTATGTAGCGGGTATCTTCCGGTTCTTTTATTGGCGGGATCACCTTATTCAGAACAAGCTTGTGTTTTTGAGAGGATCCCGGACCGAGTTTTATCCAAACGGGTTCGGTAAAAAGGTTGCCCGGTGCCCGGTTCCAATGTTGCCCTTCTCCCCGATCCATGGGTAATTTTACGGTAAAGCCGTCCTTGCGCTTAAAGGTTTCATATTCGTGGAATACGAGTTGTACCCGGTAATCGCCTGCCGGCAAATCACTGAGGCTTGCCAAGGGATAGCCAAAAGCGGCTGTATCAATCGTTTTTGTCTGTCCGGGTGTCCATTGATCCACATCGACCCCAAATACCTGCGCCGATTTATAACCATCTGATATGGCAAACCGGGGCTCCTGATCGGCATCTTTACTCAACAACAACAACAACCTGCCATTCAGTTCTTTGTCAGAGCTTTCGATTGGGTAAGGCACTATAAATTGCCACTGAGCCTGTAAGGATTGAAATGATCCTATTAACAACCCAAAAAAAATGAAGAAGACGATTTTTTGCATAGAAAAACATTTATAGCCTTCAAAATAAGGAATTATTTAGTCCGAAAGTGCTCGTTCCTTATCATTTCATTTAAAAATTTTTATATTTGCAATCTGGCAACGCTTTCACTGTGTGTGGAGGCGTTGTTATTTTTTTCTGCCTAAGCCGAAAATAAAGTATCCTCAGGCAGGAAAAACGTTATTTACTCATTTGAAAAAACAGAACATATGGTACCGGTTAATTACGTCACGCAGGAAAGTTTTGAGAAATTGCAGCAAGAGTTGCATCAGATGCGCACCGTGGACCGTCCGGCAGCGGCTCGGGCTATAGGGGAAGCAAGAGAAAAAGGAGACCTCCGCGAAAATGCCGAATATGATGCCGCCAAGGAGGCACAGGGACATCTTGAAGCTAAGCTCAAATATTTGGAAGTTATTGTAGCCAATAGCCGCATTGTAGATATCACCACCATTGATACCAGCACCGTTAGTATTTTAACAACGGTAAAAATTACCAATGTGGCCACCAAAAAATCGATGACCTACCAAATCGTTAGCGAAAAAGAAGCCGATCTGAAACTTGGTAAAATTTCGGCAAGCAGCCCCATTGGAAAAGGGCTTATTGGGAAAGCAGTAGGCGAAATTGCTGAAGTACATGCCCCTACGGGTGTCCTTAAATTTAAGGTAGAAGAAATTACCGTTTAATCTTTCTTAAAACTTTTATGATATTAAGAAACAACAGCTTGCTTTTTTTGAGCAAGCTGTTTTATTTTTAGCACCTTTACTAAAAATAAATTCTCATGACATTATTTTCAAAAATCATTGCCGGAGAAATTCCTTCTTACAAAATTGCGGAGAATGACAAGTATTTTGCCTTTTTAGATATTTTCCCTTCGGTTCCGGGTCATACTTTGGTGGTACCCAAAATAGAGACTGACCGAATATTTGATTTGCCCGAAGATTATCTTGATGGCTTTCTTACCTTTTGTAAACCCATTGCTAAGGCTATTGAAAAGGCATTTAATGTAAATCGGGTAAATATTATTACCCTTGGCTTCGAAGTGCCCCATGCACATATTCATTTGATTCCCATGAACAGTATGAGCGATTCTGATATTGTAGCTACAAAAATAAGAATGTCAGAGGGTGACTTATTGTTGATTCAGGAACGGATACTGGCACATCTTTAAAAAAAGAAAACCATCGAAATCAGGAAGACTGTTCTTCCGTTTCCTCTTCGTTCGCAGGCTTCCCGCTGTTGCATTCATGGCTATCTCTGTTATATTTGCCTTTCAGGTCGTTGTACTTGGTTTTACCCCATAAGGGCAGGCCTATAAAATAGGAAGCCCTACCTATAAGGTGTGCACCAATAGGTGCCGTAAGCAGCATAAAAAAGATGATGGCAAGTACCCGGCTAGTTACTCCGTTATCCTTAAAATAAAGAGCAGCCCCGCCAAGGATCAAACCAATTCCCAGTGTGGCAGCTTTAGTGGTAACAGAAATGCGCAAATACAGATCTGGCATACGCACAATACCCACGCCAGCCAGCAGAATAAAAACGGTACCAAGGGTGGTCAATACGGCAATTATTATATCCATCATCATTATTTCTTTTTGCGCTTTTCGAGATAATAGGAAAAAGCCGTAGTGGTTAAAAAAGCAATCAGAGCAAGAATCATAGCATTATCCAGAAAAGTAGGTTGTTTGGTAATAATACTGTGCAGGGCAATAATCCCGATCCCTATACTGATCAACAGATCGAGCGCCACTACCCTATCGCTGAGCGTAGGACCCTTATAGAAACGATAAAAAACCAGTAGCACGGCAATTGCCAGCAACGGTAGTAAGATATAATATAGATAATTGTACAGGGTCATCTTGTTAATTGGAGAATGCGTTTTTCAAACCCGTTCTTTATACTTTTAATGAAAGAATCTTTATCGGTAACGTACATCGCATGTACGTATAAAACCTTTTTATCGGTACTTACGTCCAGACTCAGGGTTCCCGGAGTAAGTGTTATCAGATTGGCCAATAAGGTAATTTCCAGATCGGAAGAAGCATCAAGCGGAACTTGGATGATACCGGGTTTCATAGTAAATTTTGGCGTCATCACTTCATAAGCCACTTGCAAATTGGCTTTTAATAATTCATACAAAAAATACAATACAAAACCAATCAACCTTGGAATGAATACAAAATAAGCCCTGTTTTGGTCCCCTCCTTTCATGCCAGAAACCCACATCACACCAAAACTCAACCAGTACCCAAAAAAGTAATTCCCAAAGCTGAAATTACCAGTTAAAGCCACCCACACAAACATCAGGACAATATTGAGTAACAGTGTTCTTGTCATAATTTTTACTTTTTCTCAGACCTACGGCAAAACAGCCCGAATATAGGTTTCAGGGTGAATTAAATCTTTAGCTATTTGCTGAGAAAGCTTTTGAATGGATTCGGCACCAAACCCAATATATAAACTTACCGCTCCCAGCAAAACCAAAGGAAACACTAAAGAAAACTTATCCTTTGCGAGTAAATTTTTATAATATAAAAAGTCCACCTGATCCGGCTCCTTTTTTCTCTGTTTCCAAAATACTTCTATCCACAGAACCCCAATAATGTACAAGGTAAGAAAACTACCGAGCAATATAGCACCGAGCGCCCAATATTGTTTTACATCAAAGGCAGCCAATACAAGCGAAATCTTTGGCCAGAAACCCGAAAGAGGCGGTATGCCTGCCAATGAAAACAAAGGGATAGCCATTAAAAAACTTATCCAGGGATACCGGTCGTATAACCCTCCACAATGGCGCCGCTCCCAATGGCCTTCTATTTGGTAAACCAACCCTCCTACCAAAAACAGATTGGTTTTTACAATAATATCATGAATCATATAAAAGACCATACCCGCAATAGCCGCCTCAGTACGCAGCCCAAGACCAATGACCATGAAACCAATGTGGCAAACGATGAGGTAGGAAAAGAGTCTTTGGATATTTTGCTGCATCATGGCACCCAATCCTCCGGCCACTATGGTAAGGATGGCAATAGAAATAAATAAATTGTTGAGGAAGGGATCTTCGGGGAAGATGAGCAAAAATACCCGTGCCATGGCATACACTCCAACCTTGGTAAGCAACCCACCAAAGATAGCACTGACGGGAGCAGGCGGGGTATGGTAGGAGGCCGGCAACCAGGAATACAAAGGAAAAACAGCCGACTTGATACCAAATCCTACAAGAAAAATAATACCGGCGATCCGAACCAGGATTTTGTTATCTACCGCAGCCATTTTAATGGATAAATCAGCCATATTCAGAGTTCCGGTAAGCCCGTATATGACTGCTACTGCGGTTAAAAATATTACTGATGCCAGCATATTGAGCGTAAAATATTTCACCCCCCCTTCCAGTTGTGCTTTTAAACCCCCAAGACTTAGTAAAACAAAACTCGAAATAATCATAATCTCAAACCACACATACAGGTTAAAAAGATCTCCAGCTATAAAAGCACCGATTAGCCCGGCCAGCAAAAAATGAAATACCGGGAAATAACCAAAATGAATCCGTCTATCCAATAAGGTATTGGTAGAGGCAATAGAAACCGCAAGCCCTGCAATAGAGGTAAGTAATACAAGAATGGCTGAAAAAGTATCGGCTACAAAACTAATGCCATAAGGGGCTGCCCATCCACCTGCATTCAGTACCTGAATACCATTATCTTTTACCCAAACAAAAAGCAAGGCGGAAAGCCCTACCCCAATGGCATTGCCAAAAATGCTTATCATGCGATGATATTGTGGTATTTGCCAGCAAAATATCAGCAGCAGCGCATAGGCCATTTGCCACAACAACGGTATCATGAGTAGTGCTTCGCTCATAGGTTTTGGTCGGTAGTATTCATTTTATCTATATCATCCGTTTTTATTACGGCAAATGCTCTTTTTAGCAATACAATGGCAAATGCCTGAATACCAAAACTGATGACAATGGCCGTTAAAATAAGTGCTTGTGGTATCGGATCGGCATAAAGCCCTTCCATTTTATTAGCGTCTTCGGGTATGATTGGCGGGTTGCCTTTTACCAGCCCACCAACAAGAAATATCAAAAGGTTGGCTCCGTTTCCCAGCAAAATCAATCCAATTATCAACTTTACCAAACTGCGGCGCATCATCATATAGATACCAGAGGCATACAGCAGTCCTACAATAATGGCTAGTAAAATCTCCATAATTATCAGTCCGTTTCAGAAATAGTGAAAATAATGGTGAGTGCCACCCCCACCACTACAAGATAAACGCCGAGGTCGAAAAGCAACGCAGTACCCACTTTGCCAATAACCGGAATTTCATCGGGGTACCACATCACCGTCATAAAGGCATCTCCATGAAACAGCACCGGCGACAAGCCCGCTAAAAATGCAAGCGCCAATCCAATGGGCATCATCCAACTGACATTGATGCGCAATAATTTTCTGGTATTTTCCAGCCCATTGGCAAACGAATGCAGTACAAAAGCAATGGAGGCAACTAAACCACCTACAAATCCTCCACCAGGCAGGTAGTGCCCCCGCAACAAAATAAAAACCGAGAACAGCAACAACAGCGGCAACAGGTATTGCGAAGCTGTTTTCAAAATAATGGTTTTCATGTATCGTAATATTTTAAATTGTTATTTATCTGATCGAAAGGCTGCAATTTGATCCACGGTTGCATACCAATCCACTTACCAATCCACAGGTTGCAAACCGATCCGCGGGTTACAACTTTCGGCTACGGGTATTCCCCGTTTCACGTTTCCCCTTTTCACGTTTTCACTTTTCACGTTTTCACGTTTTCACTTTTCACATTTTCCGTTTCACCTTTCACGTTTCACTTTTCACATTTTCCGTTTCACCTTTCCACGTCTCGCCTTTCACGTTTCCCCCTTTCACGTTTTACCTTCCCCCTTTCACGTTTCACTTTTCACGTTTCACGTTTAACCTTTCACTTTTCACGTTTCCCCGTTTCACTTTTCACGTTTCACTTTTCACGTTTAACCTTTCAACTTTCCCCGTTTCACGTTTCCCCGTTTCACCTTTCCCGTTTCACTTTTCCCGTTTCACGACTCCTTATCCTTAAACCTCAATTTCAGCAACCCAAAAACGCCAAGGGCTGCAATCACCAATACGGTTATTTCCACCATTGTATCCATCCCCCTGAAATCCACCAATATCACATTCACGATGTTTTTCCCCTTGGCCTTATCGTATGCCTCGCTTGCATAATAGGCACTTACTTCTTTGCTGCTTGTAGCATCCAATGCCGACAAAGCAATAATAGAAATGATTGCTCCAAAAAGCAAAGAAAGCAGCCAATCCCGTGTATGCTGCATTTTAGTCGACTTGCTGATGTAAACAGGAAGTCTATATAATATCAACACAAACAAGATAACTGTGAGGGTATCAATGGTAAATTGTGTCATAGCAAGATCGGGGGCACTGTAAAATACAAAAAGCAGGCAAATAGAGTAACCAATTACCCCAAGCCCGGCAACCGCACCCAACCTTGAATGGGTATTTACTGTAAATATAATTGCCAGCACCATGATGATGACGATCGCAATTTCATAAAAGGTCAGATCCAGCAAGGTTTCATAATGGGGTGTAAAGTTCAAATTCCGGAAAATTTGAGTTCCCAGTAGCACGGTTAAAAAAACAATTACTACCCGCACATAGCGCCGCAGATAGCCACTTTGGAAAAAAATAGTTAACTTATAAAAATAAGAATTCAACCTGCGGGTAAGAGTCATCAATATTTGTTCAGGAGCCAGTTTTGCATAATTATTGATAAAGGTTTGCGTTTTGGTACTTGGTTGGTAAAAATAAAACAACAAAAAACCGCTCAGGATGGTAATGGCACTTAATCCTAAAACCAGATTAAAACCATGCCAAAGTTTAAGGTGCATTCCTGATGTATCTATCCCCAAAGCAGAAACCACAGGAAAAATCAAGATACTTTCAATCAACCCGGGAGCAAGACCAATAGTAAGTCCCAGTAATCCTAGCAAAAGGGGAGGCATCCACATAAGCGGTCCGGGTAGTTCGGTATTTCCAAGTTCTTCCGTTTTTTTACCTAAAAAAGGACGAACTCCTACCCACATACCAGTCGCTAATAAAAATATCTTGGTAATAATTAATGCGCCTAGCAATATTATGGGAACATAAGGGGCGTTCAAGGCAGTTTCGTACAAGAGATCTTTTGAAATAAAACCGATACTTGGCGGTATCCCACCATTGCTAAGTGCTGCAAGCCCACCTGCTAATGCAATGGGAAAAAGCACCCGGCCAAGCCCCTGTAATTTATTGATATTGCGGGTTCCAGTTGCCGAATCAATATTGCCTGTAACCAAAAACAAACCGGCTTTGTAGATGGCATGCACCAGTACAAATAAGGCTACAGAAAGCATAGCCTCTTTGGTACCAACACCAATCAAAAAAACCATGATGCCGAGTGCCGAAATGGTGGAATAAGCCAGAATACGTTTCAAATCGGTGCGAAACAAACTGTGGAAGGCTGCATAAAGCATGGTAAACCCGCCAAATGCCATCAGGGTAAAATGCCAGGCATCACTGCCCGATAAAAGCGGACTCAAACGAAGCAACAGGTACACCCCGGCTTTTACCATGGTGGCGCTGTGCAAATAAGTACTTACCGTAGTAGGCGCTTCCATGGCACCCGGCAACCAGAAATGAAAAGGGAACTGTGCCGATTTGGTAAAAGCTGCCATTAAAAAAAAGACGAGCAATAAAGGGTAAGCTGCCTGTTGGGTAAAATCAATTCCTCCTGAAAGTAATTCCTGAATGGAATACGTGCCCCCTACTGAACCCATCAATAAGGCGCCTGCAAGTAAAAACAAGCCACCAAATCCGGTAATCCCCAAAGCAATTAAAGCGGCTCTTTGCGAGGCGGCCGATTTGTTGTTGTAACCAATCAGGAAAAAGGAACTGATACTTGTGAGTTCCCAGAAAACGAAAAGAGAAACAAGGTTGTCGCTTAGTACCAACCCAAGCATGGCCCCCATAAAAAGGCTGAGGTAAGCATAAAACTTATACAGGCCTTTATAACCTTTCATATAACCGGCAGTGTACAAAAAAACCAGGCTGCCGATACCGGTAATCAACAGGGAGAAAAGCAAACCAAGTCCGTCTACCCGGAAAGAGAGGTTAACCCCCAAAGAGGGCACCCATTCAAACACCTCGGTATATCCACCTGCATTAGCCACCCCAGATAATAAGCTCAGGAAATAAACAAATAGACCTATAGGAACAAGACTTGCCAGGTATTCTACCTTTCCTTTAAGATAGTTTCCGGTAACAGCCCAAACAGCGGCGGCTATAAAACCAGAAAGAACTGCAAAAAGCATTTAGGCAATTTGTTTTTGGTGAATAACAAATATAGTGGTTTGAACGGTTAAAAAACGGGAAAAACGACTTTGTTATCCGCCTTCAGCCTCTGTAAACTCAAACTAAAGCAAACCGATCCCCGTCAAAAAGACCGAGGTCACTCAATTTCAGATGCGGAATTACCAACAAAGCCATAAAAGATAAAGTCATAAAAGGAGAGGTTAAACCAGACCCTAAAACAGATTTAGAAAAAACATCGAGCCGGGCATATTGTTCCCCAATGGCAAATCCATCCCGATTGCTCATTAAACCCGCCACAGGAAGACCAAGCACCTGATGTTGTAATCCATCCGTAGCAGCAAGACCTCCCTGCTCGCCTATCACAAGGTTGGCAGCCTTTGCCATATCCGCATCAGTACAGCCCACCACCACAATATTGTGGCTATCATGTGCCACACTCGAAGCAAGCGCACCTTTTTTCAGCCCAAAATTACGGATGAGTGCTAATGCAACAGGTGCCATTGTGTACCGATTGATCACGGCGATTTTCAGGATATCGCATTCTGTATCTGCAACAATAAATCCATTTGCCCTTGCAGGGGCAAGCTTCAGATGACCCGTTACCAACTGTCCATCCTGCGCTTCTATCACGGAAACTGTTTCCGTTTGCGGATCAGGCATGAGAAAATCTGCTTCCGAAACCGGGCCAATAGTAAACTGATTGATGGGAGATAATGCGGTTGCCGGATCAGGTTGTATCCCCGTTTTTCCGGCTTCGGCAACTTTTTCGCCATCCAAATAGGTGGCCAAAACTTTGAAATTCTTGAGATCTTCTACGAGGATGAAGTCTGCCGGATCACCGGGTTGGAGCAAACCTACTTCCAAACCATAATGACGAACCGGGTTGATGCAGGCGGCCTGCAATACTTTATACAAATCGATTCCTGATGCTACTGCCCTTGCACAAAGTTGGTTGATATGTCCAAGGAGCAGGCTGTCGGGATGTTTATCATCACTGCAAAACATCATTTGCGGATACCAATCCTGCATCAATGGAATCAATGCTTCAAAATTTTTGGCAGCACTCCCCTCACGGATCAGCACTTTCATACCGCGTTGTAATTTATCAAGTGCTTCCTCTTGGGTAAAACATTCGTGATCGGTGGAAATACCCGCATCAATATAGGTTTGCAAAGCATCACCCCGCAATCCGGGAGCATGCCCGTCTACCGGTTTATTTCTTTGCAGGGCAGCGGCTATTTTTTCCAATACTTCCGGGTCCTTGTACAATACCCCAGGGTAATTCATCATTTCGCTGAGGTATTTGACTTCAGGCAGATCGAGCAACCCGGCTACGGCAGCCACATCAAGGGTAGCGCCGGCTGTTTCAAAAGTGGTGGCAGGCACACAACTCGGGGCACCAAAATAAAACTTGAAAGGTACCCTTCGTCCCTCCTGCATCATAAATCTGACCCCGTCAATGCCGCAAACATTGGCAATCTCATGCGGATCACTTACGGTAGCCACGGTACCATGAATCACTGCAAGCCGGGCAAATTCGGAGGGAATCAAAAGGCTGCTTTCAATGTGCACATGAGCATCCACAAACCCGGGCATCAAATAAGGCCAAGCTTCCTGTTCAGGAGCGGGTTCTATTTCAAAAATTGACTTAATGCGTCCATCCTCTACCCGAACCAAAACAGGAACGATCGTTTTTTCTTCCATTTTTACCTGTCTTGCCGAAATAGAAAAACCTACAGAATTTGCCATTGCCGGAAAGTAAAGATTATCTGTCAGACATGGTAAGAAATCGAAAAAAACTTTGAAGAATAGCAACAGAAAAACTCCAAAATGTATAAACGAAAAAATCCGGATTCCACTAGATGGAACCGGATTTTTTTAAAATATAATATTAAGTTAGATGCGGAAGTGGCTGAAAGCCTTATTTGCATCGGCCATACGATGTACGTCTTCTTTCTTTTTGAAAGCAGCGCCTTCTCCTTTGCTTGCAGCAACGATTTCGTTGGCAAGTTTATCGGCCATACTACGACCATTTCGATCACGGCTAAAACGAATCAACCACTTCATGCTGAGGCTAATCTTACGGTCAGGTCGAACCTCGCTTGGAATCTGAAAAGTAGCACCACCAATCCGGCGGCTTCTTACTTCAACAGCAGGAGTTACGTTTGATAGTGCTTTTTTCCAAACCTCATACCCGTCTTCACTGGTAATTTTGGCTACTTTCTCAAGAGCATCATAAAATATGGTTAGGGCAATACTTTTTTTGCCTTCCCACATAATATTGTTAACAAAGCGTGTCACCTGCACATCGTTGAATCGGGGATCCGGTGCGAGGGGTAATTTTTTTGCTTGCGCTTTCCTCATGGTTTATTCTTTAGCTTAATGCGATTTATTTATTAGGATAGGAGTAATTACTTCTTAGCTTTTACCCGCTTGGTACCATATTTACTACGGCTTTGCTTACGATCTTTAACACCGGCGGTATCAAGACTACCCCGAACGATGTGATAACGTACACCCGGTAAGTCTTTTACACGACCTCCGCGGATCAGCACGATGCTGTGTTCCTGCAGGTTGTGGCCTTCACCTGGAATATAGGCAATCACCTCAATCTTGTTGGTCAAACGAACTTTAGCCACTTTGCGGAGTGCAGAGTTTGGCTTCTTAGGGGTGGTGGTATAAACGCGGGTACAAACACCACGGCGTTGAGGACATGCATCAAGTGCACGACTCTTGCTTTTGGCCTTTATTACTTCCCTGCCCTTTCTAACTAATTGCTGTATCGTAGGCATTCTACTCTTTTTAAAATTGGACGGCAAAGGTAGGAGTGATGGGCCAATTATCAAAAACTAAATTCGAAATAATTTAAATTTATCCCCACAGGGGGTTAAAAAAGAGGAAAACTGCCATTAGAATCACCATAATCAGGTTGCTCAACAGGTTAACGAGGTCATTATCCACTATTTTTTGCCCCTTGACCAACAAACCTTTTTCACCGGGTTTTAAAAACTCAACGGGTTGACCTGCGGCATTTTTATACTGAGCCTGTAGCAAACTCCCCAATAAACTATCGAGCAGCATACCCAAAAAACCGCCTATGGCCACCCAAAGCGGCTTGGGAATACCAATAGTCCAGGCGGCAAAACCGATCAATAAAGCTCCTACAGCCCCGGCGAAGGTTCCCTGTAAGGACACCCCACCCGATAAACCCCGCTGTAAACGCCGGAAGCCTACCAGATTATAAACCCTTCCACCGAAGCGATTGCCCAGCTCACTGCTCCAGGTATCCGCTGTACTCACCGCTACCGAAGTGGCAAACAACAAGGCAAGCATTTCCAAATTACTTACAACAAACCCTACCATGCATAACCCGGCAATAGCGCCATTACTCAATACCTGCTTGTAATTTCTTGGTTTACCATGCCCCGCATCTGGTACCCAGCTTTTTTTGCCTTTTCCCATTTTACTTAAAAGGCTCCCCGAAACAAAAAACAGCCCGATTAACCCCAACCCTGAAAAGCCTCCGCCCAGCCAGATAAAAAAGCCGAGCAAAGCAGCGGCTACGGCCCCACCGGCATCGAGCCATTTGCGGTACCACGCAAAATAAGAGAGCCCTCCTAAACCAATTATGGTCAACAAGCCCACCTGCAGGCCTTCCCGGCCCACCATCGGAAGCACCAGCAATAACACCCCCGCAGCAATGGGAACGGTTACATTGTCCCAACCACCACTTGTAACGCCTTCTAAGGCAGCCGTTAACAGGGCAATCAATACCGATACCAATAGCCATACCTCCGGATCATTTGGCATATAAAAAAAATCGGGGTCGATGCTTTCTAAAATACCAGGAACGACTTGTAAAAGACAGAAAGTAGTAATGGCAAATACGGTATTACCCAGCAGCGATTTAGGATCGCCGGTCAGGTTGTATTTTTTGGGATTGAAAAGGCTGCCTGCTATTGCGGCAAAAGCATCTGCAAAAGCCAGTATCAACATGGGATAGACCACAAGGTACCATTGCCCATATCTTGCAAATACTAAAAGGAATACATAGGAAAAAGGGAATAGCGCAATCCCCCAGCTTTTTCGTTGGTGCACATCAACCGCAAGCCATTGTTTGTGAACAGCCAATAGCAACAACAACCCGAATCCAAGACTGAGCCAGCCGGTTATAAGGGGGTTATCGAAAAAAGAACCGCTTATGGCAAGCCCCCCTACCCCAACAATATGCAGGACTTTGCGGGACAGTAGTGCCGCCCGCTCCCCTGCCTTTACCATGCGCTCCGAAATCCAGAGAACACCGGCTATTAATCCCAACAAAACCAGAATGCCAACAATATCCATTCCCGAAAATATGTCCAACATTACAACAAGTAATGCATAACCCGCTTATCTTACCCACTTTAGCCAATACCATGCGTTTACCCGAGCTTGAAGATTTTTCTTGGTTTCCCCAATGGATGCGTACCCATCAAATGGAATTTCTCCGTTTTATGGCCGACCAGTTTGGTTTATATAGCCCCGTGTTGCCCGGGCTAGAAAAGCTGCTTTCCAAAAATCCAAATACCCGCTGGTATGATGCCTGTTCCGGACAGGGCGGGCCAGTTTCCTGGCTTTGCCAACATTTGAATCATCAAGGAAAAGTATATTTAACCGACCTGTACCCGCAACAACCCGATGGATTGCCGAAAAATCTCATTTTTCAGCAAGAGCCCGTGCGGTTGCCGGAGAACCTACCCGGCGAAAACGGGTTGATCAGTTTTTTCAATAGTTTCCACCATTTTTCAATTGCGGAACAAAAGATCATTTTGCAAAAAGCTGCCGCAGCTAAAAGACCTATAGTGATTGCCGAAATTGTGCAACCCACCGGGCTGTCTGCTCTATCAGTATTGGTGTCCACCACCATCGGACAATTGCTTTTTGCCCCGTTTATCCGTCCTTTCCTTTGGGAGCGCCTGCTTTTCACCTATTTATTGCCCATACATATTGTCACTACCCTGCATGATGGATTGGTTTCAGTATCCCGAAGTGGCAGTCAGCAACGTTTTACAGCGCTTGCAAACGAGCTGAACATGCCCGACTATCATTTTCATTTTGAAAAAAAAGCGGGCAGCTTTGCGATGGTCTATATTTTTACAGGCGAACCGGTTATTATACCATCATCGAAAGATTCGGATATCTGATCCGGAAAAACAAACGACACCTCAAAAAAAAACAGCACATCGCTCAATGCATTTTTTAAAAACACTTTGGGATTTCTCCCGTCCGCATACCCTGATTGGTTCTTTTTTAAGCATCACAGCGTTGTATCTGATCAGTCTGGCAATTGCTTTCCCTGGGGAGCCGCTATCGCTTGCCGGTTTTTACAGCAGCCATTATTTAAAAAGCCTGTTGGCAGCGCTGGGTTGCAATATTTATATTACCGGGCTCAATCAGGTGCAGGATATTGCCATAGACCGCATCAACAAGCCCTACCTGCCCATTGCAAATGGCCGATTGACAAAAGCAGGCGGCATCCGCATCATTTTGGTAGCAGGCTTACTTGCCTTAGCCATAGCAGCCTGGGAAAACATGCCGCTTTTCTTGCTCATCCTGATCATAATGCTGATTGGAACCGCTTATTCACTGCCACCGGTGCAATTGAAAAAACACCATGTGCTGGCAGCTATCAGCATCCTGCTGGTGCGGGGAGTATTGGTAAATATTGGAATGCCTTTACAGTTTTTGTATGTGTTTAATGGCGCAATAACCATACCGCCCGATGTATGGCCACTTACTTTTTTTGTAGTAGGATTCAGCCTTGGTATTGCCTGGTTTAAGGATATACCTGATACACAGGGAGATGCTGCCTATGAAATAAAAACGCTTGCATTGACCATTTCTCCCAAAGCAGCATTTCGCTGGGGGATTTTTGTGGTGGCCTTGTCTTATGTTGGATTGCTATTGCTTTCAGCTATTTTACAGTTGAAAGTAAACCCCTGGTTTTTTTATGGCAGCCATACCGTGCTGTTGTGTTTATTTTTATATGGCAGTACCCGGGTACAATTGGATAATCCCGCAAATGTAAAAACATTTTACCTGCTATTCTGGGGATTCTTTTTTGTGGAATACATCATTTACCCCCTGAGTTATTTTTTAATCTAACGCAGTAATTGTTTCCATGCTTCGGGGATGGCGGCAATGAGATCGGTAATTTGCATACCGGGTTGGGTAAAATGCTGTGCCGCCAAATCACCTGCAAGTCCATGCAAGTATACCCCAGTAATCAGCGCTTCAATGGGGTTCACATTTTGCGCAAGCAAGCCAGCCAATAAACCAGCGAGGGCATCGCCGCTGCCACCTTTGGCCATACCGGGATTACCGCTTCCATTGAAATAGACCAGCCCACCCGGCGTGATGATTTGGGTAAAAGCTCCTTTCAGGATAATAAATACCTGATAGGTGGAGGCCATTTCCCTTGCCTTTTCAAGCCGGTCGAAGGAAGGGGCAACCGAACCGGTAAGCCGGCGAAACTCTCCGATATGCGGAGTAAGCACCGTGATGCTTCCCTTGGGACGCGCCAATAAATGATCTTTATGGTCGGCGATTATTTGCAAAGCAGTGGCATCAAGTACCAAAGGCGCACTCACATTACTAATCAGCCATTTGAGCAAATGCCCATGGTATTCGTCTTTTACCCAACCCATACCGGCGGCTACAGCCGTTTTCTTTTCATAAAAAGCATGCTGCATCCACTGATTTTTAGCAGCACACATGGCCTCGGGGTAAAGGATATTGGCAGCCATATTAGCCGTTTCCGGAATCCCGAGGGTAAGCAAACCTACCCCGCTCCGCAAACAACCACCTGCGCTCAACAGCGCGGCGCCCGCCATGGCTTCGCTGCCTGCCAGGATACAGGCATGGCCAAAATTGGCTTTAAAAGCGTGTACAGGTCTTGCAGAAGGCAATACTGTTTTTGCAAAATCTTCATTTACATAAGTGTAAATGGAAGTTTCGAAAAGTGTATAGGCTTTATGTAAACCGATATTGAGCAGCGTCCATACGCCGGTAAACTTTTCGTTTTCTGAGGCAAAAAAAGCAAGCTTGGGGCATTGAAAGCTTAATGTATGATCTGCCTGCACCACTTCGCTATTTTCCGGAATACTGCCCGCTGGCAAACCAGATGGCATATCAATACTGATGACTTTATTGGGCAGGCTGTTGATCCAGTCAATGAGCCGTGCCGGCAAACCGGTAACAGGCCTCGTCAAGCCGGTACCGTAAAGGGCATCGATTATAATAATGTCCGGGGCCATTTCGCCAAAATCACTTTCGCCTTCCAGCATTGTAACCGGGAAATTATTTGCCTGCAGCCGCCTTGCTTGTTCCTGATGGTCTTTACTGTAGCGGTCTGAAGGCAGCACATAAATCTGTACAGTGCAATCCAAATCCTGCAATTGCCGGCCTATAGAAAGCCCATCGCCCCCGTTGTTGCCGGGACCACAATAAATATAGAATTGCTTTTGTAGGGGGTAATTTTCGATTATCCATTGTACCACTGCTATTGATGACCGCTCCATCAAATCGATGGAAGCCACAGGCTCCCGATCGATGGTAAACGCATCCCAACCCCTGATTTGTGCCGCATTGTAAATATACATATCGTAGCAAAATATCGTGGCAGGCAGCCTGCCGGTTACTTAGGTAAAAGTACTTTTTTTCCCAAACCACCCGGTACTGATGCCGGAGGAGGCAAAATGGCTTCTATTATTTCCCCGTTGCCTTCCGTATCTGCCGATATGGTTCTCCTCAAAAAGGCTTGATGGTCTTCCTGAAGATCAGCGGAATCGGGGTAATATGGACGGAAAAGGTTGGCTACTCTTGCTGCTGAATAAATACGGCGATTGTACCGGTTGCCCATAACAATAATGACTGCGGTATCCGATATCAATCTTTGAAAAACTGAATTATTGCCGTGCCACCAACCATTGTGATAGGGGATCTTCAGATTGTTATTGAACATTTTTAACCGCCAGCCCAAACCATAGTATTCCCAGGACTCATTGCCCACATCGCGGTAGTTAGGCTCCCATGCCTTTTGGTAGGATAGCGGATTAAGCAAAAGGTTTTTACGGATAGCTTCATCGTATTTCATCAGATCCCGACAGGTGGTAAAAACATTTTTATCGCCATATAAGCCATCAAGGTACTCGAAATTATAAATGCGACCCGATTGGTTCCAGCTTGGCATATAATTCCCAACGTTTTCCGTACTGAGTACATAACTGTCCTGCATCCCTGCCACATCAAAAATATATTCCTTTACATAAGCCGGAAAAGCGAGCCCGCTTACATTTTCTACGATCAAAGCAAGCAACACAAAATTGGTATTGCAGTATTTAAACCTTGCTCCGGTTGTAAATTCCAGTTTTGGTTTGTATTTGATAATCACATCGAGCACATCGCGGTTGGAAACATCTATTTTGCGATCCCACTTATACTGTGGTAAAAAATTAGCATAATTGGGAATACCCGAACTATGGGTCAGCAGGTTGCGGATGGTAATATTTTTATAGGGAAAATCTGGAAAATAGGTCGTTACAGAATCTTCAAGATTTAAGCGACCCTGCGCTTCGAGTTGAAGAATGGCCGTACTGGTAAAGGTTTTTGAGGTAGAGGCCACATGAAAGGGGGTGCGCTCCGTAATAGATTCCTCTCCCCTGCCATAGGCATCCCCCTGATAATGTTCGTACAGGATGGTGCCGTTTTTTGCTACCAAAATACCTCCCGAAAAATCTCTGTAGTTCAGCAGGGTATCAAAATAATAGGACAGATACGCATTGTATTTCTCTAATTCCGTAGTATCCATCACCCGAAGGCTATTTGCCATAACTGTTTCCTGTTTCCTTGGCTTGGAAGAACAGGCACAAAAAGTAAGAAACAAAATTCCTGTCAATACTGTCCGCACACTCATTTCCATTAAAATCATTGACCCTCTCATATTGCAAAATAAACACTTTAAAAAAGGACATCCTACCGATGTGGATTAAAAAACCAATGCATCACTGTTAAGATTTCTTATATTTAGAAAGGTACGACCATAAAATGGTTAACCATTTGCTATTTTATTGGATAAGCTTTTATCAAAATAGAGTGGTTGTCAAAAAAAAATTAACTTTATCCTATTGTTAGGTTTTTTTAAAAAAAAAGTACCCGCATTGATCCATCGTATGAAAGTGTTTTTTTTATTATTATCTTTCCTTCTTTTCTTCTCTGTAACACCGGCGGAGGCTCAACGTCCGGCCACATTTGCCTGTTACTACACCCAAAATATAAGCGGGGATAAACTTTGCGATGAGGTAAAAGGACTTGGATTCAGCGACGATGTAGATGCCCGGGAGCTTTTAAGAAAAGTGCTGGCTCCGGTGGGTCTAAGGCCCAATTTTGTTTTGCAACCCTGCGACAATATCAAAAACTGTGTAGCGACCATTGGAGAAAATGGATGGCGATATATTTTATACGATAAGGTATTTTTGCAAAATCTGGTAGCCAACCAAACCGACAACTGGGCTTCACTAAGCATTTTTGCCCACGAAGTATTGCACCACCTCGATCAGCATACCCATGTAAAAGATGCCAACCTGGAAAGACGCCGGCAGATGGAACTTGATGCTGATGAATGGAGTGGCCGCATCATGGCCATGCTGGGGGCCACCCTCGAACAAGCACAATCGGCCGTAAACGCCCTGCCCGAAAGCAATGAAGACGAAAACTATTCTACCCATCCAAGCAAACAAAAAAGGATGGATGCCGTGGCCAAAGGATACGCTGCGGGATTACAACCGGTACGTCGCCCGGTAAAAGAAATTAAAATTGAAAACCTGAGCATGCAAAACCATGCTTTTATCAATATTTCGCATCCTGACCAACTGGCCAACTACAAAATGGACAGTATGGAGCCACGTAAAATAGTGAATATCAAAGAGGATTGGTTTGCCTTTTTCTCCAAAAAAGATGACGCGCATCCTACCCGGACCTTGGTAAGCAGTACATTGGATTCTCTTCGTAAAAAGATTATCGAATCAGCCGGTTACATTATTTCATTGGATTACTGCAAAGACCGGTTTATTTGCCTGATAGCCGACACACCGGTTACCGGTGGACAACAAATTGAGAGATATGCGGACCTCGATCTGAATAGATTCAACCTGAAAAAAGCAGTGGGAACCGTATTAATGGACCTTAGCTGGGATGGTAAAAACTGGATTGCCGTAGAACAGGCAGCCAAAACTGCAAGGGTTCGTGATCAATTGATACTGGTTACTGATGCCTATCCTAAAAAAGATATTTCCGAACTCTGGAATGCATTGTTTGTGGTTACCACCTGCAAGTTTATAAAAGATAAATGGGTAACCATTTTACATAAATACGAGGATGATGTGCAGGTTCTTACCCAAAGTCAGGGATATAAAACCACTTTCCCGCTGGAAGAATTCATACAGTTTGAAGCGATGGGGTATACCTTATGGTCAGCCGATTTTGACGGCGCATACTGGGCCTATATTATGAACCGACCTAAAAATTTCACCTACGGTCAGGTAAAGCAGTAATCTCTTTCAAGTTTTAGCCTTTTATTAAGCTAAGGTGCCTGTAAACCATTTGCTTGCCCAATGCTGAAAGGTTTCTTTTCCAGGCATTCAAATGGTATTGTATTTTCGCAGTTATGAGCGACAATAATACAAGCTATCCCAAAGCCAATATACAGGTACTCCTGCTGGAAAACATCAGCGATACAGCTATTGATATCATTACGAAACATGGCTATACCCAAATAAAGAAAATATCTGGTGCGCTGAGTGAGGAAGATCTTATAAGGGAATTGCAACAGGTACACATAGTGGGGATCCGCAGTAAAACCAAAATTACCCGCAGGGTTTTGGAAAATGCCCCCAAACTACAGGCCATCGGTACTTTTTGTATTGGTACCAATCAGGTAGATCTGGAGGCTGCTGCGCAAAAGGGTGTAGCGGTGTTTAATGCCCCTTACAGCAATACGCGGAGTGTGGCCGAGCTCGTGATTGGTTCAAGCATAATGCTGATCCGGAAAATAATAGATAAACACAGCGCAGCGCACGCTGGCAAATGGTTAAAAGATGCTAGCGGTAGTTTTGAAATACGTGGCAAAACGCTGGGCATTATTGGATATGGCAATATTGGCAGTCAGGTAAGCGTGCTCGCTGAAGCTATGGGGCTGAAAGTTATTTTTTACGATACCCTCACCAAATTACCATTGGGTAATGCCGTAGCCTGCCGCAGTTTGAAAGAAGTTTTGGGTAAAGCCGATATTGTATCACTGCACGTACCCGAAACCGCAAGCACCCAAAACCTCATTAATAAGGCCGCCATCAAACAA
Organism: Chitinophagales bacterium; assembly: GCA_038209595.1. GTDB lineage: Bacteria > Bacteroidota > Bacteroidia > Chitinophagales > Chitinophagaceae > Phnomibacter. Next base: position 24,440 of record JBBQXO010000034.1, read on the forward strand.
TTAAAAAAAGGTAGCATCCTCATCAACTATGCCCGGGGCGAGGTGGTGGACCTCGACGCATTGGCTGAAGCCATAAAAAGTGGCGACATCAGTGGAGCAGCGATTGATGTGTATCCGGTAGAGCCCGAGAAAAATGGGGATGCATTCAGCAGCCCGCTAATGGGCCTACCCAATGTATTGCTGACCCCACATATAGGCGGCAGTACGCTGGAAGCACAGGAAAATATTGGGATTGATGTAAGCACCAAATTAATGGGCTACCTCGAAAAAGGCATCACCTACGGATCGCATACCGTTCCGGCGCTCAACCTGCCGATGCTCGAGGGTGCCCATCGCATTCTGCATATTCACCGCAATGTACCAGGGGTACTGAGCGAAATCAACACCGCTATGGCACATGCTAAGGTGAATATATTGGGGCAATACCTTGCCACCAATGAGCATATTGGCTATGTGGTATTAGATATAGACAAAAAAATAAGTACCAATGCGCTGAAAGTATTGAGGGAGGTGAAAGAAACGCTGCGGGTAAGGTTACTGTATTAAAATGAATTTTATTTTTAAAGCTGAGGTTATGCCACTATGGAAATGGGAAATATACTCAATCCTTTTGGGAAATTGAATTTTAAAGAGTCTTATATGATTAGGTGCCCATCTCTACATTAGAATTTCTCCACTATGAAATCTATAAAAAGCGATAATCATAAAAGGCAATTTTGTTCCACCCGGATCAAGTACCTGCTAATCTTTAGCCTGGTATTTGGTATGCTTGCGGGTTGTGGGGGCAGCCGTTTTAAAAAAAGCTGGATCCGCATAGCAGCTCCGGCAGTTTTCGAAGCCCGCTTTGAAACCACAGAAGGGTCTTTTTTAATAGAAGCGCACCGCGAATGGTCGCCCAAAGGTGTGGACCGTTTGTACCAACTCATCCGGCATGGGTACTATACCGATGTACCGATCTATCGCGTAGTGCCTGGGTTTGTAGCACAATTTGGGCACCTCGATTCAACTAAAGAGGCCTTGTGGGATCGCTACCCGCTAACAGATGAACCCGTACTAACCAAAAACGACTCTGCAACCATTGCCTTTGCCCGATCCGGAAAAAATACCCGCGACACGCAACTCTATATCAACCTTGCTAAAAATTCCAAACTCGATACTTCGGGTCAAACAAGGGGCATCCCCGGCTTCCCGGTAATAGCCCGGGTAATAAGCGGCATGGAAGTGGTACAGCAGTTTCATGCCTATCAGGATACCCCGCGGCGGCAATTGCCCAATCGAATGGCTGCACTCCCCTATTTTATGGAGCATTTTCCAAAAATGGCGGTCATTAAGAAGGCGGTGGTGGTGAAGAAACGGTGATTCTTCTTTTCAAAATACATCAGGCTATACTGATCATCATGCGCTGAAGACATTTATCTTATTTTCCAAATGTGCCTTTCTGATTTCAGTAGCGCAATTTTAGGTTGTCTACGGGTGTAGAGACTGCGCTCTATTTGCCTTATGCCCACTTTTGGGTGATGGAACGTGCTTGTTGGCAAGCAGGCCCCTTAATAATGATATAGCCCTCCCTGTCTATGAGTACCTTACACAACCAATCAGCAAATATGCTTATGATAATTAGCTTAGGCCACAGGCGTACTTTCGGCAAACAGGGAAGACAGGCAGGCTACCGATAGGTATGTGACGCTGCTAATGGGGACTTCATGAATCGAGGTGCAAATTAAAGGATAGGCTATTACCTAATCCTGTTTGAAAATTGCTTTAGAAAAATAAAAGAAAGATATTTTTTACCCGAAACGTTATAAATATTTGGGATTTAGGGTTTATATTTATGGTGGAATCATTGTACTGTAGAGACAAGGCATGCATTGACTCTATAGTATAATGAAAAATGCAATAACAAAACAACTGAACGTGAACAAACAAAAATTTATTAAATACGACAAACCCAAAATTGAATATGTCTGAAAAATACAAAAACAAATACCGCATTCCATCCGCAAGGGCAGCCTGGTGGAATTATAGCTGGCCCGGTGCCTATTTTATCACTATTTGCACCCGTAACCGAAATCATTATTTTGGTGAAATACAGGATGGCCAAATGATATTATCTAACTGTGGGATATTGGCAGACGTATTTTGGCACGAAATACCGAACCATGCCAAAAATGTGGAATTAGGTGCATTCGTGGTCATGCCCAACCATTTACATGGAATTTTAATTTTGAATGGGGACGGGGGAACCGGGGGAACCGGTTCCATGGTAGAGACAAGGCATGCCTTGTCTCTACAACCGCAACCACCGCAACCACCAACACAACAACCACCCTACGGACGAAATATTGCCCATGAACGGTTTCAAAATCAGGGAAAAAATTCCATTTCGTCTATGGTGGGATCGTTCAAATCTGCCGTTACCAAACACGCCAACAGATTAGAAATAGAATTTGGATGGCAATCCCGGTTTCACGATCACCTGATTCGCGATGACGCTGAATACCAACGGATCAATGATTACATAGAAAACAACCCTATGAATTGGAAGGAGGATAGATTTTTTAAATAAGAAAATTTAGGTGCAAGAAAGGCCGAATAGAACATGCGAACGGAAATGACATTGTAAAATAGTTTCAGTATTGGAATTCAAAATGGATGGACGGCAAATCAAAGGTCATTTAGGAATCGTTTTCTTCAGTTAATAGGTCTTTGCACATACTAAATAAGGAAAAAATAATAGAATTATTCATTGGTTGCCAATAAATTAATAAAGATATGGAATAACCATTTAAAAACTATTTATTAAGAATAAACAATTTCATCAGGATTGGTGAATTTTAATGGCGGCTTTATTAAATTTTTTGCATCCTACAAAAACCCTTTTCAAACAACTTTCTTTAAATTTGAATATGATAACGTATGAAGCAGAAATATTCAACTTAAAGGCAGACAAACTATTGAAGGATCTTGCAGATATGAACCTTAAAGCTATTAAGCTAACTAACAATGATGGCTTTATGCATATAGTAAAACGGCTTACAACAAAAGATACACTACTTGGGACACCTAGCATGGGAGAAATAACAGAGGAGGTTGAAACAGTAAGAGTGAAACGCTATGCGAAAAATAAAGCGTAGGATTATTATTGATACCAACCTTTAGATAAGCTTTTTGCTGATCCAAATACTTTACCAAAATTGACAGTTTGATTTAAGCAGAAAAGACGTTTTTTTTGATCAGCCAAGAGTTATTGGAGGAAATCGTCGATGTTACCGAACGATCAAAATTAAGAAAGTACTTTGAGCTTTCTGATCTGACTGACCTAATAGTGAACCTCAAAGAAAAAGCGGAAATGGTGCAAGTTAATACTCATGCTAACTTTTGCCGAGACGATAAGGATAACTTTTTACTATCTCTTGCTATTGACTGAGCTAGAAAGCATATTTTGAAAGGAGATAAGAATTTGCTTGTTCTTCATCCATTTAGGGAGATTCAAATATTGACCATTTCAGACTATCTTTCTAAAAAAATAACGAAACAGTAAATAAAAGAAAAGATTTACCAATTGTTGCAATGCATTCGGAAAGACAGCAATGTTATTCAAACTTCGCAAATCAGATTAATCTGTAAATAAGTTCAGACCTCGAACAAAGCCAATCATCCAATCATTTAAGAAATCCTCTTATGGAACATACAGAAACCTTTGCAGAAAGGGAACGTCAGAATCCCAGCCATCTGCATTATCTTAGAATTAGGGAAAAACTTGATCAAAAAAATTATAATAGAAAAAACAAATTAAAAAAGTAAAAAAATACTATCTAGATTGATGTAAATAAACTTAATTCTCTGATCTTACCACATTGAGGTGGGATTTATATAACTTATCACCAAAATTATGTAATAAGTAATTAATCCAACCAAACTACCTTTAAGTAGTATTTTTTATACAATCTTAGGTTATTTATTTAGAATAAAACGAGTAAAAATTATTATCATATGCTGAATATTAAATCCATCTTCGTGATTGCGATACTATTATTAGTTTTTGTATCGTGTAACAACGAGACTGACGATAAAAAAATACAAGATAACATTACCAAAATATTACAAGATAATAAAAATTATGCAGGTGTAATTTCCAGTGTAGAAAATGGTGTAGTTACTTTGACCGGAATGTGTGAAGGTGATAACTGCGCAGACACTATTGAAAAAAAAATTCTGGATGTAAATGGAGTAAATAAAGTAGAAAATAATATCGTAATAGATAACTCTACAGACATGACCATGAGAACATCAGTTCAAACCATCATTACAAAATACCCTGGTGTGCAGGCCGATGTAGTTGAAAAGGTGATAGTACTAAGAGGTGTAATTGACCGCGATAACCTCCAATCATTAATGAGCGACCTAGAGGCACTTCACCCTCAAAAAATAGATAATCAACTTGTGGTAAAATAAATATATAGTGGCGGACCGATCGAAAAAAATATAAAATTTTTATAATAAATCTTCTTACAATTCACACAATATCTCATTTTAAATCAAACTTATTCTAAAAAAAATTATGGAAAATAAACAAAATCAAGAAGCAGTTACTCCGCTTATAGATAAAACACAGGCAAAAGAAGACAATGAAAGATATTTCAATCTACAAGTGGATGACATACCATACAGAGTGGAATTTGAACCGTTCTTCTATAATGATCAGGTACGATATTATGTAAGTATAAATGCCAAGGGAAAAAATGTTTTTGTGTGGGATACAGATATGAATCAGTTTAGAGCCATAGATGATGAGGCCGGTGTATTGCCAGTAGCCTTAGAAAAAGCGATCAGTGCAAAACTTCTTCATCAAAAACTGTAATATTATTTTTAATCTTTCAAAATAGATGGCTGAAATGTAGATGAAATTATACTAATGCCATTCAGGATATTGAAACAATATTGGGTTGCAATGAAGAATATTCTCTGCCTGAAAATATCATTAAAAAGTTACGGTAGCTATCCAGACAATGTAGAAACGGGGAGTCTTTTTTAAAATTCTTCTCCAAGATTTATAAAAATAGGTTGCTAAAGCAGTTTGAATAAAGCAAGGTTGGCGGATCATTTAAATAAAAAGAAAGCCGCTGCTACCACCCAATAAAGAATCATGGTAATGGCTTCAGGTAAAAAGTGGTGTAGAATAATATAATGGCATTGAATAAAATCCGAACCCAACAACACAAAGTAACCTCTTGCATCATATCACATTGATCCCAATATCAAGTTTCAAAACAATTCAATTGCTTTCAAAAACGCCTTTTAAGATCGATAAAGAAATCATTTTTCTTACTCTGACATATCAGGTTACGATTTATGTAAAATATTTCTAGAATTATGTAAGAAATCAATGCGCCAGTCTAATTACCTTCCAATCGAAAGATGATTCATAAAAAGCGTCAGAATTATTTATAATGTAAGGTTCAAAAAAAGAAAAGTACTATTCCATTTATTATTATAATATTTCATTTTTAATTTTTGGCTCTGGTTGAAGTTCTAAATACTCCTCTTTTTTGTACTTCTTTTGGTGGTTATTAAGAAAAATAAGTTGATATATCTGCCCCATTTTTACATGAAAAAATGTCAGTAAATTAACAAAGAATACTTTTATAATTCTAAGATTAATTAAACAACCAATTATTATTTAAATACTAAAAAAAACTTATGACAGAAATCAAAATAGAAAAGAAAAATTCGATTTGGCCATGGTTACTTTTATTACTCGGTATACTTGCTGCGACCTGGTTCTTCTTTTTACGTGACGATGAAGTCAAGTCAGAAGAAACAGTAAATAAAACGACGCTGATAGATATACAAGAAAATAATAGCAGAGTGGAAGAGTATGTTACCTATATTAATTCTGATACCAATACAATGAGCCTTGACCATACATTTACCAGTGAAGCAATTACAAAGTTAACCAATGCAGTTGATGCTATGGCTGCTGATGTAGGCTACGATGCAAAAGCCGAAATAGAGAAGGCAAAACAGATTTCGGATGAAATAACAAAAGATCCTATGTCAACTATCCATGGTGATAAAATTAGTAGCGCTGCAAATGTGTTGAGCACTGCTTTACAAAATATGCAGCGGGCAAAATATCCCAGTTTGAGTACTGAAGCTGCCGATGTAAATTCAGCCGCTTCGGCAATTAGCCCCGAAGTATTAACCCTGGATCAGCGGGATGCCGTTAAGTCTTTTTTCAGAAAGGCGGCCGACCTTCTTTCTAAAATGAATTGATAATCCACTTAAAATTTAAATTATGACAGAAAAAAAGAAAAATCTTTATTATTTACACGAACTATCAAATTATAAAGTAGCCGAAGAATATCCTGATGTGAGAGATTGGAATGTAATAGATGCAGACAAAAGAACTATAGGCAAAGTAGAAGGACTACTTGTAAACAAGGATGCAGAACGTGTTGTGTATCTTGATGTAGAGGTTGACGAATCTTTAATAGAAGCAGGCCACCAAACCTACGCTATTCCTGCTAACAAGGGTATACACGGATTTTTAAATGAAGATAACGAAAATCACCTTATCATACCTATTGGCATGGTAACGCTTGATGAAGAAAATTCAATAGTGAATTGTAACACCATTGACTATACCACTTTTACAAAAACAAAAAGATTTAAAAAGGGAATTGATATTGAGAAATCGTATGAACAAATAATTTTACCTCACTATTTTCCGGATAACGACTTTGATAAAACAATCGGATTAAACGATCAGTTTTATAATAGAAAGGAGTTTGATCCGCCTTCATCGTCAAACAGTCTGTAAAATTAAAAATATGAAACAAACAATAAAAAATCTCTTAGGTTTTACATTGGGCGCCACCGATGGCGAGATTGGAAAAGTTACCGATTTTTATTTTGACGATATAACATGGAAGATACGATATCTCGTTTTGGAAACAGGTAATTGGCTTTCAAACCGCAAGGTGCTTATTTCACCAGAAGCGCTTTTGACATGTGATTGGGCAAATAAAGCATTTCCGGTAAACCTCACAAAAGAACAAATTAAAGATAGCCCGGATATAGACACAGATCAATCAGTTTCGGAACAGCACCAAATGGAACTTTCGGCACATTATGCCTGGACAAATCATTTTGGCGGCAGCATTTGGAAAGATGGGATGGGCACCAGCGGAATGATGATGCCCACAACATCCGAGCCTGAAAAGGATGAAGTAAAAAAATATATAATCACCCCAAATGAAGAATTAAGCGGTGACTCCCACTTGAGAAGCGCTTATAGCGTACAGGGTAACACGCTTCAAGCAACGGATGATACTATTGGCGAAGTGGAGGATTTTATACTAGATACAAGCAATTGGACAATACAATATCTGTTAGTTGACACAGGAAATTGGTTTCCTGGCAAGAAGGTGACTATTTCGCCTGATTTAATTAAAGAAATAAATTGGGAAAATTCAGAAGTAATTATAAATGCCTCAGTCGAACAGGTTAAAAATAGTCCTGAATATGATGCTTCAAAAGAACTAAGCGCAACCTACGAGGCCAATCTTCAGAATTATTATGGGCGGTTTATTGATCATAAATAGTTGCTTTTGCAATGCATTATAAAGATAAAAAATATGAATAAGTTGCACGCCTCCTGGCTTCCGATTTTATATATAATACTGGGAAGTTTGGCCATAAGTTGTAATAATAAACAAAAGGCTGATACAGATGTCTATACAAAAGATAGTATAATACAACCAACAGAAAAAAGAGATGCCATAAATACTTCAAATGGCAATGTAGATTTTGTAATGGCATCTAAGATGGTGATGCCTGCAGTAGTACACATAAAAATTCGCTTTAGCGGCTCGTCCGATCGTGGCGCATCAGGGTCAGGGGTAATCATAAGCTCTGATGGATTTATAGCTACCAATAATCATGTGGTTGAAAATGCATCCGCCATAGAGGTGATTCTTTATGACAAACGAACCTTTTCTGCCAAATTGATTGGTCGCGATCCCAATACTGATTTAGCACTTATAAAAGTAGAGGCTGTAAATCTTCCTGTGGTTCAATTCGGGAACTCTGATAAGGTGCAAATAGGCGAATGGGTGATAGCTGTAGGGTTTCCCCTTTCATTGAATACCACCGTTACCGCAGGAATTGTAAGTGCTAAAACAAGAAGTATTGGAATCATAAACCGACCGGGAAGCAATGCCAGGCAAAATAATGAAGCGCCTGAAGGTAATATGGCAGTTGAGTCGTTTATTCAAACCGATGCTGCTATAAACTCCGGCAATAGCGGAGGTGCACTTGTAAATACCAATGGAGAATTGATTGGTATTAATTCGGCTATAGCATCGCAAACAGGTAGTTATGCGGGTTATGCTTTTGCCATACCTGCTAACCTGGCAAAAAAGATATTAGATGATTTAAAAAACTTTGGAATGGTAAAACGGGGTGTGTTGGGTGTTTCCTTTCCGTCACCCTCTGCCGAAGACGAGTATCTGAAACAACAGGGACTCAACCCAGCTATGGTAAAAGGCGTTTACATAATCGGTGTGCAAAATAAAAGTGCGGCGGCTGATGCCGGCCTTAAAGAAGGTGACATTATACAAAGTATAGATGGTATTATAATCAGCTCATCAACCGAATTTTCTGAAAGGATAGCAAGACACAAACCCGGTGACATTATCAAATTAACCTACATGCGCAAAGGAGATACTGCAATGGCCTCAGTTACACTCCACAGTGAAGATGAGGCAAAAACTGAAAATCCTGAAAGTGAAAGTGGCAGAGCACTCCAGGAAATATACAACAGGCTTGGAGCCAATTTCGCACCAATTACTACAGATATCAAACAACATTTTAATTTAAATGCAGGTGTTTTGGTTACCAAGGTGCGCGTAGGAGGTTTTTTTGATCAGGCCGGTATTCCCCCGGGAACTATTATCGTTTTTATCAACGGTAAACCTATAAACAATCCGGAAGATATTGACAAGACCTTATTATCCGCCCAAAGTGGAATGATTCAAATACTTGCTATTGCACCAGATGGCTCAAAAGTAGTCTTTGACTTCTCCATAGGAACGTAAAATAAAATTTTCTTTTTATAAAAAAATGAGTTACACCAATGTATTTTCAAACTATTTAAATATCAACTATGCCAAAATCTTTTGTAAATTATAAAGAACATTTGTTTTACAATCAGTAAAACATGATTTTGAACTTTGACTTCTAAAATATTCATAGGATTAAATCAATCAACCAAACAAATTAAATTATAAATTAACTTTTTTAAATGTCTAACCTTTTTGGAGCACCAATCATTGACCTGAAAAACTTAAAGAGCCTTGTTAGCGATGCGCCAGAGATTATAGTATGGGCGGCGCCATTCCTGTTCCTGTTTGTTTTAATCGAATGGATTTATTCAATATTACATAACAAAAAAAATTACAGTAAGAAGGAAACTATTGCATCTATCTGTGTAGGTATTGGTAATGTTATTATTTCATTCCTGCTTAAGTTTGCAATACTCTACAGTATTATTCTTGTATATAACATGGTGCCATGGCGGCTCTATTTTAATTGGTGGACTTTAATCCCTTGTTACATAATCCTTGACTTTTGTAGTTATTGGGCACATTACATTTCTCACCATCAACGCTTTTGGTGGGCTACCCATGTGGTGCATCACAGTGGCGAAAACTATAACCTTACAACCTCTTTTCGGTTAAGTTGGATACAACACATTAAAATCATTTTCTTTTTACCGATTGCCCTCTGTGGTTTTCACCCCATCATATTCTTTATCGCAAATCAAATTGCAGTTCTGTTTCAATTCTGGGTTCATACAGAATACATTAAAAAACTGCCCCGGATTTTTGAATATATTTTTGCAACGCCCTCTAATCATCGCGTACACCATGGCTCGCAGAATAAGTTTATCAATAAAAATTTTGGAGCAACATTTATTTTATGGGATCGCCTATTTGGAACCTATCAGTCTGAAGATGAAAAAGTAGTGTATGGAATTACTCATAAATTAGATAAACCAGGCAACCCTTTTTATATAAATTTTCATGAGTTTATTGACATGTGGAAAGATGTATACAGCGCAGATGGGATCAGAAAAAAAATGTTTTATATGTTCGGTGATCCTATAGATATTGCAAATGATAAGGTAAGAATTGAGAATGAGCGTAAGAGAATAAAAAAGTCAGTTATATCTGAAAAAAAAATGTCCTCTAAGCCATCTTGTATCCCTTACTGAATCCCACTATAGTTTTTCATAGCCAAATAAAAATCATTACTCCTTTTGCACTATACAGTGAAGAAGTGGCAAATACGGGAAATGATGAAGGTAAAAGTGGTGGTGCGCTATTGGGAATATATAACAAGCCCTGAGCCCCTTTCGCACCTCTTACTACTGATATCATAGAACACTTTAATTTAAATGTCAGTGCTTTGATTACCAAGGTGCGAATATGAATATATTTTGCCCATGCAGGTATTTATCCGGGTAATATTGTCGTTTTTAAACAGTAAACCAATAAAAAATCAGTAAGATATTGATAATACCTTATTATCTATCCAAAGTGGAATTATACAAGTACTTACTATTGACCCAAATAGGTCAATAGT